>JBASCV010000023.1:0-41868 GCA_049651825.1 Bacteroidia bacterium
ATTTTTTTCTTTCAAAAATGTTTTTATTTCAAAAATGTCAGGATGTATAAGACCTGCAAAATGAACAATTATAACTGCTTTGGTAGCTGGGGTTATTTTATTCTTTAAATCATTATAATCTAATAGAAAATTTTCATCGCAATCACAAAATATGAGTTTTCCTCCAACATTTGAAACACAAGATCCAGTAGCAATGAAAGTTTGAACAGGGACTATTACCTCATCTTGAGGTGTTAAACCAATTGCTTTAAGCACAACCTCCATGGCAGTTGTGCATGAATTAGTTGACACAGCAAACTTGGATCCAATATAATCAGCGAATTTTGCTTCAAATTCTTTTGACTTCGGACCTTTTGTTAGAAAACCTTGACCCAATAGTATTTCTTTTACCTCTCCAAGGATATTATCAATATCTTCTTCTGGAAAGTATGGAAGAGCATTTTTATACTTCAATTTTTAATTGGTTTAAATATTTATTAATACCCTCTTCAATGGAATGGGGCTGAAAATTAAGTTTTTTTTGAGCTTTTGAAATATTTACAAATACGTCCCAATCATAAATTGACTTTTTATCGGACAAAACAATGTTGGAATTTGATTGAAGATTTTTTTTTATTAGTAAAGCTATATCAAGAGTTTTAATCGAATTCTTACCTCCTGCATGAAACAACTCAAATTTACTTAAATCCTTGTGTCTTTGAACAATACTTTCTAATATTTCAATTGCATCCTCCACAGAAATTAAATTCCTAAAAACATTCCCTTTACTATATAATTCTACATCCTCATTTCTTTTAAATTGCTTGTATAAAGAACTAACAATGCCATAACGATCTCCTTTCCCAAATATTGATTGAAACCTAATAACTATTACATTGGTTTGAAAATTGACAGATTCTATTTCAAGAGCTTTTTCCGCAATATATTTTGTTAAACCATAATAATTTGTAGGTTCAGGGACAGAACTCTCATCAATTGTATCATTTTTATTTTTGCCAAAAACAGATCCAGTAGACGTGTATGTAAAAAAATCAATTTTTTTATCTTTAAAATACTTAATTAAGTGAAGTGTAGATGAAACATTTCCTCTGTAATAATCTTCATAATTTAAATACGGCTTATTCGGCAGTTGGGATGCAAGATGAAAAATCCCACTAATTTCTATATTATTTAATTTAGCAAGTATGGAATCGGAAATTTCGCCCCTAATATATTGGAAATGTTTATGTTCGGAACACTCAAGAATATCCGGATGCTTTTCACTTCTGCCAATTCCAACTACTTTGCAGTTGGAATTTAAAAGGGACATTGCAAGCTTACTTCCCAAAAAACCAGTAACGCCCGTTATCAAATAAGTTTTCATTACTTTCTTCGAAATTACTATTTTTTTATTGCATTATTTTCACAAAATTCCATATTATTTCTTTCTAAAAACTATATGATACCTAGAAGTACCTTGATTATTTGTAATACTGTTGCGTTTAATAAGGATCATATCAGTAATTTCAAAGTATTTGGAATATAAATTTTTAATTAAATTTTCATTATAAAATAATTGAATAGTATCTCTTTCATGCTCTGTTTTGATAACCTCTTCACCTGAAAAATTTGAATCATGCTCACTATCGTCACCAGATATTAAATCACAATAAAAATAACCACCAGATTTCAGTACTCTATGTGCTTCAACAATTGATTTTTGACAATTTTGCAGTGACATACTATCAAGCACTCCATGGCTTACCATAAAATCAAAAAAATTATTTTGAAATGGCATTTTGGTAATATCGCATTGCAAAATCTTTTCTTCTGCATTGGGTATTCCTTCTTTTTTTGCCCAACTTACAGCAAATTCTATAGCCGCCTCGGACAGGTCAACGCCATAAGCGTCCGTTTGCATCTGATTAGAAAATACTATATGTCTGCCTATTCCACAGCCTAAATCAAGTACCTTTGGAAGTCCGTTTACATTATGCTTTTTCTCAAAAGTATCGAACCCTTTCCTTTTATTAATATACTGTGAAAAAAATCGAATAACCTCCTCATGAGGGTAAAACATATAATTGTCTTTATTTTGATAAGACTCTTCCCATTGTTTTTTTTGATTATCCATATATTATATATTTATTTTAATTATTAAAATTATTTTTCCATTAATCGACAATTTATTACTATGCCATATTTCCCCATTCTAATTTATGTTCACTTTCGAAATCTGAGATTAATTTTTTTCCAAGCACTTGCTCCATTAACATTGGTGAAATACCATCGCCTGGACGTTTCATAATCAAATCCTGTTCAGTAATTATATGATTTTTCTCAACTTTTTTTACAAGATGAATGCTCTTACGAGCTGCCAACCTATTTTTCTTTTCTGTTTCCGATGGTTGTTTTTCACCACTCCCCATAGCTTTTTCAATATTCCGAATCGCGTTTACCATAGCTTTTAATTCGGCAGGCTCCAGAGATGCTTTATGATCAGGCCCAGGAAGCGTTTTATCTAAAGTAAAATGCTTTTCAATAATCACAGCCCCCATTGCAACCGCAGCAATTGGGACTTCTATGCCTAAAGTGTGGTCAGAATAACCAATGGGGAAATCCAATTGATTTTTGATACTTAACATCGCATTAAGATTTACATCGTTCATTCCAGTTGGATAATCAGTGGTACAATGCAATATCGATATTCTTTCCCTTAAAGTACCAGCTTTTATTAAAACATTTACCGCATCTTCTATTTCTGACATTATACACATACCTGTAGAAACGATTACATCCTTACTTAAAGAACCAATCTTTTTAAGATAAGGTAGATTAGTTATTTCTCCTGATGGTATTTTAAACAAATTTATTCCGAGGGAATTTAACAAGTCTATACTGTCCAAATCAAAAGCTGTAGAGAGAAAACGGATATTCTTTTGTTCACAATAAGATATTAAGTCATAATGCTGAGCAACACTTAATTCCAACTTTTTAAGCATGTCAAATTGAGAAACAGACCCTGTATTATCTTGTTGATAATCTGCTTTCTTTGCAATAGTGCTAACTAATTTTTCAGTTCTGAATGTTTGAAATTTCACATAATCAGCTCCTGCGTCTGCAGCTATATCAATTAACTTTTTCGCCAAATTAATATCGCCATTATGATTTACGCCAGCTTCTGCAATTATAATAGTACTTTTCTTCATATCCTAGTCTACTTTGTAGGCACGCCTACTACCGTTCTATTACTTTCAATGTTTTTTATTACTAAACTTCCTGCCCCAACTATTACATGATTCCCCACATTCACCTGATTTGAAATAGTAGCGTTGCTCCCAACAAAAACTTCTTTACCAATCTTACAATCCCCGTTTACAAATACCCCTGTTGAAATATGCGAATAATCACCAATAACAACATCATGTTCAACATTGCAACCAGAATTCAAAATACAATTTGCTCCAACTTTCGCTCCTGCATTTACGAAAGCATTGTGCATCACTATCGTTCCTTTGTCAATAATTGCATGTTTTGAAACGTATGCTCTTGAAGAAACAACAATTGCAAGCTTTGCATCAAGCGCATTTAATTTTTCAAATATTTTTTTTCGAACTGTTGCTGTTTTTATTTGTCCAACTGTTATTAAAAATTCGCAATTTCGCTGCTTATATTTTTCATAATCATTATCATTGCCAATGATTTCATAATCTAACACACGATTTCCTTTCTTATCCGGCAAATCCAAAATCCCAACAATAGTATATTTACCTTCCTGCTCTATCACATCTATACAAGATTTGCAATGTCCACCACCACCTATTAATATCAATTCGCGTTTAACCATTTATTTTCTCACACTGCTGGGTATATTCACTAAACGTTCTGCCAACCATTTGCTATTTTCTAATCCATCGTGCTGGCAATTTCTGAACATCGGTAAAGTATTCATTAAATCCCAAGCAGGACGTGTCATCACACCATTTTCGTTTGTCGTTTTCAAAAATTCATCACGCTCATTTTCATCATGAAGCAAAATAGCGTTCAGCCAATAATTGGCTTTTGCGTATTCAGTTTCTGTAAAAAACTGAATACCTGTGCCACTAAAATAATTTTCATAAATATCTGCTAAGGCTCTTTTATTGGCTAAAAATACATCTAACTGCTCTAACTGTGCACAAATTAATGCTGCATTCAGGTTCGGCATTCGATAGTTGTAACCTATCTCATCATGCGTGAAACGCCATGGATGCGGCAACTTTGCCTGCGTGGTTAAGTGTTTAGCGTGTTTTGCTAAATTTTCGTCATTAGTTATCAAGGCACCACCACCACCCGATGTAATAATTTTATTTCCGTTGAAGCTAAACGTGCCTATTGCACCATAATTTCCGGTATGCACACCTTTATAATAACTCCCAAGCGATTCAGCAGCGTCTTCAATCAAAGCAATATTCCACTCTTTGCATATCGCTGCTATTTCATCTATCCGTAACGGAAAACCGAAAGTGTGCATCGGTACACAAGCACTAATTTTACTTCCTGTAATTTTGTTATAAGTAAATCCGGTTACTCGTTTTTCAGCATTCTTATTTAAAAATCCCCTCAATGCTTCAGGAGACATACCGAGTGTATTCTTGTCTACATCAATAAAAACAGGTACTGCTCCAATATAGTTGATCGCATTTGCAGTAGCAATAAATGTAAGTGACTGCGACAGCACTTCATCTGATCGCTTTACATTATTAACCAAAAGTGCAATTTGCAAGGCGTTTGTTCCATTTACGCATGCAATAGCATATTTTGCTCCAGTATATTTTGCAAAATCTGCTTCAAATTTATTGACAAATGCACCAACCGATGAAACAAAAGTTGAGTCAATACATTCCATCAAATACTTTTTTTCATTCCCTGCAAATGTTGGTAGATGCAAGGGAATAAAATCATGTTCTTGATTAAAGGTTTTACGTATAAATGAAATTATACTTTGCGTCTGGGTCATTACATTTTAGCATCTAAGTATTTTCCAGTTTCCTTATGATTAAAATTCGGAAGCATATAATTAAACAAGTCTATTATTTCCGATTTCGTCCAATAATTTTTCGTTTTCATTTGATCAATAGATAATAAAAAATGATCTAGAACCTGCTTATTCGTAACAACATTGTTTTTTATTACTCCGATACTATCAAAACGATTTAGTTCAATTTTTTCAGACGAAGTAAAAAATTCTTCAAAATCTTTTTCTCCAGTTGTATCAGAACCTGTAAACAAACATGGCCAGATTTTTTTTTCAGAAAGCTCCTTCACCAATTGGCGTGCTTCATTTTCATTAGCGCACAAATAAGATTCATACCCAAGCATCTTCAAATATTTTTCAGCTATTTCAGCAAAAGTTATGAGGTGCAAATTTTCATTAAGTTTTGGAAAAAAAATATCGCGATTTTCACCTAACACACATGACATAAGACATAGTTCACCAGACTCTTTAGGTGTTACAAAATATCTCTTTATATCGTTAGGAGCTACTATAGGCTGTTTCTTTTTAATTCGCTCATTAAAACCATACAATAATGAACCATCGGAAAATGCTACATTTGCAAATCTTGCAGTAGAAATAGGTATAGAATCACTTAACCACATCAAATACATTTCCATAATTCTTTTAGACGCACCCATCATATTAACAGGATTGGCCGCCTTATCAGTAGACACACAAAAGTATTTACGAGCTCCTTTTCGAATTGATTGGTTAACTGTTTTAACAGTATTAAGAATATTAACATTAATCATCCTCATTAATGTATACGGATCTTTTTCGCTCCTTACGTGCTTTAATGCAGATAGATTTAAAACATAATCATATTTACCATCAGCTTCAATAAAAGCATCATATTCAACAGAACCTATATCTAAAGCATAGGTTTGAAAATCACCGTTAATATAACCAAAAGAACTCCTGATATCTCTTACCAATTCTACCATATTATTTTCACTAATGTCAACAACATGCAATTTCATTGGATTTCTTTTAAAAATCTCTTTTGCAACAGCCTGTCCAATTGAACCCGCTCCTCCAAGAATAAGAAAGGACGAATTTTCAACAATTTTAGATAATTGTTTCTCATGTGTTTGAACATCTTGATAAAAGAGTTCTTCTTTTCTACCTATTAATTCTAAAATATTCACCGAAATTTCTCTTAAGGCCTAAATTATAAATATTAAACCAGATTTTCATTACTACAACTACACAGCTTCGCTAACGTCAGTCACACCCTACTGACCAAATCTTATTTTGGAACCCGAATATACTAATTTATTAGAGATCGATATTATATCTTTAAATAAAAAAGTTAAAAATTACTCCTATATATAAGATAAGCTCGTATTTTTCCTTACAAAATCCAAAGGCACATTCACAGCCAATCGACTTCCAATTGTTTCTATTTCAACCACTATTCGATGTTTTCCTTTAATATTTAAAGAGTATCCTTTTAATCCTTTAAAAAGTCCTTCTATCACTTCCACTGCATCACCCTTTTCAAACACAGGAGCACTCACTACTTCTAGTTCAGCTCCACCACCTATCAATATTTTCAAATTTTCAATCTCACAATCCCTGATTATTGCGGGTTTACCCAAATATCTTAAAACACCTAAGGTTCCTTGAACTTTTAATGTATCAAACAACAACTCCCTATTTATTTTAACAAACACATAACCCGAAATAAGTGGACTCGTCACCTTTTTTTTTCTATCACTCCACTCTCTAACGGATGTCACTAAAGGCAAATACGCCTCATAACCATATTCACATAAACGCTCAAAAACCTTTTTTTCGGCTCTAGGCTTTGTGTAAATGGCATACCAATGGTTTAAATCGGTGATGGTATTCAAATTCAATGTAAAATAAATGTAAACTTTATTAGTTAAAAGAAGCTAAAACACTATAAAACAGCATTTTAATAAAACAAAACTAATAAACAGGGGGGCCTCTTTTTCCGTTTCCTGAAAAACAAAAAGAAGTTTCAGAATTTTTTCCAATAAAAATTTTGTCTCGATCAGAATTAACAGAAAAAACAACAGAATTGGCTGGTAAACAATAATATACAGGTTTTACTCCTTTTCTATTTTTTTTCTTATTTTTTTTCGGAAGTTGATTGTTGGATGATGAATTGGAAATCTTGCCTTTATAATTGATTGTTAAGTTTAAAAAAAGCTTAGAAGTCGCTTTATCGACTAAAGAAGAATCGACCAACCTGCTATCAGACTCATTTGCAGCAAAATAGGGATTAGCACTTAGTTTTGTATTACTAAGTGAAAGTATGCAAAAAAGAATACCCAATATCCATTTCATAGCTACAAACTTACGATTTTTATTTGTATTTAATTCAGTTTTTAAGCATTATTTACACTTATTACAGGCAAACAAAACTGTCAAACATAAAAATATGATAATCAAGCCTTTGGAGGCTTTTTGCGACCAAATAGCTTTTTTCTATTTTTCCCTAACTGTCTCTCGTAAGTTTTATTCCCCTTTTTTATTATTCTTTTATCTTCCTTACGCATCACCTCACTCGGCTTAGTTTTCATCTTAAGATAAGGGTTGTAAGGACCTTTGCTTTTTCTGCACGAATAAGGTAAAACCGATACAATCAGTACAAAAACAATTATTGATATTTTTTTTAAAATGAATGGCATGAAAACAAAGATAACTTACAGTTGAGGTTGAACCAGCTTAGTTTCGTAATTTTGTTAACTCCTTTTTCAACAATGAGAATTAATTTGAACGCATGAATTTATTAACAAACAGAATTTTTTTGGGGGGGGGATACTTGTTGATTTGCTTACTTTTTTCATCCTGTAAGAACAATGGTGTTTTTTCAGAAAAAATAACTTACGCAGATCATATTGCCCCTATTATTTACAAAAATTGCAGTTCGTGCCACCGCCCAGGAGAAGCAGGTCCGTTTAATTTGCTAAGCTACCAAGATGTACGTTCACGAGCAGCCTTGATAAAATTTGTAACCACAACACGCTATATGCCACCTTGGCCTGCGGATGCTAATTATTCTCATTTTATTGATGAAAAAGTATTAACCGATGATGAAATTGAACTAATTACCAAATGGGTTGATGAAGGCTGCATGCTAGGAGATAGCACCAAAATTCCTCAAGTGCCACAATTTACTAACGGTTCGCAACTTGGAAAGCCCGATTTAGTAATCAATTATAAGGATGCTTTTCGAATTAAAGGCAATTTTAAAGATTTGTTTTTACTAATGCGCGTGCCTTATGAAATACCTAACGACACATTTATCAGTGCTATTGAAGTGGTACCTGGCAATAGAAAACTAGTACATCATGTAAATGCCCAGCTTTTAAGTTATGATTACAACAAAAGAAAAGATGTTTTTAGAGGAAATACGGTAGTAGACATTGACTCGTTTCCTGACAAACTATCTGCTTATAAAGCCTTAGATTTAGCAAATGATGATGGAATTACATTTCCTGCCCTCACCTATTCAGTAACCAATTACTTACCTGGTGTAACGCCTCCTATTTATCCAGAAGGAATAGGTGGCTTTAAGCTAGCTAGAAAAGGAGCCTTGTTTTTAAAAGATATTCATTACGGCCCATCAAGAGTAGACACAATTGACAATACAACTTTTAATGTATTTTATTCCAAAACAGCCCCATTACGACCTACTCGAGAGTTTCAAATGGGTACTTTTGGCGTTTCGCCTATTGTACCACCACTTGTAGTACCACCCGATACGGTGATGACATTTCGGTCGGATTACAGAGTGCCTGAAGATATTTCAATACTTACTCTTAATCCACACATGCATCTACTTGGTAAAACATTTTTAGCCTATGCCCTATCACCAGTAGGAGACACAATTCCGCTTATACGCATTAACAAATGGGATTTTAGATGGCAATATTTTTACACCTTCAAAAAAATGGTTAAAATTCCAAAAGGTTCAATTATTCATATTGAAGGTGTTTTTGATAACACCAAACAAAACCCAAGCAATCCATTTAGTCCACCACGCTTGATTGCAGAGCGCGAAGGCAGTATGCGTACTAGCGATGAAATGTTTCAGTTTATTGTTACCTACCTTCCTTATCAGGCTGGCGATGAAAACATGAGTCTTGAGGGGACAAGAAAATAACGCATACGGAAACTTTTGAATCAAAAAAAGTTTCCGTAGTTTTGTGCCCATAATTATAAATACGGGTAAAATGTCGTTAAGTTTAAGGTTTGTTTTTATAGGTTTATTATTGCTGCTTATTGATTGGTATTTCTACCAAGCAATATTAACCGTTTTGAAAGGTTCTAGTGCTTATAAAAAATCCCTTGTATTTTATATTTATTGGGGCTTTACAGCATTTTCATGCATGGTATTTATGACACCACTATTTTTCAAAATAGACGAGTGGCCCAAACACATAAAAATATATTTACTTGCAGTAGTTGTAGTAGTACTCATGTCGAAAGTAATTGGTTCGCTTTTTTTACTAACAGATGATATTATACGCTTATTCAGATGGATATATAGCAAATTGTGGACTAGCACAAGCGAAGCAACAATAGCTGGCACAGGAATTTCGCGATTAAAATTTTTGAATCAAGTAGCTTTAGGAATGGCAGCAATACCTTTAGCAGGATTTATTTGGGGCATGGTTAGAGGCGCTTTTCAGTACAAGGTACATACAGTAAAAGTGGTATTACCTAATTTACCCGAATCGTTCAATGGTTTGAAAATAATACAAATATCGGATATACATAGTGGTAGCTTTGTATCAGACAAACCACTAGCAGAAGCAGTAAAAATCATTAATGAACAAAAAGCAGATATTGTTTTTTTTACTGGTGATTTAGTAAACAACATTGCCTCAGAAACCGACCACGTTGCTGATGCACTAAGCAAAATTGAAGCTCCGATGGGTATATACAGCACCTTAGGAAATCATGACTATGGCGATTATGTACAATGGGAAAGTAAAGAAGCAAAAGAAAAAAATTTAGATGCGCTAAAAAATGTTCATGCTCAATTGGGGTGGCGTTTGTTGATGAATGAGCACGTTCCAATAAAAAAAGGTGATTCAGAAATAGCAATTATTGGGATTGAAAACTGGGGAGGTAATTTAAATTTCCCTAAATATGGCGACCTAAAAAAAGCGCATGCCAATACCGAGCACTACCCTGTAAAACTGTTGCTTTCACACGACCCATCGCATTGGAATATGCAGGTGAAACAAGAGTTTAAAGATGTGGACATTACCTTTAGTGGACACACACATGGATTCCAATTTGGCATTGAAATACCCGGATTTAAATGGAGCCCATCACAATATGTTTACAAACAATGGGCTGGCTTGTACCAACACGAAAATCAATATCTTTATGTAAACAGAGGCTTGGGCTTCTTGGGCTATCCAGGTAGGGTTGGAATTATGCCTGAAATAACGGTTATGGAATTGTACAATTCATAACAGGATAAAACTCTAAAAAAATACCTAATCTGAAACATGGCAGAAGCATTAAAAGATATGTTTAACAAAAGCTATTATAGAAATTTAGCTATTGAATTAAACAAAAACTACAAAAATTTTAGTCCCGATAATTTTGTAAAAGATTTGATGATAAATCATGACGAACTATCATTAAATGAACGATTACGCAACACCTCTATTGTTTTAAAAAAACATTTACCATCCGATTATAAAAAATCGATTGATATTTTATCGCATACAATTCCACAACTCAATAGTGGTTACACCACACTTGTATTTCCTGATTTTGTTGGGTTATATGGGCATGAGCACTTTTCAACTTCAATGGAAGCACTGAAATATTTTACTCAATTTGGTTCGTCAGAATTTGCAATACGCGAATACCTGAAGCGCGATTTTAATAAAACAATAAAAGTGATGGAAAAATGGGCTACAGACAAGAACCATCATGTAAGACGCTTGGCATCAGAAGGTAGTAGACCTCGCTTACCGTGGTCGTTTAAACTCGATATGGTTATTAAAAAGCCAGAAACAACACTTACTATACTTGAAACATTAAAACAAGATACGGAGCTTTATGTAAAAAAATCGGTTGCGAACCATTTGAATGATATATCAAAAGACAATTCAGATTGGATGCTAAACACAGTAAGCAAATGGAATACTCAAAACCCCAATACACAATGGATTATAAAGCATGCGAGCAGAACACTTATCAAAAAAGGCAATACGCAATCACTCCAGTTATTTGGCTTTGAAAAAACAATAAAAGTAGAGGTAGCAAACTTCAAAATCAACAAAAACAAACTAAAACTAGGCGAAGTATTTGAATTTAGTTTTGATGTAGTTTCTCAAAAAAATAAAAATCAAAAATTAGCCATTGATTACATCATCTATTATCAAAAGAAACTAGGCGAAATAAGTCCAAAAGTATTTAAATTAAAGGAGTTAAATCTTGAAGGAAACAATAAATTATCAATACAAAAAAAACACCGCTTTGAAGATTTTACTACACGAAAACACTATAGCGGTAAACATGTAGTTGAAATTGTAATCAATGGTAATGCATTGGCTAAAAAGGAGTTTGAGCTAGTTGTATAAAACAAACTGAGTTCGAATGCCTCACATAAACTTGATAAATGCGAGCATTCTATCCGATATTGAGTTTGTCCAAAATGCTTCCTCATTATACTTTTCTCTAAAATCAATTGCTTCCTTACCATACCACTTATCGAAACAATGAAACAATATCACTTTAAACAATCTATTTTCCTTTAAACATAGACAAAAATAAGTACAAGCAATACAAACAAAAAACAGTACGGCTAAAATTACTAACACCAATTTTAAGTAATGAACATTTTTAATTTTTTAAAATTAAGACTTCAAAAATACAAGTTAAAAAATTTTAGAAATAGCGGTTATTTTACCTCCTCGTATTCAACATACTCCCCTTCAGTATCAGGCATTTTTTTCTTTTGAGGTGGAACATACTCTATTTTAGTTTCTCCCTGTTTAGTGTTATAACGAGCTTGAGCATTAGCTGATTGTTTTGATTTATAGGCACTAAGGCTATTAAAAATACGCCATAAAACCCAAACAACTAAAATGGTATAAAATAAGTCTCTCATACAGAAAAACAAAGATACTAATTTTGAACAAATAGCCTTATCTTTACACGATAGATGTTATTTGTATGAACAATTTTAAACTTAATTTACTTGCTTTAATCTTAGTGATTTTTATTGGCTGTTCACCTATAAAATACATAAAACCATTAAAAAGCAAGCAACATGCCGCCTCGGTAAGCATGGGCGGCCCGCTCATTGGATTTGGTTCGGCAACCATACCAATGCCTTTTTTAACCGCAAATTACGGCTATGGTATCGATAGTAGTTTAACAGGATTTGGTGCAGTAAATATAACCTCTGGCTTATTTGGCAATCTGCAAACAGAACTAGGTATTACAAAACAATTTATTTATCAAAAAAAGTACGTCCCTTCAGTAAGTGTTACACCCGTTATCAATATCATTTACCGTAATAAAGATGCGGCAAAAGTATATCCACAACTTGCTATTAACTCATTTTGGGAATATGGAAATAAAACTAAAATGGTATATGTGAGTATCGACAATTGGTTTGAGCTATCACCAAAAAGGGCATTTGATATTGAACAGAAAAACAAATGGATTTTTATGCCAACTATAGGACATAGTTTTATCGGTAAAAGAGGAAACATCAACTTTGAGATGAAAGTGATTGCGCCAAATTTATCGAACGAAAAATTGGTAGTTGATTATAAAACACCATTAGGAAATAATGGTGCATTTGGCGTTTATATTGGTTACACTTATAAATTTAATGAGCGATGAAAAAGTTTTTTGCAATAAGCTTATTATTCTGTTTACTCTCGAGCTGTTTACGACTTGACGATAATTTATTTAACCCCAAAACCAATATAAGTTCATACAAACTTGATAACTATACGGGCGAAAACGATTTCACATTAGATGCTTCCTATCAGATACCTGATAGTATGATTCATATTTTTCAAATCGCTTCGCAAAGTGCTGAAGAAAATACAAGTACACTTATTTATGCAATATATATAGGCAACATCAATACCATTAGCACCGATACAGTTATCATGTATTGTCATGGAAATGCCGATCATATGGATTTTTATTGGCCAAGAGCTAAATTATTAGCGAACACTACCTCCAAAAATAAATATGGAGTATTGATGATAGATTACCGTGGATATGGCTTGTCAGAAGGCAAACCAAGCGAAGAAGGCTTGTATGCAGATGTAGATGCGGGATTGAAATGGCTAAAAAGCAAAGGGTTAACCCATGAACGACTTATAATATATGGTTTTAGCATGGGTAGTGCACCTGCTACACAATTGAGTGCAGGTAATTATAGTTTAAAGCCACACAAACTAATGCTTGAAGCGCCATTTGCTTCGGCCGAAGTGATGGTACAAGATGGTTCAGGATTAGCAATGCCTGGTGCTTTTTTCACTGATTTAAAAATTGATAATGGTGAAGAAATAAAAGATATAAACCAACCACTATTTTGGATACATGGGCAAGATGATGATTTTTTAAGCATTACAACACATGGAGAAGTGGTATATGCAAATCATAGCGGAACTTACAAAGAAGCGCATCGTATTGCAGATGCAGGCCACAGTACTATTCAAGAAACTATGGGGTTTCAAAATTACTTGAATGCTGTGGGGGCCTTTATTAGGAAACAGTAAAAATTATATCCCTATCCAATATCATCAACACTTTTCATTACCTTTTGCTTAAGCTCTTCTTTAAAAGCCTGCAATTGGGCATAAACAGCATTGTCATTGCATCCTATAATTTGTGCGGCAAGTATTCCTGCATTTTGTGCGGCATTTACAGCAACAGTTGCAACGGGCACTCCGTTTGGCATTTGAACGATTGATAATAATGAATCCCAACCATCAATAGAATTGCTAGATTTAATAGGCACACCAATAACAGGCAGTGCAGTAAACGAGGCAACCATGCCTGGTAAATGCGCTGCACCACCAGCACCTGCAATAATTACTTTCAAACCACGGTCTTTTGCCGTTTTTGCATAATCGAACATGCGCTCAGGTGTACGATGAGCGGATACAATGGTTAATTCATAAGGTATTTCCAATTGTTTCAAAAAATTAGCGGCTTCTTTCATTATAGGAAGGTCACTGCTGCTACCCATTATTATTCCAATCATTTGTTTGATTATTTAAGTGATTATGCAATTACTTTAACTAATTCTTTCAATTCTAAAGCTGTACTCTTTGCTTGATTTAATGAGGCATTAACAACTGTTATGTGTCCCATTTTACGAAAAGGTTTTGTTGTTTTTTTTCCGTACAAATGTAAATATACGCCTTTGTATTTTAATGCTTCTGCAAAACCCTGATACTTGGCATCACCAGAATAGTTTTTTTCACCCAACAAATTAATCATCACCGATGGATTAACAGTGCTAGTATCGCCCAAAGGCAAATTTAAAATGGCTCTTAAATGTTGTTCGAATTGCGAAACAAAATTACCCTCAATTGTTTGATGCCCACTATTATGAGGACGAGGAGCGCACTCATTTACTAACACTTGCCCATCTTTAGTTAAAAAATACTCTACTGCCAATAACCCAACAATATTGAGCTTTTCGGCAACTTGAATAGCAATGCGTTCTACCTCTTTTGCTACATCGTTGGTAATAGTTGCAGGCGAAAACAAAAACTCTACCAAGTTGGCTTCTGCATTAAATTCGCACTCAACAGGAGGGAAACATTTAATTTCACCATTGGAGTTGCGTGCAACAATTACTGATAATTCTTTTTCAAAATCAACCAATTGCTCTAAAAGGCTTGGTTCTTGAAAGGCTTGTGATAAATCGGTTACAGAATTTAACTTAACAACACCTTTACCATCGTATCCGCCTTTTCGTAATTTTTGAAAACAAGGAAAGGTAAAACTTGAATTTGCTATATGTTTAGAATCTTCTATTAAAAGAAAAGGCGATGTAGGAATGTTGTTATTTTTATAAAACTGCTTTTGAAGTCCTTTGTCCTGAATAACCTCAATTACCTCAGGCTGTGGGAATACTTTTTTTCCTTCTTGCTGTAGTTTTTTTAGTGCATCGATATTTACATTCTCAATTTCAATTGTAATAACATCTTTATCTTTTCCGAAATTGTAAACTGTATCAAAATCGGTTAAACTACCACAGGTAAACTCATTCGCTAAATCAACACACACCGCATTTTCATCGGGGTCGAGAGTAGCGAAATAAAGGTTGTATTTTGTACCCGCCTGTATAAGCATTTTGCCTAACTGACCACCACCAACAATACCTATTTTAAATTTATGAGGTTCGAAATAATTATTCATGTACACAAAAATAACAATGTTTTTTGTAAAGTGTAATAATTAAAACCGAATAAGAACTGATTTATTGTATAAATATTGAATATAGATAGCACTAAAAATTGTTAACGATATAAAAGTAAAAAGGCATTCCGATGGTTATGTTGAATGGAAATGTTATTGCTAGCGCCATTGGTAAAAACAATCCTGGATTGGCTTTGGGAACAGCTATTTTCATGGCAGCAGGAACAGCTATATAAGATGCGCTTGCAGCGAGTATAGCAAATATAAACCGGCTTGAAACATCAGAGGTTACCAATGAACTTATGAATGCAAACACACAGCCATTGATAAAAGGGATTACTATTGCAAAAAGAATAGGAAACCATCCTGCAGAAAAAAAGGATTTTAATTTTTTTCCACTCGTAATGCCCATATCTAATAAAAATATTGCGAGAAATCCTTTAAATAAATCATTTGTAAATGGCTTAATGCCTTCTGCTTGCTTAGCGTTTGCCAAATAGCCTATACAAAGGCTGCCAACAATTAATAATACACTTCCATTTGTTAAAGAATGTTTTATAACAGAACGTTTTTTTATGTTATTAAAACCATTTTTATCATACAATGAAATCAATAACAAACCCATAATAATTGCAGGCGATTCCATCAATGCCATTACTGCAACCATGTGTCCTTTTAAATGAAGCTGCTGAGCCTCCAAATAGGTTACAGCAGTAACAAAAGTAACAGCGCTCACTGAACCGTAGGCCGCAGCAATTGCTCCGGAATCATACAAATTCATTTTTTTCTTTAAGATAAAAAAAGCATACAATGGTATAGAAATGGAAACAAGTATTCCAAACAGAATAGAAGAAATAATTTCTGTATTAAAACTTTCGTGAGATAATTCTTGCCCGCCTTTAAAACCGATAGAAAACAACAAATAAAGCGAAATGAATTTAGAAGAGTTTGGCGGTATCTCTAAATCGCTTTTTAAACAAACTGCAATTATACCTAAAACAAAAAACAATAATGCTGGATTTGTTATATTTTCTATTAGTAAGTCGAAATTCATATTTTGTTCTTGATTGATGAGTTTTATAAAAATTGAGTTAAGTGTTTATATTTTCTATGTTATTAGTTGTCTTTAAGTTCGATGCTCACATCTTCTGATTTTGAAATAGATTTTCTGAATAGTTCATAATAAAAGCCTACCACAAAAAAATCTCTTCCTGTTTCGTCATTTATTCTATAGTCAAATTGATGTAAATAACCTGTTTGTATTGATGCATTTTTTGAAGGTTTAAAATTTATAGTAAGTTGAATTCTATTCCGTTCAAAATAGGGTTCGTTGTTTGTGAAAAAAAGTTCATTACTAATACTCGTCTGAAAAGGTTTATAGCCATTAATTTCTTTTCCAAACGAATAAGAAACACCTGCCCTATAACGAAATCGGTTACGGTAGCCATTGCTTGTCCACCTCAATTCTGCCCTATAGCGTTGTTCTATTCTAAAACCAGCAATCTCTTGAAAAAGAATAATCTGTGGCCATAACCGAAATTCGTTATTATTTTTGGGTAATATAAAACTCCCACCCTCTTTGTATGTTTGATAACTACCCATGCCCAATGTAAGTTTAACCGATTTATGTACTTTAAAGTTGATACCACCTTTATATTCATAATAATGAAATTGATTATAAAACTTTAAAGAGCGTAATTGTCCTTCACCAAAAAAGCTAAGCTTTTCTGTATGATTGTATTTTAAATTAATAATATTCCAACTTCCAAGATCAAAGGTTTGTGCTAATGAAATATTTATTGAAAAACAAAGCGTAATTATAATTATAAATAATATTTTCATTTAGTCGGCTGATTACAATTTTTTTTGAGTTCCGAAACAGAAAATGATTTGTCAAAGAAATCTGAATTTGGAACTGTAATTATTTCATTTTTATTAGTTTTTATATGAACAAAAAAATAATTCAATTCAATTACTTCTCCTTCATATTGATAGTCTTTGTGTAATACTTTTATTGAGTCCCCTAATTTTACTGGGTGATTAAAAAATATCATAATACTTGAAGTGATATTTGAAAGCAATGACCATTTAGCAAAAAAGGCAATACCCAATGCTGTCAATATCGAACTTGCAAATAATGCAATTTCATTTTGCTTAAAACCCCAAACGCCTGTTAGAAAGATTATTGCGGTTATGGTAGTGAATAGCTGCACTGCACTAATAGCCATTTTTCTCCTACCTCTTTCTAATCTGGATTTTTTTAGAAAATTATTGATGATTGTTTTAAAAACAAAATACATTATAATATGACTACTTAAGATTATAAGAGTTTCTATAATTTGAATTTTGAATTCCTCCATTTGTCTACTGTTGATTAATTATATTCTTTTCTCTATTTATACCAATAAGGTTAATACTTTCATAAAGCAACTGGGCATTTACTAACAAGCGGTCCTGTTCTTGCTCAAAAAATAGTTTGGTTATTAATTCAGTACCTATATTTTTCAAACTTCAGTCTTTTACCTAAGCAATTTTTATTAAAAATGCCATTATTATATGCTAATTGTCCATTTACAAATGTCATAATCACTTTACTTTTAAACGTTTGCTTTTCGAATGGCGACCATTTACATTTGGATAAAATATTTTCGGGCTCCACCTGCCAAGATTGATTTAAATTGACCAAAACCAAATCCGCAAAATACCCCTCTCTAATATAACCTCGCTCTATTATTCTATAAGCATCGGAAACATTATGACTCATTTTTTCAACAATTTTCTCTATACTTATTTCTCCCTTATGAAATAGTTCAAGCATTGCTGGTAAAGCATGTTGCACCAAAGGCCCCCCAGAATGTGTTTGAAAATAATTTCCCGTTTTTTCTTCTATTGTATGTGGTGCATGGTCAGTAGCTATAATATCTATTTTGTTTTCTAACAATGATTTGATTAATCCGGTTCTATCCATTTCTGTTTTAATTGAAGGATTCCACTTTATTTTGCCTTCAAGTTGTTCATAGTCTTTATCTGAAAACCATAAATGGTGAACACATGCTTCGGCTGTAATTCTTTTATTTCGAACGGTAATAGAATCGTCAAATAATTTTGCTTCAGCTAAAGTTGAAATGTGAAATAAGTGTAGTCTGTTTTTGTGCTTTTTAGCAATGTTTAAAACTCTTTCTGTTGCTTTTAAGCAGGCTTCTTCGCTTCTAATTAAAGGGTGTATCTTAACGGGAATGTTCTCGCCATAAATTTCTTTAAATTTCTTTAAATTGTTTTTAATGATAGAGTCGTCTTCGCTATGTAGGGCTACTAATGTATTGGTCCTAGAAAACAGTTTTTCTAGATAATCTGGGTAATTAGCTAAAATGCCTTCTTCGCTATTGAAATATAATCCATCGTCAGTTACCCCACACACATTCTCTGTATCAGTTTTTAATACTTCTTCTAAATTATATTTATTTATTCCCATAAAAAAGGAATAATTGACGAGTGACTTCTGTGCAGCAATAGAATATTTTTTTTCTAATAATTTGAGCGTTAATGTGTTGGGAATTGTATTTGGCATATCCATAAATGAAGTAATTCCGCCAGCTGCAGCCGCTCTAGATTCAGAGTAAATGGTTGCTTTATGGGTAAGTCCTGGTTCACGAAAGTGAACCTGATCATCAATCACTCCTGGTAATAGATAAAGTCCATCAGCATTAATTTCAGAAACAGAAGCGTTCTGTTTTAAGGAAATTAATGAGTCAATACATTCAACTCTATCATTTTTTATTAAAACATCAGCAACTGCTACTTTACCTTCATTTACCAGGCATGCATTACGAATAACTATATTCATTTTTTTGTTGCCCTAGCGAGTCTATCATTAATTGTTTTTCCCAAGCCTTCATCAGGAAATTGCTCTGCTATAATCAAATCTAATCCTTTACTATCTAATTCATGCAAGGCAGTATACAAATTAGTTGCGGCCTCTTCAAGACTACCCGATTCGGAAAGTGTTACTTGAAAATTAATCATTGGGCTTTTAATTTTGTGTTTAAACAAAAGAGCACCAATTTTTTTATTAGGAAATATTTTCATCAACTCTTCTACCCTATTTGTAATATAAATATCCGTTTTAGGAGCGTAATGTTTTGAAAGCGTACCGGGAGATATGGGATTTTTATCAGCACTTGTAGCAAAAGTTAAAGTTCCTGTTACTTTTACAATTTCTTCTAACGCAATAGAACCATGTCGATATAAAACCGCTTGATTATTTTTGAAACCAATAATTGTCGATTCGAGACCACGTTCACATTCACCTCCATCTAAAACGAGTAAATCATCGTCAAAAGCAAGTTGAACATGTTTAGCACTTGTGGGGCTTATACTCCCAAAAGGATTAGCACTAGGTGCGGCTAAAGGAAAATCTATTTTATTCAACAATTCCAGCGCAACTTTGTGATTAGGTACTCTCACAGCTACTGTTGAATTGCCAGCAGTAACAATATCGGGCACCAATTCGGTTTTATTTAATAACAAGGTTAAAGGCCCTGGCCAAAATTTTTTAGCAAGTACTATCGCCATTTCGGGTATATCTTTAGCAACCAAATTTAAATAATCATAAGAGCGAATATGCACAATTAACGGATTGTATAAAGGACGATTTTTTAAAGCATACACTTTTTCAACGGCACTTTTACTATAAGCATTTGCAGCTAAGCCATATACGGTTTCGGTAGGAATTGCGACCGCTTGATTTGCATTTAAAGCAATTATAGCTTGTTCTAAATTAGTTGTTATCATAAATTTAGGGATTACAAAAATCACAAAAAGTCGGTTCTTCGTTTGTTTTATTGTGTGGATACATTTTTTCTTCAATAAAATTACATCTCTGACAAGAGTATATATAACTCAAGGTTGAGCGAGTTGGTAAACCACAAAGAGAGCAAGGTAATCCATGCTTTGATGATGTAACTTCAAAACCTGGAGTTGAACATTGAGGACACAATGAATTAATTTTAGCAATTAATTTTTCTGTAGCTTTTTTAATTACTTCCATTCGTGTTGGATTATACATTGCTCTCATATCGGTTTCAACAAAAGCAAATCCTTGTTGTTTTAAAAAAAAGTTAAACTTCTCTAACAAAGTATCCCAATTTGTAATTCCTTTTTGCATTTCAGAAAAATCGTCTTTAGATTTTTTTATAATCAATGCGTGAGAAGGGAATTTCGCATTGTTTGCAAAAAGTATCAACTCATTCTCACTTCCAACATTTAATGCGTCAAAATTTGTTTCTGTACTCAACTCCCTTTCCAAAAATTGTAAATTATTTTTTTTATCATACAAAAACAGCAATTCCTCATCAGCAGGGACAAAGGGAATTGTAGGATGAGCACCAAATGAACCTTCGCTTGCAATTGCTAAATCACAATCAATTTGATTCATTGCCAAAGCACACTTATTTTTTACAGTAGTAAAGGAATCATTTTTACGCTCTACTTCACCAGTAAATGTACCGAATGTGTCTGTATCGAAAACATTAGAAGTAAAGCATTTAACGCCTAGTTTGTTCTCTAAAATAGGCGCAATTACTTGTTCTTTCTTATGCTTAGTAACTATTAATAATTTACGCCCTTCAAACATTTTGTTGCTATGGATTAGAAATGGTTATAGAAACTGTTGATTTTATAACGAAATTCTTATTGTGTCCTTCGGCAGCTTTCACTAATTCTATTATAGCTTTCAAAGCTTCCTTAAGCTGAGGAATTCTTTTTATAGCAACTAAATCATCTTTACCGAAACATTCATTTGAGCTAAAATTTTTTCTCTCGTGAAAATTAATTTTGTTTGAATACAAATTCATCAATATTTCCTTTGCTTCTTGATTAGAGAACGTGCCATCAATTAGGCTAAATGTTTGATTTTCCATTTTTAATATTTTTTAGTGTTTGTTTATAAAGTTGATGAAACAAAATTGTAGAGGATATCAGTGCAACAAATGCTAAGAGCTCACTAATTATTACGTCTTTAAAAACAAAAGATGACACAAAAAAGAAAAGCATTGTCACTACAATTAAAGCCTGTTTTATTTTATATATATTCATGATACAGAATAAAAAATTAGAATATTTTACAACGAAAATAAATTAGAACAAAAAAATTAAATCGGAATTGTTTTCGACCTAATTAAACTATCAAATATTCGATTTGCACCCACAATAGGCGTTGATATAATAGGCACTTCTTCTTCAATTTGTTGCTCTATAAATTCTACAATTTCATTAAACAAAAGTGATTTAGATTGCACTGTAATTACATTATATTCTTGTTCCTGAATTTCTGAATTAACTAACTTATACGATACATTATTATAATCAATTGATGCAGAAGCAACGAGTTTTTCAATCAGCAAAGACTCAACTAAGCGCTTAGGCTCATGAGCTTTTTTTAAGTATATTATAACGTTTACCATATCTATTAAGTTAATTTTATAAAAACACTATCTACAAGAAAAAGTCATTAATGAAATTAAGTTATAATCAATTATTAAAAAATGCAGTAGAATCAAAAACAAGTTTATTTCTACTAACATTTGTTTCAATTTTAATAACTGACTCTATTTTCAATCCTTCATTATTTGAATTAACAACTTCTCTCAATTTAAAGAGTTGCATTTGCAATGTTTTGATTTTAGACTCTCTATACTTAATATCTTCCTCAGAAAGTTCTTTGACTATTTTATTTTCATGATACTTTATTTTCATTTGTATCATCTCTGTTATCAACGCTAAAGCATCTTTAGAGTCAAACTGGCCTTGGATTAGTTGTATTTGCATATTTTTCTTAGTTTATTGACCTTGTCCTAACGAATAAGCCGGAACACCATCAAATGAATATAAATTTTCAGTTTTTATAATATCAACATTTTGTTCAAATGCTCTATTTAAAAGGGTGATAATATCTTTTTTATCAATTTGAGCACCATCTAGCGGCTTAAATCGGCATCTCCAGTGGTCGGTACAAAATGTTTCTTTAAATCCTTCTGGCCAAACTTTGATTCCTCTATTGGTAATCATAGAAAGCTTTATGCCCTCTAATTCGATTTTTTTAACTATTTCAGCTAATTGATTCGGATTATTTTCGCCCCAATGAACAAATAAATCAACCCCAAGTAAATCTTTTTTAGCAGCTGGCTTACGCTTATACTTAGGTAAACTTAAAGCTGAATTATTGGAGTAAGAAACAGCTTTTAGAATAGACGGTTTTTTACCAATATTGGCAATTACGGCTTTTGCAAACTCTTTAGTACCCACTTTTTGTTTACTTATACCTTCTTTAAAAATATCATAGGTATGTATTCCATCTTCTAGAGTTTTAAGCCAAGCATTTTGAACACGTTCGGCAACATCCGTTTGACCAATATGATTTAACATCATAATTGCGCCTTGTAATAATCCAGAAGGATTTGCAACATTTTGTCCTGCACGTCTTGGAGCTGAACCGTGTATTGCTTCAAACATTGCACACTCCTCACCAATATTAGCAGAACCTGCAAGCCCCACGGAACCTGTAATTTGAGCCGCTACATCACTAAGTACATCACCGTATAAATTTGGCATAACAATTACATCAAACGCTTCGGGAGTATCAGCCATTTTTGCCGCACCAATATCTATAATCCAATGCTCGTTCTCAATTTCAGGATATTCTTTTGCAATTTCGTCAAACACTTTATGAAATAAACCATCGGTTTGTTTCATAATATTATCCTTTGTAAAACAGGTTACCTTTTTTCTGTTTTGTTGCTTTGCGTATTCAAAAGCATAACGAACAATTTTTTCGCAACCTGGTCGGCTAATCAATTTTAAACATTGTACAACTTCATCGGTTTGCTGATGCTCAATACCAGCATACAAATCTTCTTCGTTTTCACGAACAATAACTACATCCATAACGGGGTGCTTTGTTTCAACAAAAGGATGCAAACTCATGCAGGGTCTTACATTTGAATATAATCCAAGAAACTTACGAGTAGTTACATTTAAACTTTTATATCCGCCTCCTTGAGGAGTTGTAATTGGAGCCTTTAGAAATATTTTATTTTTTCTAATTATATCCCATGATGCGGATGAAATACCCGAAGTATTACCAGCGAGATACACCTTTTCGCCAACTTCAATTTCATCAATTTCTAATTTAGCACCTGCGGCTAAAATTATTTCTAAGGTTGCATCCATTATTTCTGGACCAATACCGTCTCCTTTTGCTACTGTTATCTTTGTCATTTTCTGTTTGTTTTTTTTTGTTTAATTTATTGTTTAATTAGTAGATTAACTTCTGGAGTCCACTCATTGATGTAGCCTCTTGTAATTGTAATACGAATTGTTTTTTTAAAATGATGTGCTCTATCACCAATATGAAAATCCTTAGCGTGAAATACTAACTGCATGCTACTTATGGCAATTCTATCAAGCGGATTTTGAGCGCTATTACTAATTAGTGTTCCTTCTCTCGATTGCCTAAAGAAAACAACTTCCAAATTGTATGGTTTAGAATATCCGTTAAAATCAATTTTACCATTAACAACAACAGGTTGTGAGTTATTGTTTATAATCCCTGTAAGTTCCTTTGTATGTATATTTCCTGTAAACACAAAACATGATTTTGATAAATCGTTGAGCCAATCATCTAGTGTATCGTTTCCAATTCTAAAACCATTAAAGTCCATTTGTATGAGAAAATCGCCAGTATTATTGTTTAAAAATATTTGAGCAGAATTGCTTATCCCATAACACTCTGTGTTGTTATAACAGGCTTGAATAAATGTATTTGAGGGCAAGATATTCTGAGAATAACTTACAGCATTGAAAATCAAAAACAGAAATAAAAGTTGAATACTATTTTTCATTGTTATCAAAACTCAATTTTATAAATACTCCTTACGGGCAATGCTATTCCACCTTTAATAGTAATATACTTTGTATCGGCATACCAAATAGTGGTTTCGGTGTATCGTTTCGCATTTATATCCCTAAAAAATATTTTGACTTTATGTTTATAACGATTGCCCAAACTCATTGATTTAATCAACTCTAATTCGCGCATTTTAATTTGTTCAGGAGAGTTCAACACATCTTCTTTAGGAAAATTAAGTGTATTAATTTTGTTTTTTTCTATAAATTGATAGTCAAGAGAGCTGTCTGAAACTTCATTTCTATTAAATGCTTGTTTTGTTTTATTACTATTTTCAAACATTGATTTAATTCCTATATAACCTTTTGATGAAGGATTAGATACTTGTTCATAAAGTAGGATGTACACCCTTAAAAAAGTCATCCCAATGAGAAAAGTAATAAATCCGAACCAGAAATAATGATGTTCAGCAAATTCAAATATTTTACCTTCTAGCTCAAGAGGATTTAGGTGCAGGACTAGGCAAGATAAAAAAACAATTACCGTAAGACCGAAAATAATTATAGCCATTACTTTTGCTACTGATTTTGAAATTATTTTTTTTGTTTCCATGAGTATGTATCTTTAATTGGTTTATATTATGATTAGCTATTCAACTAAATAAGGTACTTTCCCATCAGTAATTATTATTTTACTATTAGAAGATTTGGATAGTTCTACAAACGCTTCTATGCTCCTTATCTTAATAATTTGATCTGTTAGTCCTTCTGAAATAATTTTCTGAGCATCTTTGGTTCCTGTGGCTTCAATAATTTTTCTTTCAGCCTCCAATTTCTCTTGTTGAAGAATAAAAACCATTCGCATCGCATCTTGTTCGGCTTGAAGTTTTTGTTCTATAGAATTAGAAAGACCAGAAGGCAACTGAATACTTTTCATAAGAACAGCCTCCACAACGATCCCTTGAGCGGAGAGATTTTCACCCATTTTAATTTTTATCGCGCTTTCAATCTCTGCGCGCATTCCTGAATGCATATCTTTCGCAAAATATTTAGAACAAACGTCTGCTGATGCCGAACGAAAAACATTAGATATAATACTTTCATAACCCAAACCAATACTTTTAATGACTTTGGGAACACTGTTTTCATCAACCCTATATAGAATTGAAATTTGAGCAACTACACTCAACCCCTCTTTACTAGGCAAACTAAGAGACAATTCTATATCATTAATTTGAACATTGGTTTTAATAACTCTAGTTGTAAAAGGGTTATACCAAATAGCTCCTTGCGAGTAGCTTTTTTCAGAAAGCTTACCAAGTTTTTGTTTAACGCCAATTTCTCCTGGTCTAATAATAGAGCAACCACTTAGAAAAATTAATGATATTATATTTAATAAAAATAATTTCGTTTTCATAATGTAGTTGTTAATTTATATGACAAAATTAAAAACAGATATTCATATATTTTTATTTATATTTGTTATATAATATATAAATTATTTTTATGAATTATACATTAAACCAACTTCAAATATTTGTAAAAGTTGCAGAAATGCTAAGTATTACAAAGGCTTCGGAAGTGCTTCACATGACACAACCAGCGGTTTCAATACAATTAAAAAACTTACAAGATCAATTTGAAATTCCATTAGTAGAAGTAATAGGAAAAAAAATACACATCACAGAATTTGGGAAAGAAGTTTATTTAATGGCTAAAAATATTTTAAATGAAGTAGATAATGTAAAACAACGCGTTAAATCATATAAAGGAGATTTATCAGGTAAACTTATTATATCCATTGTATCTACCGGAAAATACGTAATGCCCTATTTTTTGAGTGATTTTTTAGCTCTGCATCCCCAAATTGACTTATCAATGGACGTAACAAACAAATCAAAAGTTATAGAAAGTTTACAAAATAATCAAATTGATTTTGCTTTAGTATCACTATTACCAAAAGACTTAGCTGTTAATAAAATTGAGTTAATAGAAAACGAACTGTTTTTTGTTGGGAATAAACATGAAAAAAAAATAAAGAGTCCGTTAAAAAAAAGCGAATTAAACAAAATGCCAATTATACTACGTGAAGAAGGCTCTGGAACACGACACATGATGGAAACCTTTTTCAAAAAAAACAAGATAGTTCTTGAAAAAAAAATTGAACTAACATCTAATGAAGCTGTAAAACAAGCTGTAATTGCAGGCTTAGGGAAGTCTATTTTACCATTAATTGGTATACGAAACGAACTTAAATCTGGCGATTTACAAATCATACCAACAAGCGGATTTCCGCTAAAATCAAAGTGGCAAATAATATGGCTTAAAGGGAAAAAGCTATCTCCTATTGCAGAGGCTTATATCAAGCATTTGAATACATACAAAGAATCTATTTTAAAACAATATTTTATGTTGGACAAATCAAAAAAAATGCCTTTGTATTAATAACCTATTGCTGTTAGAATGAGTAGTTTAGATTACCATTCAAATAAACAATACTAAGTACGCATTTTATATACTTAAGTTTAGTGTCAGCAAGTTTTAGCTCTGTTTCCAACAATTTATTTTCGCGTGTATTTAGCATAAACAATGAGCTTTCACCGTTTTCAAACTTTAGCTTTTCGGCTTCAAGTAGTTTTTTACTATACGCAACAGATTGTTCGGCAGTAGTTAATTGGTTTGTTAAAATAATTAGCGTTTGTTTCAAATAGTTTTGCTTTAAGGCTATTTCATTTGTTTTGTTTGCCAAATCATAGGCATTATTATCTACATTAAGAGATGCTATTTTATATTCATTGATAGAATTTCTTAAAAACAATGGAAATGATAGTGTTGCGCCCCATTTATAGCTATTAGGAGAAAAAACAGGTGCATACGAATTTTTGTTGCTTGATAAAAAATTATAGCTTAAATCTAATTTAGGTTTTATCATTTCTTTTCTAAATCGTTCTTCAACCTGCAATACCTTTTGCTTTGCTTGATACTGCATCACAACTGGATTGCTTATAGAATCGTAAGCAATAATACTTAGTGCCAGTTTTTTAACTTGTTGATAGCAATTGTCTAGACTATCTTTGGAAATATAGTTTGTAGTAGTAGAATTAGGTGTTGTATTATTTTGCCAATTAAAACTTGTTAATTCATTAAATTGTTTTTGATTTTCTATGGCAGTAGCTTGTTGCTCTAGCAATCGGGTTTGTAATAAAATTGACGCTTCAATTGTATCAATAGCAGGGCGTTCGCCACTATCCGACAAATATTTTATTCCTTTTAAACGCAAGTCGGCCAACGATAAAAAATAAGAATACAGCGCATATTGTCTTTGGGTGTACATCCATTCAAAATAAGCTTGCGAAGAGAAATACAGTAAATCGTTTAATAATATATTTTTTTCTGCATTATAATAATCAATATAGTTTTCAGCTTTCAAAACTTCAGCCCTTCTTTTATCAATCAAAAGCCCTTGTAAAACACTAAATTCAACACCAAGGTAAGGCAAACCATAAGAAGATGTGTATTGTTCAGGATTAACATACACGCCAGCACCATACTCATAACCCGCTTTAAGATATTGAGAAGTAAACAAGGGCTGCTTTAAATCAGCACTAAATAAATTGTAATATCCCGTTGAGTTATAAAATTTATTTTCGGTAGTTGCGTTTATTATTGGGTCATAATTCCCTCGGGCTGCATTGTATTGCATTTTACCAATTGCAGAAGTGTTTTCGGCCTTAGTAGCTATAGGATTATTTTTTTTTACATTTTCAATAAAGGTGTTATAATCAATAACAATAGTATTTTGCGCCCAAATAGGGAAAATAAAAAACAAACATATAACTACTAAAACACTACTCTTTTTCATCTTTCTTAGCTTTATTGGTAGTTTCTTCAATATAAAAATCAGGAGGGAATCCATTAATTTTTCGCCATAATTCATAAATTAACGGAACATCCCTTAATAAAGCAAAGCCTTGAACACCGCCTCCTATTTGTATTGCCTCGGGCCAACGCTTTTTGTAATTTGTTGCAAGCGCTCTAAACTTGCCGTTTGGTGAAATAACTTTATCGAATGCTATTATTTCTGCTTCAAAAGAGCCATAACTAACACCTGGCCATCCTGAAAACACAAAGCTTGGCCAACCATCAAATACTAATTGTACGTGCTGTCCTTTTCTAATCAATGGCAAATCTACTGGGTCAATAAAAAGCTCAACAGCTTGCTCTGTTTGAACGGGAACTATATTACACAACACACCACCCTCTTTAATAATTTCTCCAACACCTTTAATTTCAATATTATTTACATATCCATCTTGCGGAGCGAGTACGTAATAAAAACTTGCGCGCATCGAATAGTTAGACAATTGATTTTGCATTTTGGTTAACGAGCCTTCAGCATCATACAGTAACGACATGGTGCTATACTTGTCGCCCTCCAACTTCATCAATTTTTCGCTGTACTCTTGTTGGGTTGTATTCAACTCCAACTCTGTATTTAAAATTTCGTTTTTAGTATTAATAACTTTATTTTCTGCACTATTTTTTTTAGCAATTGCATCTTGTAATTTCACTTTTCTATTTTCGAAATCAGTTTTTGAAATCACACCTTTTTCTAGTAACTCCTCGTATCTTTTAAACTGTTCTTCCGCTACTTTGTAATTATTTTTTGCAACTACTGCATCAACGCTATCACTGTTTAATTTTAATGCCCCTTGTTTTAATTTATTTTTGATTTGTTCTGTTTTCAATCGTAATGCCTTATTTAGTGCATCTACCTGACTATCTATTGCATTCATTTTTTTCTCATATGATTCAATAGATGTTTCTTTTGATTTAATTTGTGACTCTGAACGTTTAATCAACAAAGGGTCAACGTAATCTTCTTTAACTTCGGATATAAAAGCAATAGTATCATTTTTTTTCACAAAATCTCCATCATTTATATACCATTTTTCTATTCTACCTGCTATTCGTGATGTTACCTTTTGTGGTTTACTTTCTGGATTTAT
Source organism: Bacteroidia bacterium (assembly GCA_049651825.1). Taxonomy (GTDB): domain Bacteria; phylum Bacteroidota; class Bacteroidia; order 2-12-FULL-35-15; family 2-12-FULL-35-15; genus 2-12-FULL-35-15. The sequence continues at coordinate 29,332 of JBASCV010000023.1, forward strand.
TACAGAAACTGTACCCTTTGTACTCACACTCTGAGTCCATGGTGCAAACAATATAACAGCTGCTACTATTAATATTGAATATAAAATCCACTTAATTCTTTCATAATAATCGTGTCGATAAATATTACCAATACTCATTAAAGTAAAACGCTCATCTGACTTTAAAAACGAAGCCTCTGGCTTTTCTTTAAACATGTCTTCTATTTTATACAATGCTGTAATAATATCATAACATGTACCCAAACTTCCTACTAACTTTTCAACCGAGTTAATTACAAGCAATACAATTATTTCAGATGCAACAAACTGCCCTATATTTAACTCACCAATTTGAACCAGATATGCACCTAAAAAAAGTAAAACTGCTACAAAAAATACTTTAAACACAAGTATTCCTTTGTATTGTAATTCAAAGGTTTGGTAGTAATTTTTTCGTTCTTCAATATACCCTAGCAAATAATCATTCGTTTTGTCGGCTGTATCTTGATTATTGATTTTATGATTCAACCATTTGTACAATTGATATTTTTCGGATGATGTTTTAAGATTTGCTTCCACAGCTTTTTTCCCAAAATAGCTAACAATAAAAAAGAAGCACAAACTTGATATCACTGAAAACAATAAAAACCATGTGCTGTATGCAGGTAACAGAAGCAAGCCAAATACAATACTTATAACAGAAAAAGAAAAATCGAGAAGTATTTTACCAATTCCTTTTTGTAAAGTTATTATTTCAAAAAAGTAATAAATTTTTGATTTTATGTCGTTCGATTCAGGAATAAAACGAGCAATCCTATCCACCAATTGACCAAATATTCGTTCGTGCAATGTTTCATTTAAGCGCATTTGCCACAATTGCAAAACACCAATAAAAAAAGTGGCGAGCACAGTAATTAAACTCAACAAAATAAGCGAGGCACTAAACCTACCAGCCATTGTATAGGTTATAATTCCTTGAATACCTAATGGAATAACAATATAGAGCAAACCCTGTAAAATGGCTAAAAAGTAAATTTTATAAATTACTTTTTTCTCTTTTGCTAGCCATTTATATAAAAGTGCGGCTTTACTTCCGGTATATGATGATTGAGTCATATTTAATTTATATGTTGCAACCTGCAATTATTTTCGACAAATATACGAATTATTTCAAAAGATAGTATTACTATTATTTTTGATTATATAATTACTATTTTGTATATTTGTACTATGATTTCAAAAAATGGAATTAGAAGTTCGAATTAAAATAAACAGCAAATTATATCTCCGAAACCCAGAGGAATCGGTCTTAGGCAAAAAAATTGTAAAAAATGGCCTGGTACTTATCAATGAAATAGGGTTTGAAGACTTTACCTTCAAAAAACTTGCGGCATCAATAGATACCACCGAGGCAGGCATATACCGTTACTTCGAAAATAAGCACCGCTTTTTAGTGTATTTAATCAACTGGTATTGGAGTTATTGCGAGTACAAAGTAGTGTTTCAAACAAATAATATAAAAGATGCCGAAACCAAACTAAAAACCATCATTCGTATTTTGGTTGAACAACCACAAGAACATAGCAGCACTAGTTATATGTGCGAAAGAGAATTGTATAAATTAATTATGTGGGAAGGCTCAAAATCGTATCTAACAAAAAAAGTAAATAAAGATAATAGCGACAGAATATTTAAACCGTACAAAGATTTGTGCGCAAGAATTGCTCAAACAATAAAAGAATACAATCCTAAATATAAATTTCCACATTCTTTATCCAGCAGTTTAATAGAAATGTCGCATTCGCAAAATTTTTTCATGCAAAATCTACCTTCCCTTACCGATTTTAAAGAAAAAGATGAAAAACAATTGATTCAATTTCTTGAATCATTATTATTCAACACCATTGATAAAAAAGGGAAATAGGGTAGTATATAAAAATTAATTACCTAACAATTTCAAGCACTTCCGAACGACATTCAAATCGTTTTCAATTTTATAATCTTTAGAGTAACCTAAATTCAAACGATTGATTTGCTCCGTAGTTACCTTATTTTTAAGGGCATCGGCAGGCGATAACACCGATGGTTTGATTTTCGGAAGACTTGCGTTTACCTCTTTCCCATAACCTACCCACGATTTTGTATTGATTAAAACACGAACTATATTACGAATAAAATTGATTTTATGTTTTTGTAAAAAAAACATAATAGGCAAGGTAATTATAAAGAACAAGCAAAGTAGGATGTCTACAATACGCTTATTTCGTTTGTTCTTAGGCTTGTTGATAGAATTAATATCAATTATATACAAATCACCTGCGGTATCAATAGAATTGCTACCAATGATTGATAAACTTTCGGGAGGTGCTATTTTAAAATCAACATTGGCTGAAACCAATGTATGCATGTAAGTAATAATTGTTTGCGATGAAACATCGCGCGAACAAAAAATAACTTCATTGATTTTATGTATCTCTATTATTTCTCCTATTTGCTCTATTTTACCAATAAGATTAGGCTTTTTAGTTGTCGTATCATCAATAGTAACAAACCCTATAAAACCAGAATTAATATTGGTTTGTTTTAACAATTCTGCCACCCTATTGTACTCCTCTTCTGTACCAACAATTACAATACGTTTGCTCTTATTGGGATTCAAATTAAAAGCTTTTAATCCACTTACATGCAATGCTATTCTCGATAATAAATAAGACACAACAACCCACGCTAAACCCAATAATATAAGAGCTCTCGAAAAACGATATGCTTCGGGCAACAAAGAGTATCCAATCAATATTACTCCGGTTCCAACAACAATGCCTCTTACAATGTTTGATAAACGTATGGGTTTATCATATCCCCCACTAATAAAGACCGCAAACATCCAAATACTCACGTATGCTGGAAAAGCAATGGATATAAGCGCATCGGAATAATATCCACCATGTATATGTTTTTCGTATTGCGTTGTTATTATTAACAAACCCATCAAAATAAAAATAAAATCAAAAGCTGGTAGCGCTATTGATTTTAGAAAACGTACAGCTATTGCAGCGCCAGCACGTAAATAAATGGCAATATTGATGAGAAAAGAAAACAGCTTTGCATTGTTTTGAGAAAAATGTTTTTCAGCAAATATGATCATCGCTTTGTAAAAAACAAAAACATAGTTAACGCTGCTCTTTTTTGTACTCTCTCCTTTATAGTGAATGATGCGTGTTTCGGGATAATAGTAATTTTTATATCCTCCTAAAATGATACGGTACGAAAGGTCAATATCTTCGCCATACATAAAAAAAGTTTCGTCCAACAAACCTACTTTATCAAGCGCTGCTTTGCGTAACAACATAAAAGCACCCGAAAGAATTTCCACTTCATGCACTTTGTCTTTGTCTAAAAACCCTAAATGATAACGACCAAATGTTTCGGAATGAGGAAACAATGCCGACAAACCAAATATTTTATAGAATGCAACCTGAGGTGTTGGTAAACCTCGTTTGGATTCGGGTAAAAACACACCTTTACCATCCAACATTTTAACCCCCAACCCTCCTGCATCCGCGTGGGAATCCATAAAGCCAACCACCTTTTCAAAAGTATCTTCCTCTACAACCGTATCTGGATTTAATAATAATATATACTCCCCCTTTGCAACCTTAATTGCTTGATTGTTTGCGTAAGAAAAACCTGTATTTTTTTTATTTTCGATGAGCAACACTTCTGGGAACTTCTCTTTCACCATTGCCACAGAACCATCAACAGAATTGTTATCCACAACAAACACTTCAACACTCAAACCTTTTTTTGATTTGAGCACCGAATGCAAACATTGTTCTAAAAAATGCTGAACATTATAATTAACAATAATTACAGACAGTTTCATCGATTGGCTGGGTTTGGCTGTAACTTATTTTATTTGTAGGGAATTTTCATACGGAGTTCTATTGATGATAGAGCGCCCTAAAGTAATTTCATCGGCATATTCAATTTCATCACCAATGGATATACCACGTGCTATGGTGCTTACAGTAACGTTGTAATCTTTTAAACGTTTATAGATGTAAAAATTAGTTGTATCGCCCTCCATTGTAGTGCTCAAAGCCATAATCACTTCTTTTACTTCGCCCGAAGCCACTTTTTTCACCAATGTTTCTATATTCAAATCACTTGGGCCAACACCATCCATAGGAGAAATTATTCCACCCAACACATGATACACGCCCCTGTATTGCTGTGTGTTTTCAATCGCCATAAAATCGCGTACATCTTCTACAACACACACGGTACTTTTATCACGATGCGGATTAGCACACACATCACACAACGGGTTATCTGAAACATTATGACAACTGTTGCAATACACCAAATCCGAACGCAATTTTAAAAAAGCATTGCTAAAGCGATCTACATCGGTTTTGTTTTGTTTCATCATGTGCAATACAAAGCGCAAAGCCGTTCGTTTACCAACGCCTGGCAATTTGCTAAATTCAGAAACAGCTTCTTCGATTAATTTGGATGAAAAATTCATAACCCAAAAATACGCTTTTTTAATGAATTTTTAACGAGTTATGATACAAGAATAATATGAGGGTTTTTATTAGATACAATTGCTTGGGGTTTAATAGCCAGGACCATTAGGTCGTGGAATACAATTGCAATATAATTTATGACTTTAGTCGAAATTAAGTAATAGTTAAATTCGTTTTCCTGATTGGTATTTGGATAATTCTTCTTTTTGTAAAAAAGTTTTGTTGCACAGGTTTGTGCAATTTTAAAATCGGATTTGGATAGATACTTGATTTTACTCATCTCGATTATTTTTAAGTTCAGAACTAATTGTAGTGAACCCAATTAAGTTGAAGCAATTTTTCTCTATCGCTGTTAATTGACTACGCAAATATGAAGTAAGAATTTATTAATGAAAATTTTTTAAATTAATTAGTGCTATAAATGTAAAAATTCTCTTCTATCAGCTTTAAAATGTACTCTTCAGTTATTTCTGTTGATTCGCAATGATTTGTTGTTTGTTGATTAAATAGGTATATATCAATTCTATTTTCAGCGCTATCACTGCTATATTGATTAATTAAGTCTGCGATATTTTTACCAGAAAATTTATTTGCTACCTGTGATTTGTAAATACCTATATGCTTTATTTCATCATTGCATATAATGCCATAAAAGCAACTGTTGCTCCTATGCATATTAGCCAAATCAAACAAAAATTCATTTTGCATCCTAACATTTTCAGCAAACAGGCTCCATTTACCCCTCACGCCTAATCTGTAATGTAGCACCTCCAAAATATTATTTTTTATCATTTTCTGTTTTTTTTATCCCTAATTCAGTTAGTCGTTGCATTAGATTACTAAAATCTTTTATCAATACTGAACGACTTTGAGAGCCAGTGAAAGGAGCTATAACACCCAAAAGTTCAAGTTGTTTTATAATCCTATCGCAATGTTCTTCTTCAATCATTAACTTCCTTTGAATAAATAATACTGATGCCTGTTGTGATTCTACAACAATTCGTGCAGCTTTTTCAATTAAAGGATCAATATCTATACGCTTAACTTCTATTTCTGAATTAGTTAATGAGTTATCTAATTCAAAGTTTAAATCTACAAAATCAAAAACAGCATATTCAGAATACGAACGTGAATATATACCATTATGATATAAATCATTTACAAGAATCAACTCAATGTTATCGAACCCTTCTCCCCTATTCCTCTTTATTTGTATTTTATACACTTTATCTTCATATGGAAAAGAAAAGCTAAAACCTCCGCCTGGCGTTTTCACTAAACTCAAAAAGGTTGGAAATAAATCTGCTACTTCTTTGGCAATAAATTTAAACTCATCCCTTTTTATATCTATATTTCTGTGAATATCTGCACAAATTGAATCGTATTTAAAAACTATTTGTAAATCCTCAAACTTCAAAATATTTTTTGATGGATTGGATGTATCATTTAGCTTTCCAGTTAAAACAGCACCCAATTGTTTAATACTATCGGCTTCTTGAATTCGTAAGTCAGTTAATTCCAAATGAGTTCTTATTAACCTTTCTAGTGTACTTTTCAATGTAGTGTTTTCCATTTTTGTTCAATTTAGAATGTTAAACTACTTACGTGTTTTTTCTAAAAGATCTATTGATTCTAATTTAACTTTTTTTCGAAGTCTTCGTAATTCAAGTATACTTTCTTTTAACTCTTCTCTTTTATTGCCTTGTATGTTTAACGGCAAAATATATTTGATCAATAATTTCTTTTCTTCATCTCTTGGAGATGAATGCTCTACCCATTTTACAAGTAGATTTTTTTCAAAAAAATCATTCAGCTCTTTATCACAATTCGCCATAGTAGCAAAGGCTATTGCACTTAAAGATTGGCGAAGAGTTGAAAGAAATCCACTTCTAATTGCAGACAATGTATGTTTTTGATCCAAATGCCATAATAATCGTTCTCTTAAATTATTTGCTATACCTACATAAACTAATACATATTCTTGGTCTTTTGTTAATTGTTTAGGATTATTTTTAATAAAATCTGGTAATTCCGGGAAAATCTTTTTAAAACTTTTTGTTTTAATATACCAATAATAAACCCCTGAAACTTCATTAACCATTGAACGGTTATTTATAATTTCACTTCTTTTTTTCATGTTATTTATTTTTAGTTATTATTTTTTGTGTTTCTGTTATTCGCAATAAAATATTTTTCTTTTCTGACAAGTTCCAAATCGCTATCCATTAAAAAAAACCATTTTCATCTATAATATCTTTACCCATCAACACAACCTTTTTACCAGTCATTCGCTCAATTGCTTCTGCATAAAAGCTTATCATGTTTTCGTTATCTTGCATTTTATTTTTTATTTTTTATTTTTAAAACTAAATCCAATTTCAGTTGTTTTGTTATTTACTTCCATATCATTAGGGTTGTATATATCTGCCAATGTTGTAGCAGAATTTATTTTTGTTTTGAAGCCTAACTTTTGAGAAAGTTTTTTTGCTTTCTCTGTCTCTAATGCTTTAAATTCATATTTTGCAATTAGCCTTCCTTTTCTTAAAAGAGCAGGGTCGATTTTCTTTAGGTCGGTGTTAAACGAACAAATAATTTGAATATTTAAACAGTCGGATAAAATCCCATCAGAAATGTTTAAAAGATTAGAAACCGCTTTTCCATTAACCCCATCGCCTCTATCGCCCAAAACACTTTCAGCATCTTCAATAATTATTATTGAATTAGGGGATTGAGAAAGAATACTTGTAAATTCGGCAGTAGCAATATGATGTGCATAATTGGTTGGAATAAAAAGCATTCTTTTTGAAATATTTCCAATCAGGTATCGGATATATGAAGTTTTTCCTGTACCAGGAGCCCCATGTAGTAAGACGATTCCCTTACTTGTGTTTTTTAATTTTGATAAAATAAAATCATGAATTGGAGCAAAATCATCGTTGTAATTTTCCTTTATATCAAAATCTGTTTTTTTTATTGGAAAATTCTTTACATCTAAACCAAATTGCTCTTGAGTGAGTAAGTAAACATTATTTGAAGAATCGACTATTTCAGCTTCAAAAACAAACTTTTCAATTTTTTTAATTTCCGTAACCGATGATGTAGAGTCGTATACTAATTTAATGCCTAATGTTCCACCATCTGCACCATTATCGCAATACAAGAATAAATTTTTATCAAATAGTATTAAATAGCTACTCAGTAAATTTTTATCTTTCTCTCTAACAATTTCTGATTTTATAACATTTTTATTTTTCAACATTCCACTAGCTTCCAAATTGGGAAATAGCAAGTCTGCATCAATATTATGGTACATTTTAACTGATGAAATTGATTTATTTAAATGAAAAAACAATTGGTAAGGTTGTATAAACCTTCCATTCTTATAAAAAGATGGAATTTCACTTAATAGAGAATTGATAGAATCAGAATCCATAAATAGTTCGCTTTAGTTAATTTGATAAAATATTTATTTTTTTGGACGTTCCATAGACCCAAAAGCACATTGACTACATTTAAAACCACCTATACCATATTTACCTTTATGTTTAGAAATACAGGATGGGCATACTCTATAGTTACACCTGTTGCACACAAACCAAAAATCACTTGCATACTCTTTGCCACAATTTTGACATGAAATCCAATTTGTTTTTACCATACAGTTCTTTTTCTAACAGTTAAACTATTTTTCCTCGCTTGGTGTTCCAATGTGGCTTGCATTGGGGTATTGCATTTTTGCTATTTTCATAGCTTCTGAGGAGCTTGGAGCATCGATATATACAAAGGTATTTGTAGCTGTAGTTTTACTTGATGTAGTAATTCGAACTTTCCATTTTTTAACTATTGCCATAACATTAAATTTTAGTTTATAAATACGTTAATTATTTTCTGTTTTTCAAATATATTACAAAAACTGTCAACTTCCTAAATATTGATTCTATTGGCTTTCAGATGAAACAAAAAATAAAAAGCCTTTATTTAAAAGGTTTTATAGCTTTCTATTATTTTGAAAAACACAAAAAAAATAAAAATATTTTTTTCATTTTCAATAAAAGTCTTTATTAGAAAGGGGAACGAAGGAACTATTAAAAATTTCAAATTTTAGCTCGCCCAAATAAAAATATTATTATACCACGACCTAAAGGTCGTGGCTATTAGTTTTATTATCGTATTTTTACACTATTAATCATCCCAATCAATCAGATGAAACTTCATCGACCACTTGTAAATGCAATAGTAGAGATACTTAATGAAATTTTTTTTGCGGGAATCTATGCTGATAAAGCAATAGAACAAGCGCTTAAAAAAAATACACGTTGGGGTGCCCGCGATAGACGCTTTGTAGCAGAAAACGTTTACGAAATGGTAAGATGGTGGCGAAAACTAAATGTTGTATTGAATAACAACGAGAATATCCAAACAAACATTCATCTTCTTTTTGCTGTACATCTTATTATTAAAGGCATTGATATTCCTGAATGGGACGAATTTTCGGGTATTGATAAAGAAGAAATTTTAAAAAAGCTGCAAGAAATTGATTCCATACGAAAGTACAAAGAGTCGATTCCGGATTGGTTGGATACTATTGGAGTTCAAGAACTTGGAGAAGGGCCATGGACTAGGGAAATTCACGAACTCAACAAAGAAGCGGATGTGGTAATTAGAGCAAATTCTATTAAAACAAAACCCGAACAACTTCAGCAAAACCTTATTTCAAAAGGAATTGAAACCAAAGTCATACAAAACGAGAATAAAATTTGGCAACAAATTAAGAACAACGCTTTTGTAATAAAACGTCAAAACCTGGTGCAGCTTGACGAATACAAAAAAGGACTGTTTGAAATACAAGATGCCTCATCACAGCTAGTGGCTCCTTTTATGCGACTAGAAGCAGGAATGACTGTAATAGATGCTTGTGCTGGTGCAGGAGGAAAATCGTTGCACATGGCTGCTATTATGCAAAACAAAGGCAAAATCATTTCCATGGATATTGGCGAACGTAAACTTATAGAGCTACAAAAACGTGCCGAAAGAGCGGGTGCAAGCTGTATTCAAACACAAGTAATCAAAAGCAATACTATTGAACAATTAAAAAACACTGCCGACCGCTTGTTATTAGATGTTCCATGTTCGGGATTAGGCGTATTAAAGCGCAATCCGGATGCTAAATGGAAACTATCAGCCGAATTTATTGAAGAGATAAAAAAAACGCAACAAGATATTATCTCCAACTACTCGCAAATGCTGAAACCGGGAGGTATTATGGTATATGCAACGTGTAGTATTTTACCAAGTGAAAATCAAAATCAAGTTGAAACATTTTTGAACAAGAAAAAAGGAGAATTTGAATTTATAGAAGACAAAAAAATAATGCCAAGTGATGGATTTGACGGGTTCTACATGGCAGCTATTAGGAAATTATGAATTGTAAATTATGAATTATAAAAAGGACTGCATCAATATATTGAAGTTAACAACCCTTGCGCACATATTTCGACAGGCTCAATATGACCACGCGCAGTCAGTCTGAGCCTGTAGAAGACTGTGGGAAGGAGTTTTCGTTTCATCCCTTTAATTTAATAACATTGACTTACACAATTACATGTGTATCACTTCGCCATAAGCAGCAGCAGCAGCTTCCATAACTGCTTCGCTCATTGTAGGGTGAGGATGAACCGTTTTAATCAATTCGTGTCCTGTAATTTCTAACTTACGTACAGCAACAATCTCTGCAATCATTTCAGTAACATTTGCACCAATCATGTGTGCCCCCAGCAATTCGCCATACTTCGCATCAAATATTAGTTTTACAAAACCATCTTTAGCTCCTGCTGCACTTGCTTTACCACTTGCTGAAAAAGGGAATTTCCCTACTTTTATTTCGTAACCTGCTTCTTTTGCTTTTGCTTCGGTATAACCCACTGATGCAATTTCGGGCTGACAATAGGTACATCCCGGAATATTATTATAATCAAGCGCTTCAGGAGAATGTCCTGCAATTTTTTCAACACAAATAATACCTTCTGCAGAAGCAACGTGTGCTAGGGCTTGTCCACCAACACAATCACCAATAGCGTAGTATCCTGGCATATTGGTTTGATAAAAAGCATTTGTTAATATTTTACCTTTATCGGTAGCAATACCAACTTCTTCAAGTCCAATGTTTTCGATGTTTGCCTGAATACCAACAGCAGAAAGCACTACATCACAATCAATAATTTCTTCTCCTTTTTTAGTTTTCACTTTTACTTTGCATCCATCACCTTTGGTATCAACACTTTCAACACTAGCCTCTGTCATTACATTGATTCCAGCTTTTTTGAATGAGCGCTCCAATTGTTTAGATACTTCAGCATCTTCAACAGGCACAATGCTTGGCATAAATTCAACCAAGGTTACTTTGGTACCCATAGTAGCATAGAAATACGCAAATTCGCTTCCTATAGCACCAGAGCCAACCACAACCATTGTTTTAGGCATTTTAGGCAAGGTCATTGCATCGCGATAGCCAATGATTTTTTTACCATCTTGTGGCAAATTAGGTAACGTACGAGAACGAGCACCAACAGCTAAAATAATATGTTTAGCCTCGTAAACAGTTGATTTGCCATCAGCAGTAACTTCTACTTTTTTGCCTGGTTTTACCTTGCCTGTTCCAGTAATAATGTCGATTTTGTTCTTTTTCATTAAAAAAGAAATCCCTTTGCTCATTCCATCAGCCACATCTCTGCTACGTTTTACGATAGCGCCAAAATCAGCTTCACCACCAGCTACTTTAATTCCATAATCAGCTGCATGATTCAAATATTCGAATACTTGAGCACTTTTTAATAATGCTTTTGTAGGAATACATCCCCAGTTCAAACAAATACCACCAAGGCTTTCGCGTTCTACTATTGCAGTTTTTAAGCCCAATTGTGCTGCTCTTATTGCTGCTACGTAGCCACCCGGACCACTTCCTACTACTATTAAATCGTAATTCATGGATATATTTTTTTAAATTAATTCAATCTTATTTAATCACTTATCATGCGAAATTAAGAAAATATTAACGAAGCAAGAAACGATTTTTGTAAATAGTAGAGGTTATGAGAATCTATTTGTAAATTTGCAACATTCTAAATTTGTATCGCACACGATGAAATACATTGTTTCCTATTCGAAGCCTCACCACCACTTTATTGATATTGAATTTATTGCTGAACATATTAATAAAGATGAGGTAATAATACAACTTCCGGCATGGCGCCCAGGAAGATACGAACTAGGGAATTTTGCAAAAAATGTTCAAAAATGGGCAGCATTCGACAACAGTGGCGCTCCACTTAAATTTGAAAAAACGGCAAAAGATACATGGAAAGTGAATACTAAAAATGTATCAACATTGCATATCATATACAATTATTATGCTGCCGAAATAAATGCGGGTTCTTCGTATTTAGATGAAAATCAATTGTATGTAAACCCTGTAAATTGTTGTGTTTATATCCCTGAACGCATCAATGAAACGTGCGAACTAATACTGGATATTCCAGAAAAATACAAGGTTGCTATTGGTTTAAAAGAATCGACACGCAGACATTCGTTTTTAGCTAAAGATTTTCACACACTAGCCGATTCGCCCTTTATAGCAAGCGATAGCTTACAACACCATTTATTTGAATGCAACAACATTGCTTTCAACCTTTGGTTTCAAGGCGAATGTAAACCCGATTGGGAGAAACTGGTAACTGATTTTACCAAATTTATAAACGAACAGTTTTTGGTTATCAATCCATTTCCTGACAAGGAATATCATTTCTTTTTTCAAATACTGCCTTACAAAATGTATCATGGTGTGGAACATACCAATTCTACTGTAATTGCATTAGGTCCGGGTTATAATCTAATGAAAGGCAAGTTATACGAAGATTTATTGGGAGTGAGTTCGCACGAATTGTTTCACGCGTGGAACATAAAAACCATACGCCCAAAAGAAATGTTGCCTTATGATTACACCAAAGAAAATTATTCTCGATTAGGCTATGTT
>JBASCV010000024.1:0-1865 GCA_049651825.1 Bacteroidia bacterium
GCCACACCCAACTGAGGGCCAAGGTGCGAAATCATGCCTATAATTTTGTATTCTTGTGTGCCAAAGTGAAACGAGCGGTCGCGCCCTTTGGTAAACCCACCTGGTTTGCCCTGAAATTGCGAAAACAAACGGTTCAACGGTATGTTACGCGATGTAAACACCCCCAAATTGCGGTGCATTGGTAAAATGTACTCTTCTTTGTCCAGTGCCATTGCAGCTCCTACAGAGCCCGCTTCTTGACCAATACCCGAAAACCATTTCGATATTTTGCCCTGACGCAACAATAAAAGCATTTTTTCTTCTATCATTCGAGGCTTTAAAATGCCTTTGTAGATAGCTATTAAGGTATCGTCAGTATGTTTTTTTCGTTCAAAACGAATGGGTGTAGTTGCTGTAATCATAAAATGGATATTTACTTTTTGTAGAACAACAAATTTATTAAAATTTGGGGGTTATTTCACTAAAAAATAATCAAATTACAATGGAGCTGAATCATTAACAAAAAATACGCAATCCCCACCTTAACAAATTTTAACATCGCACGATTACGCACTTAGCAATAGTTTTGTTTTGATACATCGTTTTATTAGCTAAATTTGTTACCCAATTTAAAAATAAACAATTATGAACAAAGGAATGTTTGCGAAATCATTAGTACTTCCATTTACTTTTTTAGCTTTAAATACCATTACAGCACAAACTAAAAATAAAGATGCTGTGTTGATGACCATTGGTCAGAATAAAGTTACAGTGGCTGAATTTGAAAGTGTTTACAAGAAAAACAACACCAAAGATGTTGCCAATGATGCAAAATCGTTGAACGATTATGTAGATTTGTTTGTAAACTTTAAACTAAAAGTAAAAGAGGCTGAAGAGCTAAAATTGGATACCGCAAAAGCGTTTAAAGATGAGTTGGCTGGTTATCGCAAGCAATTAGCACAACCGTATTTAACGGATAAAGATGTAAATGAAAAATTATTGCAAGAAACCTACAGCCGTTTGCAAGAAGATGTGCATGCTTCACATATTTTGGTAAAGGTTGCCGAAACAGCTTTACCTAAAGATACATTAGAGGCCTATAACAAAATAATGAAAATTCGTGCACGTGTATTAAAAGGCGAAGATTTCAATAAAGTAGCTTCTGAAAAAGGCATTTCTGACGACCCTTCGGCAAAAGATAACGGTGGCGATTTAGGCTATTTTACTGCACTACAAATGGTATACACCTTTGAAACAGCGGCTTACACTACCAAAGTAGGCGATGTGTCAATGCCAGTGCGTACCCGCTACGGATATCACATCATTAAAGTTCACGATAAACGAAAAGCACAAGGCGAAGTATTGGTAGCTCACATCATGGTAAAAACGCCTCCAAACATGACCAAAGAAGACTCAACCAATGCAGTTACAAAAATAAACGAAATACACAGCAAACTAAAAGCTGGTGCTAAGTTTGAAGAGTTGGCAACACAGTTTTCTGACGATAAAACATCAGCTAAAAAAGGTGGAGAATTGATGTGGTTTGGTACTAGTAAAATGCCTATAGAGTTTGAAAAAGCATCGTTTGCACTAAAAAACAAAGGTGATTTTTCAAATCCTACAAAAACAAAATACGGCTGGCATGTAATTAAGTTAATTGATAGAAGAGGTTTAGCCACTTTTGACGCCATGAAAAATGAGTTGAAAGATAAAGTAACCAAAGATTCGCGCTCGCAAGCAGGCAGAGCTTCATTAATTGCTAAAATTAAAGCCGAGTATAAATTCAAAGAAAACCTTGCTGCACGCGATGAGTTTGCAAAAGTATTGGACTCTACTGTTTTTGAAGGTACTTGGGACAAAGCAAAAGCTGCTTCATTGAAAAAAAC
>JBASCV010000025.1:0-16373 GCA_049651825.1 Bacteroidia bacterium
TCGCATGTGTTAAACAAAATAGATTGTTTGTAAAAAATTATCAATATACATTTGCATAAGACATAGAAATCGAAGACTGTGGAAGGGATGAAGTAAAATAAAATTAAGATTTCAATTTCAAAATATAAAAACACATGTTAAGAACACATACTTGCGGAGAACTAAGAATTGAAGAAGTTGGAAAAACAGTAACACTAAGTGGTTGGGTACAAGGCGTACGCGACAAAGGTGCTTTGGTGTGGATTGATTTGCGCGATCGTTATGGCATCACTCAAATAACAATTGAAACTGATAAATCAGCACCCGAACTGATTGAAACCGTTCGTAAGCTAGGGCGTGAGTTTGTAATCAGTGTTACAGGTAAAGTAGCCGAACGTTATTCTAAAACCAATAAAATAGCTACTGGCGATATTGAAATTTATCCTGATAAAGTAGAGGTGTTAAATGCCGCTATTACTCCACCATTTACCATCGAAGATGAAACGGATGGGGGGGATGATATCAGAATGAAATACCGCTATTTGGATTTACGCAGAAATCCTGTTCGCAAAAATTTGGAATTGCGTCATCGTATGGCTATCGAAACACGCAATTATCTAGATAAATTAAGCTTTTTAGAGGTAGAAACCCCTGTTCTCATAAAATCAACTCCTGAAGGTGCACGCGATTTTGTGGTGCCTTCACGTATGAATCAAGGCGAGTTTTATGCTTTGCCTCAATCACCTCAAACGTTTAAACAATTATTGATGGTAGGTGGTTTCGATCGTTATTATCAAATTGTAAAATGCTTCCGTGATGAAGATTTGCGTGCCGACCGTCAGCCAGAGTTTACGCAAATAGATTGTGAAATGGCATTTGTAGAGCAAGAAGATATTTTAAATACGTTTGAAGGTTTGGTGCGTCATTTATTCAAAACGGTGAAAGGTATTGATATTCCTACCTTAACACGCATGACCTATGCCGATGCAATGAAATATTATGGCAACGATAAGCCCGATATTCGCTTCGATATGAAATTTGTAGAACTAAAAAACACAACCCCAGATTCCCCTTTCCTGTGGAGAGGGGCTATGGGAGAGGTGTTCCCAGTGTTTGAAAAAGCACAAGCCGTTATAGGTATTTGCGCCAAAGGTGCAGCAGAATATACTCGCAAGCAATTGGACGAACTTACAGAATTTGTAAAACGTCCTCAAATTGGTGCTTCAGGTTTGGTATATGCTCGTTACAATGCCGATGGAACAATAAAATCATCCGTAGATAAATTTTTTAATGAAACAGATTTAAAACAATGGGCTGAAGCATTCAACGCACAGCCTGGCGATTTAATATTGATACTTGCTGGCGATGAGCACAAAACTCGTAAAGCCTTATCCGAATTACGTTTAGAAATGGGTACTCGCTTAGGTTTACGCGATAAAAATAAATTTGCCTGTCATTGGGTAATTGATTTTCCATTGTTAGAATGGAGCGAAGAAACCGCACGTTGGCATGCGATGCACCATCCATTTACTTCACCAAAGCCCGAAGATATAGCATTGATTGATACTAATCCTGGAGCGGTTCGTGCAAATGCTTATGATATGGTTATCAATGGAGTAGAAGTAGGAGGGGGGTCTATACGTATTTTTAATAAACAATTGCAAGCACGTATGTTCGATTTGTTGGGCTTTTCTAAGGAAGAAGCCTTGGCACAGTTTGGCTTTTTGATGAATGCCTTTGAATTTGGTGCACCACCACACGGAGGCATTGCATTTGGTTTTGATCGTTTGTGTTCACTTTTTGGAGGTGCCGATGTAATACGTGATTTTATTGCGTTTCCTAAAAACAATTCAGGACGAGATGTAATGATTGACTCCCCATCTGCAATATCAAAAGCGCAATTGGATGAGCTAGGGGTGGATTTGAAAAAATAAGTATTTTTTCAGCATAACCTTTTGTCATTTTTTGCGTTAAAGTAACAAAGTGGGTCTTTGAATTGCCTATATTTATAGTTGAATAAATTTTAATACAAATTATATGAAAAAAATAGCTACTCTTTTGCTGTCCAGTTTTACGTTGCTAGTTTTCGCTCAAGGCCCTACAATTGAAGGGACTTATTTACCTGTTAGAGGGACTGCAATTAAACAAGTGTGGGACACATTGCCAGGAACAATTCCATTGCCTGCATCTGGTACAAATATGTTATGGGATTACCGTGGTTATTTTACAAATACAGCAAATACTTTTAAAATTGCAACGTTCCCTGCCGATACCACACCTTATTTTAGCTATTTTAACACTCAGCCCGATAGTGCAACACATGCATCGTACCTCTATTCACCATTAAACAATACTTCGGATAGTTTATACAGTTATTACATTGTTGACAGGCAGGATGGATTATATATGTTGGGTGGGCGAAGCGAATTACCACGCCCCCACTATACAGGTTCTAGCCCTAATTATTATGTAGGTAACGATACCACTTATGTTATCACAAACAAAAATCCAGATAAACATGGTGAGCTTTATGCTCCAGCAAACATAAGTTATAGTAGTCCACAAATTTATGATACAACTTTAGCTGTTACTTATGGTGAGGCTTATACTGGTGCACCATTTTATCAAACACTTCCTTTAATTTTTAAAGAATGGAATCATAAAACCTTTAAAGCCATAGGATATGGTACTTTAATAATGCCCGATTCTACAGTTTATAACGATGTGTTACTTGCTCGGATACAATTATATGTAATAGACAGTATTTTTAATGGTACAAATGGAATGTTTGTAAATAATACGATGCTAACCCAGCTAGGTTTAAATGGACTTGTGCAAAATCCACAAATTAGAACTCGTTATCAATATGCCTTTTTACGAAACAATACTTTTGGTTCTGCCTACTTGATGTATTTTTTAGGTGCTGATAGTATTCCCAATGCCAATAATTATTTAAATGGTTGGTATACCTTACCTGTTGATTTTGGTACTATTACTGGTACTGTTTATACTGATACTACAGAGAATACGCTTGTAACACAGGGTGAAGCGCGTTTATATCGTGAAAATTCAAACTTTGCAAAACACGATATTTTGGCTAAAGTACAACTTGATAATAATGGAAATTTCACATTCGATAGTATTCCTTTTGGGGTATATCGAGTTGCCATAAGAGCTGATACTTCAGTTTATAATAGAGCCCTTACAACTTACTCAGGCGACAGCACAAATTGGCTAACAGCAGCAACCATAACTACTTTTAATGATAGCCTTTCTGATGGCCATAAAATTCATCTTCAATATTACCCTGATACAACTGGTTTAAATAATATTCAAGGCCAGTTGTATTGGAATTTTGGTATTCAAACACAAGGCCAACCCAATATTGGTAACGACCGTTCAAATCAGCCAATTCCGGGAATAGATGTTGTTGTTAGAAAAAAGCCCGCAGGTAATGCCTTTGCTGAACCTAAAACGGATGCAAACGGTGTGTTTACCTTGGGTAATTTGCCTGATGGTGAATATAGTTTACATGTAGATATACCTGGTTGCCCTCACGAAACTACGTATGATTTTTGTGTGTATGGTGGACAAACCTTAAATGTACTCGATTATCATTGTGGTACCAAGTACCTACACGCACTAAATCCAATTGATACTAATTTATATACGTGTAACCCTATTACAACTTCTCTTACCGTAGCAGAGGATATGATTGCTGAATTACAAGCTTATCCAAATCCATATACTTCAAATACTACACTAAAAATTAGTATAGCACAAAAAAGTGATGTGAGCTTGGAGGTGTATGATGTGTTAGGGGCAAAAATAAAAACGTTAGATAAGGGTGTTAAATATGCAGGTAATTATTCGTATAGTTTTAGTGCTAATGAGTTTAATTGTCCTGCTGGTGTGTATTTTGTGCGATTTATTGCCAATGAAAAAATATCAGTTTTGAAAATTATTGAATATTAAAATTTAGTATTGCATCAATGTAAATTTAACTTGATTTAAAGTTTGTTGGAGTTTTTGTTCAACTTATTAAATCATAACGTCAATATGCTCAAAAACAATAAAATTATAATCAACTTCTTGCGTAAAAAAACAATTTTGGTACTAAGTATGAAAAAAATATTTACCATTCTATTTGTGTGTTCCTTACTATTAACCTTTGCTCAAGGCCCAGTAATAGAAGGAACTTATTTACCTGTTAGAGGTACGGCAGTTACTGAAATATGGGATATTTCGTCCGGAACAATAGAGGTGCCTTCGCCTTCTGTAGGTCCCAATGACCCACAGTTTTGGGATTATTCTGACGATTTTGATAACCCTACAGCCCCATATCGTATCGAAACGTTTATACCTGATACCACCCCTTATTTTTCTAATTTTACTGACGCAACGCATGGCTCTTTTTTGAGTGCTCCCATTGGTCAAATAGATTCTTTGTACTCCTATTATGTGGTTGATACAGGAGGATTGTATATGATTGGAGGCCGAAGTGTAAAAGCTGTACCTTCATCTGGCGATTATTTTATGAACGATACAACAGCTACTTATGTTAAAAGAGAGCTTTATATACCTGCAAATGTATACTATCAAAGAGTTATTAACGATACCTCAATTGTAATAACCTATGCAAGTACTTCAGGCATATTATTAAAAATAAAAAGCACTAAATATAAACATATGACTGCTGTTGGTTATGGAACGTTGAAAATGCCTGACGGCAGAGTATATAACGATGTATTACTTACCAAAGTTGATGTAACTAGAATTGATAGTGCCTTTTTAGCTTCAAATGGCATGTTTCTTGCCGTACCAGGTAACCCTGATATAAGTAATTTTGTTGAATATTCATTTCTTCGAAATAATACATTTGGCTCATCTGCCTTAATGTATCTCGATGCAAATCAGGGTAGTACAGCTATTAACTACGGCTGGTATACAACTCCTGTTGATTTTGGTTCAATTTCAGGAACTGTATATACCGATGATACTGAAAACACAGCTGTTGCACATGGCGAAGCTCGTTTATACCGAGAAAATTCAAATTTTACCAAACACGATATTCTTGATAGAACTCCTTTAGATAGTAATGGGAACTTTAAATTTGATAGTATTCCCTATGGTATATACAGGGTGGCGATCCGTCCTGATACATCTTATTATCAACATGCGATAACAACTTATTTTGGAGATACAACAAATTGGGAAGCGGCTCAACAAATCATAACTTTTAATGATAGTACTTCCGATGGACACAAGATTCATCTTAGACACTATCCAGATTTAGTAGGGACAAACCAAATACAAGGAATTTTACAATGGAACCTTGACATCCGTTCAAATCAACCTATTCCTGGAATTGATGTGGTTGTTAGAAAAAAACCTGCGGGTAATGCATTGCGTGTACCGCGTTCAGATTCTACGGGCACTTTCTTTATAAATGGCTTGCCTGATGGTGATTATAGTTTGTTTGTTGATATACCTGGATGTACGCATGCAACTACCTACAATTTTTGTGTGTATGGGGGAGAGGTACTGAATACACTTGATTACCAATGTGGTACCGATTCACTTCATATTCTTAACCCTGCAGCTTATGGATGCAATACCTCAACATCAGAAATCAATCAAAGCAATGTTCTTGAAGTATTGAAAGCATATCCTAATCCTTATAGTTCTTCTACTATAATTAATGTTAATATTTTTAAAACAAGTGATGTAAAGTTAGAGGTGTGTAGCTTATTGGGCGAAAAAGTGCAAACACTTGAAAATGGATTAAAGCAGGCCGGTAATTATTCTTACACCTTTAGTGCTATTGCAAATCACTACCCCGCTGGACTCTATTTTGTGCGATTAATTGTTGACAGACGTGTTTCTGTTCTCAAAATTGTTGAACTTTAATAATATTAAAAATCGATAATAAACTCTGGCAAACTAAAAAATGTCAGAGTTTTTTATTTGTCATTTACACAACTCATTATTTAATTATATTTGCTTATCAACTAGTATTAATTTACATACCTTTAATGAGTAAATCCTTATGGGAAAATATATAAAAGTTGCTTTTTTACTCTTTATATTGTCTTTTTCTTATCAAAATGCGTATACTCAACAGTATAACTTTATTAACTATACTGTTGAAAGTGGTTTGTCACAAGATCAGGTTCTTGCTGTTTGTCAAGATGACGAAGGCGTTATGTGGTTTGGTACCAATGGAGGTGGAATTACAAAATACAATGGTATTAATTACGAATACATAACAGATAAAGATGGATTAACTGATAATCTAATTTATACAATAGCGAAAGATAAGCAGGGGCGAATGTGGGTTGGTACTAATAATGGTTTAACAATTATAGACGGTAAAAAATTCAAGAATTATACTGTTCAAAATGGATTAAATCACAACCGTATTTTTACTATATTTTTCGATTCTCAAAACAATGTCTTACTTGGAACAGGAAAAGGCATTTGTCTATTTAAAGAGTTTGCTTCTAGTTTTTACCATATTTCTCCTGATATAGATAGCGCTAGTGTTGTGAATATATATGAGGATAGCGAGAACAATTTTTGGTTCAGTACATTGGGCTATGGTGTTTTTAAATTCGATGGTAAAAACACTATCAACTATACGCAAAATAATGGCTTAGAAACTAACTATGTATATGCTGTGATGGAATATAAAAAAGGTGTATACTGGTTTTTGCAGGTATCAGGCTTACAGGAATTAAAAAATGGCACTATAAAAAACATAAACCCCGCCAATGTCAAGGATACATATGCGATGGATTATTATAGTTTTTATAAAGAAGATAGCTCAATTTGGTTAGGTACCAATTATGGAATCATCAAAATAAATGAGAATAAGGTACTACAGTTTAGTAAAGATAATGGCTTGATTAATAATGATGTCTGGAAAATATACCCTGATAGGGAAAGTAATTTATGGTTTGCATCTAAAGAAAATGGAGTTTCTAAATTAGCCAACGAATGTTTTTCCATGTATTCTATTCATATGGGAATTGAAAGGGTATTTCAAAGCAAGGATAATAGATATTGGCTAGCTTCTAAAGATGGGTTAGCAGTTATTGATGGTAACAAAGTTATTACCTATAATAAATCTAATTGGAATAACGCAAGTAATAAAGTTACTGCAATTGCTGAAGATAAAAATGGCTGCATATACATAGGTACAGGTACTGACGAGGGTTTAATAAAATTTGATGGCAGGACGTTTAAACGTATTGTAACTAAAAATAATAACTATAATGTGGGTGAAATATTTGGCATTTACATAGATAACAAAGGGCAAATTTTATTATCAACTAAATATGGAGTTGCTAAGGTTGTAAACGATGAAATAGAAGAATTAAAAATTGCCGAATTACCAAAGGGCTTTGTTTATAATATTAATCAAGATAACACAGGAGTTTACTGGATAGCTACAGAAAGCGGTTTGTACAAATGGGATGGGCAAATAACAAGTCATTACGGTTCAAAACATGGTTTTAAAGCAAAACAAGCATTTTGTATTATCAAAGGATTAAAAAATGAATTATGGATAGCCACGGATGCTGGCATATATAGGTACGATAAGAGTAGCTTTACTCAAATTTCCGAAAAAGAAGGACTTGCCGCTAATCAGGTGCGTTCTATTTTAATTGATAAAAATGGTATAATTTGGTCAGGTTTACCAAACGGAGTTGATAGAATTAAAGTGTTGGAGAATGGTAAGTATGATATTCGTCATTATGGTATAGAAGATGGATTTACTGGCGAGGTGTGTATGCAAAATTCCATTCTCCTTGATAATCAAAACAAAATATGGTTTGGTGCACAAAAAGGGTTAATGGTATACCAACCTCAATATGATAGACGAAATACGCTGGAGCCGCTTACACGTATTACCAATGTGTTATTATTTGGCGGGAAAACCGATTGGAAAATATATGCCGATTCATTAGACCAATACAATTTACCTATCAATCTTGAATTAAATAATGATCGCAACTATCTTACTTTCACTTATGCTGGCGTAAGTTTAACTACTCCAGGCAAAGTGCGTTATAAATACATGCTAAAAGGTTTGGATAAAGATTGGAGTGAAGAAACAAGCAAAACTGAAGCCCCCTACACAAATCTTGAACCTGGTGAGTATGAGTTTTTAGTGCGTGCTACAAATGGCGATGGCGTTTGGAACAAAGTGCCTGCATCTTTCAAATTTACCATTGCTCCGCCATTTTGGCGAACATGGTGGTTTTACTCTATAATTGCGTTTGTTATTTTAAGTGGTATTTATTCATACGTGCAAATACGCATAGCAAATAATAAAATTGTAAAACAAAAACTGGTCATTGAACAAAAAAATGAAGCCCTGAACCAAGCTAATTTATTGATTGCGGGTAAAAATAAAAGTATTACGGATAGTATTAATTACGCATTGCGTATTCAGCAGAGTTTTTTAACCTCCGAAAAAACACTAAAATCAACACTTTCAGATTATTTTATATTGTATAAACCGCGTGATATTGTTAGTGGTGATTTTTATTGGGCATTTAATTTACCCGACAGAATTTTAGTTGCTTGTGCTGATAGTACTGGGCATGGAATTCCTGGCGCATTTATGAGTTTAATTGGGCTTAGTTTGTTAAATGAAATTTCGCATTCGAAAAAAATAACTGAACCGGCTGCAATTGTGGAAGAGCTAAGACGAATTATAATATGTGCTCTTAATCCCGAACAGGTAGATGAAGGTGGAAAAGATGGAATGGATTTAGCATTAATTTCTATTTTTAAAAAACAAGAATCCGAAGATGCTGTTAAAATACATTATGCAGGAGGCAATAGTTCAATATACATTGTTTCACAAGATGATAATGGACAAAAATTACTTACAGAATTCAAACCTGATAAGCAACCTGTTGGCTATTATTCAAATATGAAACCATTTACGCAACAAGAAATTATTGTGAAAAAAGGTGCTGTTATTTATATGGGTACCGATGGTTTTGCTGACCAGTTTGGTGGCCCTAGTGGAAAAAAAATAATGTCAAAACAGTTAAAAGCCATTCTAACAGATATCGCTCATGAGTCAATGGATGCACAGCACAAAAAATTGGACGATGCATTTATGAATTGGAAAGGAGAACTTGAGCAGGTTGATGATGTTACTATATTTGGTATAAAAATTAGTTAGCAGCGTTTGATTTAGTAGTAATGTTAAATAAAAGAAGAACGTTTTTAAAACACTTTGTTAGTGCTACTTTTACTGGGGTAATACTACCAAGTTTATCAAACTCAATAGTAAACGGCACGCCTTTTGTGCCGTTTAAGTTACTTTCTTTTGATGATAGTGAATTGTATTGGAAGTCAATAAGGGAACAGTTTCCTTTAAAAAAAACACGTATCTATCTTAATAATGGTACAATGGGACCATCTCCATATACTGTTATAGAGCAGCTACAAAAGGCGCTATTAGATGCAAATACCAATGGTGAGTATGTTGGACACGAAGTTGCGCGTGAAAAAATTGCAACATTTTTAAATGTTAAAGTGTCTGAAATTGCTCTCACTCATAATACTACCGAAGGATTAAACATTGTTGCTTTAGGTTTACCATTAAAAAAAGGCGATGAGGTGATTATGACAACACATGAACATGTTGGTAATGCTGCTCCTTGGCTTAATGTAGCTAAAATGCGCGGAATAATAATTAAAACATTTATTCCAGCTCTTACTGCACAAGAAAACTTAGAACGAGTTGAATCCTTAATTACTGCTAAAACAAAAGCAATTGCCGTTCCTCATATTACTTGTACTACCGGTATTGTTTTGCCAGTAAAACAAATTACAGCTTTAGCAAAAAACAAAAACATACTTGTATGTATTGATGGTGCACATGGTCCCGGTTCTAAGTTTATCGACATAAAAGATATTGGTTGTGATTTTTATGCCTCATGTGGACATAAGTGGTTGATGGGACCACTCGGTACTGGTTTTTTGTATGTAAATGAAAACCTATTAGACGTTTTACAACCCTACAATGTTGGAGCTTATGCTGTTGACAAATGGGAGTTGTCAGAAAAGAAACAATTGTTAGAAAGCTTCGTACCCACAGCTCATCGTTATGATTATGGTACTCAAAGTCCCTACAGTTATATTGCTTTAGCTGAAGCTTTAAATTTTATATCATCAATTGGCGTAAAGCGCGTTGAAGAACGCTCACATAAATTAGCTACTTATTTGCAACAACAATTATTAACGCTTGATAATAAAATAGAAATGTTGAGTTCTCTCGAAACTGAATCGCGGAGCACAATGATTGGGTTTAAATTAAAAAATACGGAATTGGAGCAGTTTGAAAAAAAGGCGGCCGAAAATCAGTTTAGAATCAGAGGTGTACGTGAAGCAAATCTTAATTCTGTGCGTATTTCAACGCACATATACAATAATTTTGAAGAAATTGATGCGTTTGTTGATTTTGTAAAAAGAGTTTAAGTCCAATTTATTGCTTATTAGGACGTACGATACAGTAAGTACTATAGGTAATTTTCTAAGATTCCCATGCCTTGTCTTAAAATGGTGTAATCTTCATCAGTACAGTCCACAATTGTTGATGCTTCATTATTGCCATAACCGCCAGCAATAACCATATCTACTTTGTCTTTGTATTTTTCGTAAATCAGTTCAGGGTCGGTGGTGTATTCAATAATTTCATCATCATCATGCACTGATGTACTCATGATCGGATTTCCCAATTGTTTTACAATTTCAATACAAATTGTATTATCAGGAATTCGAATTCCAACAGTTTTCTTTTTGCTGCTAAACAATTTAGGTACATTATTGTTAGCTTCTAAAATAAATGTAAAAGGCCCAGGAAGTGCCTTTTTCATTAGCTTAAATGTGCTTGTACTAATTGGTTTTGTAAAGTCGGCAAGGTGGCTTAAATCAGAACAAATAAAAGAAAAATTTGCTTTTGCTGGATCTACTCCTTTCAGTTTACAAACACGCTCAACAGCGCGTTGTTTATTAATATCACAACCAATACCATAAACAGTATCTGTTGGATATATAATAACCCCACCATCGCGAAGGCAGTTTACTACCTTCGCGATTTCGCTATAATTCGGCTTTTCAGGGTTAATACGTATTAACATAAATAAATTATTAAAATAAATTCCAACTAAACACTACGAACTACTAACCACCAACTAAACATTAACCAATCCCAATTTCTAAATCCTTGTTCCTAAATTATCAACTCTCAATTTTCAATTACTTTTTTGCGTCTGCTAAAAATTGCGCCAATCCAATATCTGTTAACGGGTGCTTCAATAAAGCAGTTATTGCACTTAGAGGGCAAGTAACCACATCGGCACCAATTGTAGCACATTCTATAATATGCATCGGATGACGTATAGAGGCCGCAAGTATTTCGGTTTGATAGCCGTAGTTATCAAAAATAACGCGAATATCTTCAATCAATTGCAATCCATCAGTTGATACATCGTCCAAACGGCCTACAAATGGCGAAACATACGTAGCACCTGCTTTTGCAGCCAATAAAGCCTGACCAGCTGAAAACACTAATGTACAGTTCGTGCGGATTCCCTTTTTTGTAAAATATTTAATTGCTTTTATACCGTCTTTTATCATTGGCACTTTTACCACAATTTGTTTGTGTAGTTTTGCAAGAGCCTCGCCTTCTTTTACTATTCCTGCAAAGTCTGTTGAAATTACTTCTGCACTAACATCACCATCCACAATTTTACAGATATCAACATAATGTTTTAAAATGTTCTTTTCTCCTTTTATGCCTTCTTTTGCCATTAACGATGGGTTTGTTGTTACACCGTCCAATACACCTAGGTCTTGTGCTTCTTTAATTTGAGCTAAATTTGCTGTGTCAATAAAAAATTTCATGGATTTTTATTTTTATAATAATGAATAGAATAGATAAGTATTAATAACTATTATCTAATACTAAAGGCAGCTAATTATAGCTGCCTTTAGTATTAAAAATGGTAAACTAAAATTATATTAGTTTACTGATTTTTTTACCAAATCAGCTGCTTCTTGTAAAGTGATTGCTGAAAAAACTTTTAAGCCCGATTCGTCAATAATTTTCTTTGCTTCAATAGCATTTGTTCCTTGCAAACGAATAATAATAGGCACGGTAATGTTACCCATATTTTTGTATGCTTCTACAATACCTTGCGCAACTCTATCACAACGAACAATACCACCAAAAATATTTACAAGTATTGCTTTTACTTTAGGGTCTTTCAAAATAATTCTGAATGCTTGTTCAACTCTCGCAGCATTGGCTGTTCCGCCAACATCTAGGAAGTTTGCTGGATCTCCACCCGAAAGCTTAATAATATCCATTGTTGCCATTGCCAAGCCAGCGCCATTTACCATGCAACCAACGTTTCCATCTAATTTTACATAGTTTAGATTGTGTTCGCCTGCTTCAACTTCTGTTGGGTCTTCTTCTGTAACATCACGCATTTCAGCTAAATCAGGATGACGGAACAATGAATTATTATCCAATGTAACTTTTGCATCAACTGCAATAATTTTATTGTCAGATGTTTTTAATACTGGATTAATTTCAAACATGGCTGAATCCGTTCCTTCGTAAGCCTTATAAAGTGCTGCAACAAATTTTGTCATGCCTTTAAACGCTTCGCCACTAAGCCCTAAATTGAACGCAATTTTTCTGCATTGAAAATCTTTCAATCCTACTTTCGGATCAATCTCTTCTTTGAAAATTAAGTGAGGTGTATTGTGTGCAACCGTTTCAATATCCATACCACCTTCGGTTGAATACATAATTGTATTTCTTCCTTTTGAGCGATCAAGTAACACACTCATGTAAAATTCTTTTGTTGGAGTTTCGCCTGGGTAATAAACATCTTCGGCAATAAACACTTTATTTACTTTTTTACCAGTTTCGCTAGTTTGAAGTGTTACAAGGTTTTTACCTAAAATATTGCTTGCAATTGTTTTTACTTCATCTACTGATTTTGCTAAGGCTACTCCTCTTTGTTCTGAGCCAACAATCTTACCTTTTCCACGTCCACCAGCATGAATTTGCGATTTTACAACAAACCATCCTGTTCCTGTTTGTTTTTGAAGTTCTATTGCTGCTTCTACTGCCTTTTCTGGAGTATCTGCTACAATTCCGTTTTGAACGGCTACACCGTAACCTTTTAGTACGGCTTTTCCTTGATATTCGTGTATATTCATAGATTGTTTATTTTAAATAAAATATGTTTCCAAAAATATAATTTTTTAATGTACCGTTTCAGAAAACTTATTCACTAAATAGTGTTATTTGTTAATCATGTGATAAAACAATATAAAATTAAAATCCCTCAACAAAATATACTTGTTGAGGGATTTTATTCGTTTTACTGTTAAGTAACGATTATTTTTTAGCGTAACGGTTACGGAATTTATCAACTCTACCTGCTGTATCCACCAATTTAACTTTACCAGTATAAAAAGGGTGAGACATGTGAGAAATCTCTAATTTTACTACAGGGTACTCATTTCCATCTTCCCATTTAATGGTTTCTTTCGTTTCAACGCATGACTTTGTTAAAAACGCATAATCATTACTTAAATCTTTAAATACAACTAAACGATAGTTTTCTGGGTGAATTCCTGCTTTCATTTTTTTACTTATTTATTTTTTCGGATTGCAAATATAGTTTAAATTATTATTTCTACAAGAGAAAATAGTAAAAAAATATTCATTTTTATCATTAATGCCAACTTTCACAAACTATAGAATCCATTTTTGGTGACTCATAAAGGGCTGTTCATGACCCTTATTTAGCATAATATCTACAAAATTTGTTTATCAGTATAATTAGTTTCTTTTTTGTACAAATTATCATAACTATTTTAACAGAACTTTCGTACAACAAATATAGTTATGTTAGCATACTAATAGTTTAAACTAAAAAAAAGTATAACTTGTTGATATTTAATAATATAAGGTTTTTTGCTGGAGCAATAGTAGTCTTGTCTCTGTTGTTTTATACGTCTTGTAAAAAAGATGAAAAAAAAGACGAGGAGGAAGGTATTGCTATTGGTAGCCATTTTGGGGGCGGAATTGTGTTTTATGTTGATAATTCTGGAGAGCATGGATTAGTGGCTGCCGAATTCAATCAAAGTAATTCAACAAGATGGAGCAATGGAACTAATATCTTTATCGATTCTACAGGCAATGCGGTTGGTGATGGACAAAAAAATTCTTCTCGGATAATGGCTTCACAAGGTGCAGGTAATTATGCCGCTAAAATTTGTGACGAACTTACGCTTAATGGTTATTCCGATTGGTTTTTACCCTCAAAAAATGAAATGAATTTGATTTTTATTAAAAGAAGTTATATTTCAGGTTTAGTTGACGGATATTATTGGACTTCAACAGAATATGATGCCGATAATACTTGGAACCAGTATTTCCCGTTTGGGCCTCAGTATTATACAAATAAATTAGATTCGGCATGTGTAAGAGCTATTAGAGCATTTTAATCATTTAACTAAAATTTAATTACAAACGATTGAAAACATTACTTAAAATATTATTTTTTACAGTTTGGTTGTGTTTTGCAGCTCAATCAATAGTTGCACAGTCACATGCTTATGTAGATGTGGCTCAGGTATTTTCTAAATTCAAATTCTCTTCAACCACAAATAACGAAGCACCAGGTTCAGGATATTCAACTATAACAACCACTTCTTTTGGCTTTGGATATCAATATGCAAATAAGAATGGTGTTTTGTTGGGTGGTGGCTTAAATATAAGAAAAGCGGGCTCAGCTTTGGTTGTTAATAAGATAAACTATGCATGGAACCTTCAATATGCTGATGTAAAGTTTACTATCGGTTATCAATACAATAAATATCGAATAAGACCTCATGTTATTGTTTCTCCTTATTTTTCATACCTTCTTAATGCTAGTCAAAGTGTAGGATTGAACTATTATGATCTTAAAGCTAGTAAAAGCTTAAAAAGCAGTGATTTCGGATTGTTTTTTACCCCAGGTATTAACGTTGATTTATCGCGTTATTTTTCCATTTACATAGATTATAATTATATTTTTGGGTTAAATAATATAGAAACAGGTGAAGGACAATTTTTATACAATAGAGCATTTGCCCTAAGTGGAGGATTATTATTTAACCTTTCTGCTATCAAAACAAAAGAAACACCTACTGTTGTTCATGATACGATTATTCAAACTCAAATAGCGCAGAATAAAGTAACTGTTTATGATACAATATATGTATCATCTAAAACAAATACGATTGAAAAACAAAATGACCAATCTGCGCTCATTAATCAAGATTTAAAAAACAACCAATCTCCTGTTGAAAAAAATACTATTTTAAAAAATGATACAGCCCTTGTCTCTGTAAATCAAAATAATACCGGTGAAAATAAATTGAATATTGCTAATCAATCATCAAACAAAAGCAACGAAAATGAATATAATCCAGTTACAACTTCAAATAACACTAACAATAATGTAGCTGTGAAACAGATAATTAAAAATGATACGATAAAAAATACTTCAAGTAATGTTGTTGAGAATAAATTGACTACAACTCAAGAATCAAGCAATCAGACCTATAAATTAACTGAACAGGAGTTGAAGGGTATTTCAAAAGTCGCAGTATCTAAAAATATAATGTTTAAAATTCAGCTTGTTGCTTTAAAAAATGAACTAAGTGGAAACAATCAATTATTTAAAGAAGTACCGGGAGGTATCAAAAAAGAAAAAGGAGATGACGGATTTTATCGTTATTATACAGGTACCTATAAAACATATGAAAAAGCACAAGAAGAGTTAGTCAAAATAAAAAATAGTAGTACCGCAAAAGATGCATTTATTGTGGCATTTAAAGACGGAAAAAAAATTACCGTTGCAGATGCAAAAAACATAATTAAATAGATAGGTAAAATTGTTAGATGAAAAAACATTACCTCATATACATCATTATTAGTTTGCTTTTTCTTTGGGCACAAAAGAATTATGCGCAAATGCGTGGAATTAACTTCCAAGCAGTAGCTATTGATGATACTGAGGCTAATATTGCGGGCCTTGATATTACTTCGGCTCCTATTGAAAATAAAGCAATAAAGGTACGATTTACTATTCTTGATAGCGGAGCAACAGGAAATATATTATATGTAGAAACCCACACAACGTATACTGATCAATACGGCCTTTTTTCTGTTGTGATTGGAGATGGAACAGTTGGTAGCGCAAGCCCTTTTCAAAAATTAGTTGATTTACCTTGGTCTACAGCCACTCAATTTCTGAAAGTAGAGATTGATATCCATAATAATGGGGCATTTAAAG
>JBASCV010000026.1:0-3481 GCA_049651825.1 Bacteroidia bacterium
GCAAACATTTGCTCCAGGTGATTTAGTTACTGCTCCATACATTGGTTATTATGTAACTGGTAACTCTACTGTTGCTGTTGCTGAACTTGAGTCTAAAGGTGTTGCTTTATCTCAAAATATGCCAAACCCTGCAAACGGTTCAACTAAAATTGGTTATGAGTTAACTAAAGCTGATAATGTTGTTATTGAAGTGAGAGATATCACTGGCAAACAAGTTATGGTTATCAACAACGGTAAACAAGCTGCTGGCAGATATTCAGTTGAAATGGATTTAAACAAGCTTGATGCTGGCGTTTATTTCTACTCTTTAATCACTGATAATGCTCAAATCACTAAAAAAATGAACGTTATTAAATAATAACTGTTTTTTGAAATAAATCGAAAGGGGCAGCATTTATGTTGCCCCTTTTACATTTAAAAATGCTATGTAATCTCTTATTGGCTTAATAGTTGATGAAATAATAATATGAAGGTTATTCGCTTATTGATATTAATTTTTGTTGCCTTGTTTTATGCTATTATAGCCTCCGCACAAACAGGCACAATTAGAGTTCAAAAAAAAGGACAGCTATTAAAAACCCAATTCGATAATGTTAATTATCGCCTTGTTGGCATTGACCAATATGGTAATGTAATAGATTCTGCTGTTATAGAATATGAAGTAGCAGTAACGGTTAGAGGGTTGTTTTATGCAGAAAAAACTGTAGGACCTTATCTGAGTTCCAATTTACAACAAATATTAAACAGAGCTGACCAAACTACTGTTTTATCATTTGATAAAATAAAAGCGAAAGA
Source organism: Bacteroidia bacterium (assembly GCA_049651825.1). Taxonomy (GTDB): domain Bacteria; phylum Bacteroidota; class Bacteroidia; order 2-12-FULL-35-15; family 2-12-FULL-35-15; genus 2-12-FULL-35-15. Next base: position 796 of record JBASCV010000026.1, read on the forward strand.
CCGCAATGGCACTATTATCGATATGCCTAAAATAAAATCTAAAATAGCTTATGATAGCCGAGAGTATGGCGAGTAAACTAATTTTAATTGTTTTAGAAACTCTTTAAATTTTGTTCGATGTTTATTTACAAATAAACGTTAAGCACATTTCTCGAAGGTTCGACAATATCATCAAAGATTACCTAGAAAAGATCCTCTGCGCTTCTATTTCGAACTTGTCGAGAAAGTGTTATGGCTATAACATTTTTTACAAATAAGATTTAAGTAGGCCCTTAAACTTTATTTTAATCTGAGTTCGATTATTAATTTTAGATAAGTGCATAATAATCAAACAACTTCGATTTTTATTCGACTCCGAAGGAGTCAAATAGTAATAGAAATTACGATACCTTTATAAATACACGACCCTAAAAGGGTCGAATACAAAAGATAAAATAGAGTAACTTGATTATCACATTTTTTGTCTTTTTTTATATCGAACTCACGTTAATTTAAAAAATACAAAAAATCCCTGAACACTTATGCTCAGGGATTTTTAATTACTCATTCACTGCGATTTGTTTATTTTCTGCCACCACCACCAACAGAACCACCACCACCAAAACTACGGCCTCCGCCACCACCGCCACCAAAAGAGCTGCTTCCACCACTACTAAAGCCTCCGCCACCGTAACTTCTACCGCTACTAAAATTAGATGGTTTGCTACTACCACTTCCCATTGACGAAGAGTTAAATCTAGAACCACTTGGTTTGCTCATCTCTTTTACAGAGTTGTTGCTATTAACACTGTATTTATTTTGACTTCTGTTAGTTGACGATGAACTTGATGGGTATTTAGCGCCATTTACACTGTTACTTTCTTTAACCGATGTGCCTTTGTCATAGTTGTATTTGTTGCTATTTCCACTAGTAGATGAAGGGTATTTGCTTGCATTTATAGTGTTGCCCGCTTCTGCACTACCTTTCATACTATAATTATTATCTGATTTTACATTTGAATAATTAGTATGTGCCGAAGCTCCTTTTTGAGTGAACTCTTGTTTTGACCCACTGGTATTTGCATTACGCGATGCTGTTGTTGATGTTTTATTATATGTTGGGCGTATATTGTTTGCTTGTGCCACTTGTTTTGACGCTAAATCTGGGCGACTATAAGTAGTTTTGTATTCACCTGAATTTCTTCTGTCATTAACAGCTGTTGAAGTAGAGCGTCTTGAACCGTAGTAATAATCACGAGCAAAAGAGTTTCTGATCATATTTGAGCGGCAAAACCAACCGTTGTAATATCCCCAATACGGACTAACACATCCATAATAATACGAGTGCCAAAATACAGGAGTCCAAGCATTCCAGTACCAAGGGTTGTAGCCCCATCCCCATGGCGAAACGTAGGCAACATAGCCAGGGTAGTACATCCATCTTACAATAGACCAGCTAGCTACTGGATACCAATAATCAATAGCAGGGTTACTGTAATTACTGCTGTTGTCATTATAATAATTGTTGGTAATGTTAGTTGTTTGGCCATTTTCATTTACATAGCCAGGGTTAGGTGTGCCATTAGTAGACTTTGTTTTAGCATTGTTTTGTTTTGGCTCAATGATGTAGTCTTTGCCATATAACATCTCATCCCCAATCATTTGTATACGAACGTTATTATCATCTTCTTTTTCAACTGTAATAACCGCCACGTCTTGATTCTCTTTAGGGCTTACAGCAACTTGTAGTACAATAGCGTGAGCTTCGCCTTTAACATTGTCAATTACACGTATGTAATCCACTTGGTTGTCTTTGTTTAAGTCGAGGTTGTTTACTTTTGATTTTTGAGCATTTAAGGATTTTTCAAACTCTTCAAGTGTTTCCGATTTTTGAAACAAATCTAAAACAGCATAAAGGTTTAGGTTGTCACCTGGTAAACCTAACGAATCCGGAGTAGAGCTTTGAGCAAATACCGAACTACATAGCAAACTACTAGTTATAGTTGTTATGTAAAATAGTGCCTTTTTCATGTTAATTATAATTTTGAGTGAGTAATTTAGTTTCATATTAAACCATATATCATAAATCGTTCCAAATTTATTTTTTACATTTACAAAAGCTAAAAAAGAACTAAAAATGTTAACAAATAACGATATTTTAAAAAAGTTGAGGGTTGCTTTACAGTTGAAAGACGAAGATGTAGTAAAGATACTAAAATTGTCTGATTTTGAGATAACTAAAAGTGAATTAAATGCACTTTATCGTAATCCAACACATCCTAATTACAAAGAGTGTGGGGATCAATTGTTGCGAAATTTTCTGGATGGGTTAATTATCTATAAAAGAGGCCCTATGCCTCCTAAAAAAGTATAATAGCGGGCAAAACCTTTAGGTTGTAGGTATTGTTTAGGCACAAAAAAAGTCCCGCAATTTTGCGGGACTTTTTAGTTCGGTAAAGAATAATTAGTGTTTTTTACCTTTTTTTGCTTCTTCTTCAGCAGCAGCTTGTGCAGCAGCAGCTTCTTCAGCAACTTTAGCAGCAGCAGCAATTGAATCTTGTTTAGCTTGCTCTTTAGCAGCTTCTTCAGCAGCTTTAGCAGCTTCTACAGCAGCAAGTGAATCAGCAGTAGCTTTTTCTTTTGCAGCAATTTCTTCAGCGCTAGGGCCACAAGCAACTAGTGAAAACATACCAGCTAGTGCTACCAA
>JBASCV010000027.1:0-1663 GCA_049651825.1 Bacteroidia bacterium
TAGGTTTGTTAAATGCTAATGGCATATGTGTATCTAGCTTGCCAAACAAAAGTAATGTATGTACATTACTTCGTTCCCCTCATACAGATAAGAAATCAAGGGAGCAGTTTAGAAAACGTAGCTTTAAGAAATTAATTAGCCTTTCTATGAGTAGAAGTTTTTTATATTTTTTGATGAAAAAAGAATTTATTACTTCAAAAGTAAGAAGTGATTCTTTTTTAGGTGCATAAGTAGTTTTTATTTTTTCAAATAAAAAATTAATATAATTATTATAATAATAAAAATGGATAAGTTATTTAACTTTTTTAATATGAATTCAATTTCTAATGCTCAAGTAAATGAATTACATAAATTTTATGGATTCCCTGAGCCTGCAAATGAAAATATGGTATCAATTATTGATATGTTTCATAATACTGTTATCACATTGTCTTATATTATGTTAGCGGTTTTGTTTTTTGTTGCTTTTGTTTTAGATATGTTTGAAGCAAGTAAAAACGCATATCCTACTTATTTTACTAAATGGCAGGAAAGTATGATTGATGCTTTTGTTGTTTTAGTTCCTCTAATTGTAATCTGGTATTTAACAGTTCCTACTGTTGGTTATGTTTTACATAATGATCGTTTTTTACAGTATTTAGATTCTAGTTTTACTATTGAAATTGTTGGACATCAATGGTATTGGACTTATTATTTAGATTGTATTCAAAATAATTTTTTGTTTGATTTTATTTATTTCGTTAGACAAGAAGAAAGTTTACCATTTTTTTTTTCTGAAAAAAACAATGTTGATTCTTTTTTAGACGATGAGTTATATCAATTTGAGTTTGATCAAATGATTGATTTAGAAGCAAAAAATGAAAAACGTTATCTTGCAGTAAATAAGGTATTAGTTTTACCAGTTAATGAATATATTAGATGTTTATTGACATCTGAAGATGTTATTCATAGCTGGGCACTACCACAATTAGGTGTTAAGGTAGATGCTATTCCAGGTAGAATCCAAATGTTTGTTTTAAATTCCAATAAATATGGTGTTTTTTATGGTCAATGCTCTGAACTATGTGGTGTAAATCATGGTTTTATGCCAATTTGTGTTGAGTTTGTTTCTGAAAGTCAATTTATTGATTGGTATTTAAAAAATTTAGAAGTACGTCCTTATAAATTTTTATTGTCTGTTTTATAGTAATCAATTAAATTAATATAAATAACTTTATAGGATTAATACATAGCTTGTTTTAAAATTTAGCAAAATATGAAATAGTATTGAATGGATACCTAGGTAGTTGAAAATTAAACGTTACAAACGAAAAAAAGTAAAGAGAAATAAGTTCTAGTTCTTTAGTATTTACTTTTATATAAAAATATTTATTTTTTATGATTTAATTAAAACTTAGCAAAGTGAAACATCTAATTAGCTAAGGAAAAGAAATCAAATGAGATTCCTTTAGTAGTGGTGAGCGAAAAAGGATATAGGTTATGGCTGGAAAAAAGCACTTAGAATCATGTGGAATACATGAACTTGAAAGGATAACAGTTCCGTATATTGTGCAATCCAATTGTAATGTAAAGTATGGCTAAACACGTGTAATTTAGTCACGAATATAGAAAGACCACTTTCTAAACCTAAATATTTCAACTAATCGAAAGCGAAATAGTACTG
>JBASCV010000028.1:0-5052 GCA_049651825.1 Bacteroidia bacterium
CCATATTATTAGCGGAGTAAACGAAATTCACATGGTTGAGCCAGGAGATGTTGTATTTGTTGATCATCCTAAATATTACGACAAGGCATTGAATTCAAAGGCGACAACCATTTTGATTAATAAAAAGGTGGATTGCCCTGCTGGCAAAGCATTATTAATATCTGATGATCCGTTTAGAGATTATAATAGAATAGTAAAGCATTTTTCGCCTACTAATTATTCACAAAAACCTGTAAGCGATACTGCAAAAGTTGGTAAAAATACGGTAATTATGCCTGGTGTATTTTTAGGCAATAATGTAACCGTTGGCGATAATTGCGTTATTCATCCTAATGTAGTAATTTATGATAATTGCCATGTGAGAAATAACGTAATTATTCATGCTAACACGGTTATTGGTGCCGATGCTTTTTATTATAAAAAACGTGCCGATAAGTACGATAAAATGATTTCGTGTGGCAGAGTAATTATAGAGGATGATGTAGAAATAGGCGCTTTGTGTACTATTGATAAAGGTGTTTCGGGCGATACTGTTATTGGAGCGGGAACAAAAATTGATAATCATGTACAAATAGGGCATGATACTGTTGTTGGAAAAATGTGTTTAATGGCTTCGCACGTTGGTGTTGCGGGAGTTGTAACCATAGGTGATGGTGCAACTTTGTGGGGGCAGGCAGGTGTTAGAAGTGATGTAACTATTGGTAAAGGTGCTGTGCTGTTGGCACAAACAGGGGTTGCCGAAAGTGTGCCTGACGGGAAAACTTATTTTGGAACTCCTGGTGTTGATGCGCGTACAAAAATGAAAGAAATTGCAGCGTTGAAAATGTTGCCTGAAATGGTGAGAAAAGTAAAGTTTTAGTTAACTGCTATAATCGATTATGCCTTGAATCACTATGAATAGAAGCAATTCCAGACGAGTAAAAGATATTAAACTTAATTCCTTGTTAGAAATAACCAAGGCGATTAATAATAATTTTTCTACATCTCAGTTGCTTGATATTTTCAAAGATATTTTAGAAAATCAGCTGAAGATTGGGAAGTTGGTGCTGTTTAGCAATAGTGGAAAGGGTTGGATATGCTTATTGCAATATGGGGTGAGAGATGAGTATAATTCGGTAAATGTTGAAACTGATTTACTACCAATCAAAGACATTGGTACGATAAATTTTTCCGAAAAAACATTGGGCCAGTCGTTTGAAATAGTTATACCTGTTTATCATAAATCGCAACCTTTAGCTTATGTATTAATAGGCGATTTGGAGGATAAGGTAGAGGTTAGCCCTGCGATAAAGCATTTGAATTTTGTTCAAATACTTACTAATATTATTGTTGTTGCCATTGAAAATAAAAAGCTTGCAAAAGAGAGCATACAGCAAGCTGCAATGAAAAAAGAATTAGAGCTAGCTTCGGAAATGCAAAATATGTTATTCCCTAGCAGTCTACCACAAACTGATAAATTAGATAGTGCTGCATTTTATTTGCCTCACCAACAAGTGGGAGGCGATTATTATGATTTTATTGAACTCAATGATAATGAATTTGCTTTTTGTATGGGCGATGTATCAGGCAAAGGAGTTGCTGCAGCACTTTTGATGTCTAATTTTCAGGCTAATTTAAGGGTGTTGTTTCAACATACCACATCGCTAACAGAACTCGTACATCAGCTAAATGCTAAAGTATTAGCGAGCGCTAACGGTGAAAAATTTATTACCCTTTTTATTGCCAAATACAATACCGCTACACGAACGCTTACATACATAAATGCGGCACATAATCCACCAATACTAGCAACACCAAATGGTGCAATGCTATTAGATGTTGGCTGTACTGGTTTAGGTATGTTTGAAGAAATACCACAAATAAAAGAGGGAGTAGTAACTACCGTTCCTCAAACAACAATTGTATGTTATACCGATGGGCTTGTAGAGCTGGAGAATAATGCTGGCGAAGATTTTGGAATTGAAAACCTTAAGGCACTTATTTTAAAGCACATTGATTTGAATATGCAATCGCTAAATAAAAAAATTATTGATACACTTATTGATTACAAACAAAGTAAATCATACATAGATGATATTGCTTTGTTTAGTTTGAAAATAAGTTAATAGTAAGACAATGCTTCTACCCATGCACCGTTTCACTCTTACCATACTTGGTAATGATGGATGCTTCATACTCTAACCACTCTTTCCAGCGTTTGTCTACATCAATATCGTCACCGTATTTGCGAGCAAAACCAATAAATGTTGTATAGTGCCCTGCTTCGCTGATCATTAGTTCGCGGTAAAATTTGGCAAGTTGTTCGTCTTTTATGTTTTCGGATAACACTCTAAAGCGCTCACAACTACGTGCTTCAATCATGGCTGAAAATAACAAGCGATCAACCAATGACGATTTTCTACTGCCGCCTTTAATCATAAATTTATAAAGTTCGTTCACGTAATTGTCTCTACGCTCTATGCCAAGTGTTAGTCCTCGTTCTTTTATCAGGTTGTGTACTTGTTCAAAATGTTCTAATTCTTCCTTTGCAATTTCAATGAGCTTTGTTACCATTTCGGTATAGTTGGGGTTGTTGATAACAAGCGACAAGGCATTGGTGGCCGCTTTTTGCTCACACCAAGCATGGTCGGTAAGTATTTCGCTAATGTTACCTTCAACAATATTTACCCAATGTGGGTCCGTAGGAAGTTTTAAGCCAAGCATAACTAATAATATTAATCAATAAATCGTTTCATCAATGGTCCACTCATCATGCTTGTAACTAGTGCCATTACCACTAACGCAACAAACATTTTTGAATCAATTAATCCTGCATTTAAAGCTAGTGTGCCTAATATTATTTCCATTGCACCACGTGCGTTTAAACCAAATCCTACAGCAAGTGATTCGCGTTTGCTTAAACCACCTATATAGCCTCCCAATGCAGCGCCAAATACTTTGCACCCTACGGCAAGGAAAAATACGAGTAGTACCAATGGTAAATCAAAATTTTGAATAAAGTTTACTTTAAATCCTATCGATACAAAAAATAGCGGTGCAAAAACGTTGGTTACAAATTGGTAAATAATTTCTCGTTCGCGCTCCTGTAAATGAACGCTATCGCCAAATGCAATGCCAACAATAAAAGCACCTAAAATAGCATGTAAGCCAATGTATTCAGTAAAAGCAGCTCCTAAAAAGCAAAGGCCCAAAGCAATGGATAAAACACCACCTGGCCATGCAAGTTTACGCTGTATCCAAGGCAATGCACTATTAATAACATAACGTCCAATTATTAACATAAATAACCCAAAACCAACAATCATACCTATGGTAAATCCAATGCTGCTTATTTCGCCCTCTTGTCCCATTAAGCTCAGTACAAACGAAAATAAAATCCATCCTGTTAAATCATCAAAAATGGCTGCAGCAATTATAATCATTCCTATTTTGGTTTTAAATAGGTTTAAATCCATTAATATGCGTGTAATTACAGGTAATGCCGATACAGCCATTGCAATACCAAAAAAGAGCGCATAAACTAATTTGCGGTCGGGCGTAAAGGAGAAAAAATTAGGTAAAAACCACACTGCACAAAAGCCAAGTACAAAAGGAATTATCATGCTGGTAATACTTGTGTAAATTGCTGTTTTGCCTTGTTTTAGCATTATTTGTAGTTGTACTTCCATACCAGCTACAAATAGTAACATAACTACAGCCAAGCTGGTAATACCGTCCATCGCTATTTTTGCTGCGCCTGATTGCGGGAAAATCCAAGCTGAAAATTCGGGAGAAAATGCTCCTAAAATTGTTGGCCCAAGAATGATACCTAATAGTATTTCGCCCATTACTATTGGCATTTTTATTTTTTTACCCAACTCGGCAAAAAAACGACTTAATATCAATAGCCCTCCAATACTAGCAAGTAGTACTACTATATCTGTATGTTGGAGTTTGAGCATGCTAAAAAAAATTATAACCTTGAGTGAACAATTAAAAGATTACATGGTAGGTGTGCTAAAATGTATTCAATGTCGTGCGTGAAAATTCTGTCGAGTAAATTTAAGCTTGTGTCGGGCGAATTAATTACTAATACATCTGCTTTCCTGTCTTTAGCATATTTGCTTATTGCATATCCTGCTTTTCCTTTAATGCTTTTGTTGGTAACGTTTATGCCTTCGGTATCGCACATTTTAACAATAGATTGAATGTTTTCTTCTACCTCTTCATTAAAATGTTTTTTTATTTCTTTTGCTTCGGGTGCAGTGCTATCATCGGCAATGGCCATTGCTAAACCAGGTACATTTATTTCGTTAACAATTGTTACGTCTTTTGATTTTAGGTGTTTGGCGAGGTAAAAAGCGGTATTAATTGTGTGTACTGTTTTTGGGTTTTCAACGCCATTTACTACAATTTTTTTGTATTTAAGTGCTTGTTCTGTTGGGTTGGTTAACAGTAAAACCGAGCATTTTGCTCTGCGGCTGATATTGCGTGCAATAGAGCCTAAATAAAACTTTAAAACATTTTCTTTTTCAAGTGCACCAAGTATAAGCAAATCAACCATGTTTAGTTTACACAATTTTAATATTGTATCAACAGGTTCTCCCTCCATCCATATAATTCGATATTGGCTATCTTTCATATCCAATTTTCCCATTAGCTCGTCAAGTTCTCGCTCTTTTTCGCTGTTTTTTTCACCAATATGAATGAGCAATAACGATGCTTTAAGAACATCGGCTAAATATTTGGCTTGTGCCAGAAGTGGTAAGCAACGAGGAGAAAACGAAACTGCAACAGCTATTGTTTCGAAAGGGTATGCCGGACGTCTTTTTAATTTACTTAAATCCATTAATGTGAAGCAATTGATTTATAATGTAAAGATAATAAAATACTATGCAAGAAGTTGTTATTTAATTTTTTAGTAATTAAAAATAGAATTCGAATAGATGTGTAACCCTCCCTATTTTCGGACTGTGATTTTCTTTACAAATTAAAAACATTTTTGTTATTGTTGTTTTTGGCTTGTTGATATGTTGGAAACTTTTTTTCAAAGTTTTCAATATATCAATGAGC
>JBASCV010000029.1:0-4238 GCA_049651825.1 Bacteroidia bacterium
AACCCGCCATTTTGCCAAACTGCTGTTATGTGCAGCCCATTTTTCGTTCGTCAGTTACAGCAAGATTTGTTTTGTTGAATTGGTGGACATTTCACTGTTCCGTAACTGCAATAAACACAACAGTCGCCTTGCAATGGTTTCAGTCGTGTCTTGCAACTTTCACATTCGTAGAAGTATTGACAAGCATTTGTAGGCATTTCTTCTTCTTTTTGGTGTCCACAGTTGGGACAAGTTATCGTTGATTTTAATTCTATTTCCATTTTTCTATTTTTTGTCTGTTACTTTGTAACCTGTTGAATTTATCGCCTCTTCAATTTTTAAGTTGTCAAGTTTTGTGTTGTCAAATTCAATGATTGCATTTCCATTTTTGTAAGATACTGTTGAACTTATAATTCCCGTCAATTTGTTTACTTCAAGTTTTATATGTTCTTCGCAACTTTCGCAAGTCATACCTTCAACCTTAAATTCCGTTTTTTGAATTGAAGATTTGTCAATGATTATGTTAGTTGGTTTTATTTCTGTCGTTGGGTAAAATGTTTTTGAAAAATAAGGAAACGCCAACATTGTCAATGCGAAAACTGTTATAAGTCCTAAAAACTTTTTGCTTTCAATAAATTTTTCTTTCGTTGTCGGCTCACAATTACAGTTGTCTTTCTTTATAGGTTTTAGTTTTTGATACCAAGCAAATCCAAGTACAAGAATTGTCAACCCGATTAAATAAGGTCTAAACGGTTCTATCCACGAAAAAGTTGAAGCAAGTCCACTTGTCCCTGCTAAAAGTGCAAGAATTGGTGTTATACAACAAAGTGAAGCCGAAATTGCTGTCAAAATTCCAAGCCCAGCAAGTCTATTTTCTGATTTCATTTTATCGTCTGTTTATGTTTGGTACGTTGTCTCTTTGGGTTGCACATAACTCATTTATCCCCGATACCCAGTATCGCTTATCTATTCATATTTGGGTAGATTGCCGATACAGCGTATCGGCTTATTTATTTTTAATAAATCTACTCTTTTTTTCATAAACTATCAAATAGTAAAACAATTTTAGGTATGCTTTTTTTTGAGCCCATGCAGGTGTTATCACCTGCATGTTTTTTTATTACTGATTAGTTAAGCATCACAGTTTTATTGCAAATGATAACAGCTGAAACTGCTTAAAATACAGGTTCCATCAAACTACTTTTTAGACTTTTTAGTATCTATTTTTTTTGATGATTCCTTTAATGCTAATTTAGCATTTATTGCAGTAACTACTTTTTTACCAGTTTGTGCTTCTAATTCTTGCATAGCTACTTTGGCAACGTTGCCACCTTGTGCAGCAACTTTTTTACTGGCTTCAAAATCTTTGGGTTTTACTGCTTGTGAAATATCTTTAGTAGACGCTTCAGCAAGCATATTCAATATGAGTTCGGTATTTGTCATATTATCCCGCAGGTTTTCTTTCTTTAAGCCTTTTAGTATTTTATATTCTTTGGTAGTTTTACCTGCCCATGCTTTAGTAATAATATCTGTAAGTGTAGCAAATTGTTGTCCTTCTTTTAATCCTCTTTTTTTCCATTCATCTGTAAGTTCTTTTCTTATTTCAATACTTTTCAGTCGTTGGTTAATCCAATTTTCAGAGTAGCCCAATTGAAAATATTCTTCTAAAGCCCTATCAATAGTTAGTTCAGGGTCTTGCATTTCGTCTAAGCGTTCAGCGGCTATTTGTGCAAGCCAAAGTTTAAAAGGTTCTGCCTTTGGTGAGGGAATAGACTGAATGAGTCGAAAAAGTTGTTCAGTATCAGCAACATCCGTAATTCTCATTTTACCATCATGTGCAAGCATTTTCAAACCGTTACAATTTGTAACGGTTTCATTTCCCTCATTCTTTAAACGTTTTTTTAACACTCTCCAATACACTTGTGGGTTGGAACTATCAGTCAAAATTGCAATTACATCCACAATTGACATATACCACTTCTCTTCTTCAGAATTCCAAAGTGTTCTAACCTTTTTATCTTCAAATAATTGTATGGAATTTTGTTGTTTCATTTTTATATTTTTCTGTTTTAATAAACAAAGGGAAATCCTTAAAACAAATTTAAGCTCTTAACTTCCCCCATAACACGCTTTTTTGGGGCACTTAAAAACAACTCAATCTTATACACGCTATTTATACGATTGAGTTGCCTCTAAAAGCCTGCGCACTAGGGATACAATTACAATTCCCAATTTATTTTTCACATTCAACAATCATTATTTATCGCTGCACAACCACTCGTTGGCTAAAACTGAAGTTATCTCCCTGAATTTTAACAAAATACACCCCTTTAGGCAATTGCGAAGTATTTATCGTATGGTTTGTTGCAGATGAAGTTTCGATACTTGTACTAATGTATTCTCTACCCAAAACATCAGCTATTGTAAGTGAATATTTTTTGTTTTTAGGAAAAGATGCTAAGTTGATATTCAACTCATTAGAAGCGGGATTGGGATATAAAAAAGCAGATGATTCAACTTCATTAAACGAGTTAATAGTTGTAATTACATTGCTTACATTAGCCGATGAAACTCCATTGCTATCTAATTTAACCAAATAAATATGCTCTAAATTGGAGTAGGAGGTAGAAGTACCTACCATAATATAGCCATTGTCTTTGGTTGAGCTCACACAATAGGCTTTTTCCATTTTGTTGCCTCCAAAAGTTCCTGAATGAAATCCATTGAATGGATTTTCGACATACAGCAAAAACTCCGATGTACCCAAGCCAAAACCAAAGGTATAGGTATAACCAGCCGAAGCCAATCGGCCATTAGCGCTAACGTCAATAGATTGAATGCCATCATCATCTGTACCACCATAGGTTGGAACATAAATTTCGGTGCCTGTGGTAGAATATTTGATAATTACCCCATCAAAATTACCTGCTCCAACACTTTTGCTTCGTCCAGCAACCAAATACTCATTAGTAAGCGTATTTTCTAACACATCATAGGCTTCATCTACTTCAACACCGCCAAACTTCTTCGTCCAAAGGGTATCACCCATACTGTTTGTTTTAATGGTATAAATATCGCCATTGGGTTCGCCCAGGCTTTTGCTGAATCCTGTTAACAGATAGCCTCCATCACTGGTTTGAATAATGCTTTTGGCTTCGTCTTGCTCTGTACCGCCATAGGTTTTGGTCCATAGGGTATCGCCATTCGCATTCAGCTTTACTACATACATATCCTCATCGCCTTTACCAAAACTGTAGGTTCCGCCAGCCATTATATACCCTCCATCAGAGGTTGGTTCGGCACAATATGCAAAATCCCAATTGGTGCCACCGTAGGTTTTTGTCCATAAGGTATCGCCTCCTCGGTTGGTTTTTATCAAATACATATCATAACCACCAAAACCGAAAGAATTGGTAAATCCGGCAATAATGTAGTTGGTATCGGCAGTTTCTTTAATAGAATAGCTTTGTTCCAGATTAATGCCTCCAAAAGTACGTTGCCATTTTATAGCCCCTAAAGAATCTACTTTTAGCATATAGGCATCTGTAGTTCCGTTGCCAAAACTGGTGGTAGCTCCTGCAATAACATAGCCCTTATCATAGGCTTGAGTTACAGAATAACCATAATCGTAGCCGCTTCCACCGTACACTTTCTCGAACTTAACCGATTGAGAAATAGCACATTGTGCAAAAAAAAGGCAAATTAAAATATAAATTATGCTACGTTTGTTCATGTTTTTACAACGTTACAATTGCTTTTCTTATTGTTACTAAATCGCTCAACAGTTTGTCTAAATTATTGAGGTGCAACATATTAGCCCCATCCGATTTTGCTACTGCTGGATTAGGGTGTGTTTCAATAAAAATGCCATCAGCACCCACCGCAATAGCAGCTTTTGCTATAGTGCCAATAAGCTCTGGTTTACCTCCTGTAACGCCACTGGTTTGGTTGGGTTGTTGCAATGAATGGGTAATATCCATTACTACAGGCACTTTATTTTTTTGCATTTCGGGGATTCCGCGATAATCAACTACCAAATCCTGGTAACCTAAAAATGTTCCACGCTCGGTAAGCATAATGTTTTGATTTCCAGACTCTCGCACCTTATCTACTGCAAATTTCATGGATTCGGCCGATAAAAACTGACCTTTTTTAATGTTTACATGTTTGCCTGTTTTGGCAGCAGCTACCAACAAATCGGTTTGACGGCACAAAAAAGCAGGTATTTGAAGTACATCTACATACTTTGCCGCCAATGC
>JBASCV010000030.1:0-15569 GCA_049651825.1 Bacteroidia bacterium
AAATGAGTGTATTAAATGCTGTCAGAAACAAGTTGATTCACAGGGTATTCGCATGTGTTAAGCAAAATAGATTGTTTGTAAAAAATTATCAATATACATTTGCATAAGACATAGAAATCGAGAAAGCGGGGGAGGTTTACAATATTTTAACTGCATAATTTAAACAATTTCTAAACTTGTTTAAAAAAACATAAACGGCACAACAATTGTAAAACAAGCGTATGGTAAAGTTTGTTATAGGCGTATTTTTTGTTTTTTGTTCGCTTGTTAATGTTGCTCAAAACGTTGTTATAAAGGGCGTTGCACAAAAACAAGAAAATAAAGAAATTGGTGTTTGGGTATATAGTGATTATATTTCAAAAACAGAGAAGCAATTAACCTACTCTACAATTGATTCTCTTGGTCATTTTGTGTTAGAATTTAATACGAAAGAAATTCAGTACATAAATTTAAAAATTGAAAAAAATGTAGCTTCTATGTACGTTGAGCCCAACGCTAACTATGAAGTTATACTTTCTATCCCTGATTCACTTACCTATCAAAATCCGAATCTAGAAAGGGATATGAAAATTTTAATTAATATAAAAAGCAAAGTAGAAATCAATGCACTTACTATAGATTATGATAAACGTTTTGAAGAATTTTTAACCAATGAATACATTGCTTTTGTAAGGCGTAATCCGCAGCCTCAAATCGATTCATTTCGGGTAGCAATGCGTTCATTTTATTCCACTGTAGCAAATCCGTATTTTCAAAACTATATTTCATATACCATTGCTGCGCTTGAAGAAAAAACAGGTGCTAGCATTAAAAAACTATTTGCGAATCATATTGATGCTAAACCTGTATTGTACACTCATACTGAATACATGAATTTTTTCAATACATTTTATAAACATAAGCTTCAGGATTTAGTTGTTGGGAATAAAGTAACAAATGTTGAATATCAAGTAAATGAAAAAAATAGTTTTAAAGGATTGATAGAAGCTATGAAACAAGATCCCTTTTTACAAAACGATACCATTAGGGAATTAGTAGCGATAAAGGGATTGTATGAAAGTTATTATGAAGGGATTTTCAAAAAAAGAAATATAGTTTCTTTGTTGGAGCAAGTGGTAAGTGAAACAACGATAGAGGAACACAAATACGTTGCACAAAACATATTAAATTCATTTTCTAAATTGCAACCAGGCACAGTAGCTCCATTTTTTCAATTACCAGATAAGTTGGGGCTTACACACAGTTTAGACGAATTTAAAGGCAAAAAGTACGTGTACTTAATTTTCTTTGACCCTCAATCTACCACCTGTTTACAGCAGATGAAAGTAATTCCTTCTTTAAAGAAGAAATATGGGGCTAAAATAGAATTTGTTGCGATATGCTCTTCAAAAAATATTGCCGACTTTAGAGATTTTTGTAATCAAAACCCAAAGTTTGATTGGCTTTTTTTGTACGATAATACCGGGATGTTGTTAAAAAATAGTTATGAAATAAAAAGTTTCCCAACTTACTTTCTTATAAACCCTGAGGGGAAAATTGTTCAAGCACCAGCAGAAGGTCCCGAGGGAGATATTGAAAGAGCTTTTTATGATATTACTAAGCCCAAAAACAAAAAGACAAACGTGGGCGACAAAACGAATCGATAATAGTGTCCACTATTAAATTCAAATAATTATCAATATTTTTGTGGGAGTATTGTTAAGGAAGCGATTCAATGCATTAACAATTTTTATATAACTATTTGAAGGAGCTAGTATGATGAGAGTATTGGTAGTATTGATGAGTTTATTGTTTTTGAACACTTCTATAAGTTCTCAATCGTTACCCAAACCAAAAGCAATATCACGTCCTTTAGATTATGAGTTTCTAGCTGCTCCAGATTCGTTAGGGAATAGAGCCCCTCTAAAAACCCCTAAAACCGAACGCACTGGAGAACTTAAATTACCTTATCCTGTTGTGTTTGTGCATGGGCTTAATTCAAACAGCGCCACCTGGGATACTACTACGGCATGGATGGAGGAACAATATGATTTTTCATTTGGTGGCAGGTTTGATTTTTGTTTAAATTATGACGAAGATTATAATAAAGCTAATAAGTATTTTAATACATCTGATGCAGATATGGCTTTGTTCACATCTACTATTGTTCCTGGTGATTATTATTTTGTGAATTTTGATGTAGGTACAAATGGTTTAGTGTCGCCAGGTTATTGGGATGATGGATTTGTAAGAAGTAATCAGTCGGCAATAGCTAAACAAGGGTACGCTGTTAAGTGGGCTATTGAAAGTGTATTGCAACAAACAGGTAGGGACAAGGTTATATTGTTTGGTCACAGTATGGGTGGTTTGGCATCGCGCGAATACATCCAAAATCCAGAAAACTGGCAATCAGATGGGAAACACCATGTGGCCAAATTGGTTACTACCGGAACGCCTCATGGAGGAAGTAATTCAACTGCTTACGGTTTAGGTTTTTTAGCTGGGCTAGATGAAGAAACTGAAGCTGTAAGGGATTTGAGACGCACCTATTATTATAGTTTAGATAGTGGTGTGTATTTGTATGGAGGAATGGAAGTACAAGGCGATACTACGATGGATGATAATTTAGGTGTTGATTTTTACAATGTAGATGTTAATTGTGATGGTACAGAGGGACAATTAATTGTAGGGTTAAATAAAAAAACGCTTGTAAGAAATATTGATTTTACATGCATTATAGGCAATTGTGATGGATGTTGGGCTGCAGATAATGGTATTGGTGATGGTGTTGTAAATAATTATTGTGCTAACCTAAAAAATTATTATCCAGATTTAGACGCAGAAGTATTTTTTTATAATGCTTCGGCTTTGGCCGAAATACATACTGTTTTGCCAACGCTTAATTTTGAAAATATGCTAGGCTTGGACGAACCAGATAAGTTGGAATTGGCTTATACTGTTGATACATCCATCAACTACACAGGATTTATTACTCCACAAGCAAAAGAACCAGAAGAATATGATTATGATTATTATGAATTTACGATGCCTTATAATGGTAATATTAATATTACAGTAAATAATAGTGTTTTATCAAATTTTACATTGTGCGTATTTGATACCTTGTTTAATTCTATTGGATTTGTTGAGCAAAGCTTTGGTAGCACCATTGTACATTTTAATAAATACGCTCCTCAAGGGAAGTATTATATTCGTATATCGGCAATAGCTGACGAAAATAGTTTTCTATATCCATATAATTTTAGTATTGAAACTTCGCCAGCAACAAGCGTTGATATGTTAAGTATGAATACACTTGGCTTTAACGCGTACCCCAATCCTGCATCCGATAAAATATGGGTGAATTTAGGCCAACAACAGTCTTTTACCAATCATTTAGAACTTGTTAATGTATTAGGTGAATTGATTGAGCGCTATTCAATAAAAAATAACGTTACAGAAATTGACATTAGTAATTTGGAGAAGGGTATTTACTTTTTGCGTACAAACGTTAACAACAAACAAATTGTAAAACGATTTATAAAAGAATAGAGCTAGCCTCTATATGTTTAATAAAACATCTTTAATTGATTCATAAGTGTTATCGATTACCTGTTTTAGTTGATTTTTTGAAAGCCATTTTACATCCGTTATTCCTTCTTCAAGTTGCGGTGTTAACTTTTTGTTGTAATTAGTGCTCATTTCAAACCAATAGGTACGTTTTAATACATTTTTTTCTTCTATTGAATAGGTATGATACGTTGATGGTAATTCTTTAATAATTTTCAATTCATTAATACCACACTCTTCCTCAACCTCTCTAATAGCTGCTTCTTTAATAGCTTCTCCTTTTTCAATTTTCCCTTTGGGTAAATCCCATCTGCCGTTTCTGAAAATAAATAACCATTGCTCATTTTTATTTTTCACCAATCCACCAGCGGCTTCAATAATTTTAAACTGAGAAGAAAAATAATCAAATAAATGCGCTAGATTTTCGTTATAAAAATAAATTTCGTTGTACGAATTGGTGCTTGTTATCAATTCGTTATAAGCTTTTAACATTTCTTGAACAGAATCTATTTTTTTAGCAATACCCTGTTGTGGTATATTGTGCTGATTACCAGTGAGGTAAATGATTTTGTTGAGCGTAAATATTTTTATCATTTCTTTTTTTATTAACGAGCCTTTAAGCGATTGAATAGTTTAATATCTTTACGTAAGTGAATAGATATAAAGTTAGTTTAAAAAGCAATATATAGCACTAACAAACTCAAATTTATAATGAAACTGAACGAAGAATCTGCTTTAAAAATTGCTGAATTTCTTTTGCAAATTAAAGCAATAAAATTGCAACCAACCAAACCTTTTGTATGGGCTTCAGGGTGGAATTCCCCTATTTATTGCGATAACCGCATTACACTGTCATTTCCTAAAATCAGAACATATATACGTCAACAATACGTAAACTCTATTTTAGAAGAATTTGGGAAACCCGATATTATTGCAGGAGTAGCAACTGGTGGTATTGCACAGGGAGCTTTAGTCGCTCAAGAATTAGGTGTACCTTTTGTTTATGTACGTTCCGAGGCAAAAAAGCACGGACTTACCAATATGATTGAAGGCGTTGTAGAAAAGGGACAATCGGTTGTGGTAATTGAAGATCTAATTTCTACAGGTGGTAGTAGTTTAAAGGCTGTTGAAGCACTACGTGAAGCGGGATGTGAGGTAAAAGGAATGGTTGCTATTTTCACCTACGGATTCAAAACAGCTACTGATAATTTCAAAAAATCAAAATGTAAATTGGTTACATTAAGTGACTACGATACCTTGATTAAACAAGCCTTAGAATCGAATTACATTGCAGAGAAAAACTTAAAATCACTTAAAGAATGGCGTGAAAACCCATCGGAGTGGAAAAAATAATAAACATAAAAATTGAACTAAAATGTCGTTAACAAAAATTGAAAGCGAAGTAGTTGACATCGAAAACTCTTCAGAAAACATATACAACTATTTGAGCGATTTCAGAAACTTTGAAAAGCTAATGCCTTCTCAAGTAACCAACTGGAAAGCAACTGAAGACGAGTGCTCATTTACCCTAAACGGAATGGCAAGCATTGGTATGAAAATAGTTGAAAAAGCACCGTTCAAAAAAATAACAATCAACTCGAATGGTAAAGTGCCTTTTGAATTTCAATTGTTTGTTTTAATTACCGAAAAAGCGCCTACTAGCTGTGTTGGTCAATTGGTTTTTGAATCGGACTTAAATCCTATGCTAAAAATGATGGTTGTAAAACCATTGGGTAATTTTTTCAATTTGTTGGCACAGAGAATGAAGGATATTAAGTAGGTTTGTGGCATCTGCAAAGACATTTAACTATAGAACCATAAGGACAAATAGAGTTTAAAAGCAAAGATAAATAATGGTTTGAACTTTTGGATAATATCTGCCCCGACAATAAAGTGGAGGTTATCATGTCTTTTGACAATATTCACCAAGCGCTATGCAAGAAAATAGAATTGATTAAACGGGGGCAGTGGAATTTGAAAAGTTTATCGCAAGATTGCTAGTCTGAAATTTTTTACATATTTCAATTCACCCTGGCACCAGACGCTTAGCTAGCCCCATTATTTGTGGTTTTATTCAAAAACTGCTTTCGGTTCAAAAATATCAATTTTAAAATTATCAATCAACACAGGTTTATTTCCCATATTCCAAAAATAAGCTTTTATGATATCATTTTTATGCCTAATGTCGGGGGTCAGAAAATCTAAATGTATTTCAGTCCATACAAAAGGGGATATATTAAAATTTTTGTAATCCGTAGTTCTGTATTTATATGCTTTTCCTTTACTTTCAGTGGTTACTACGATGCAGGAATTACTTTCCGAAAAAGGTGCAGTTAAATAAACCCAAACGGAAGCCCTAACCCAAACATAACTTTTTTCAGTAATTTCATGATATTTCTTTTCAAAGGCAGGAGAAAATTGGATAGATTCATTTAATAGAAAACTCTTTTTTCCATCAGCAGCGGCAGTGTCAATAATGTTTTTGTTTTCGCCATTTTTGTTTTCAAAATCAAGATTGAATACTTCTTTTTTATAATATTTTTGATCATAATTCCCATATTCACCAAATGTTTCCTGCCCTCTGTCGATACTCAAATATTCACTAGCACCTGCGCTATTGGCTGTTTTTCCAAACACTTCCCAATAGTATTTTTTTGTCATACGTTCAGCGTCAATAATATAATTTTTGTATTGCCAGATTTGAAATAGGTTAAAAAGAGTCAATAGAATAAGTATAAAAAATAATGAAAGACGAACCCGTTTTTTTTGATATTCAACCATCCAGTTAAGAAAACACCCCATAGGAAAACACATCATAACGTACGTTTCAACCATTGGTCGCTGGCTAAAGCTTGCTGCATACCACCAGCACTCCCAGCTAGAAGCAACATAGATATTAACTAAAAAGAACAAAAACAACGCTAGCCATATTTTTTTATTTTGTTTATACAGATGATAGAAACCAATGATTCCGAAAATCATAATCGGAGTATAAACCAACCAACCTTTTTTATAACTGAAAAGAAACTTAATTGTATAAGGGTCAAAAAACGAAAAACTTTCGCTGTGTGCATTTAAAAATTGAAATTTACCTGTAGTATATTTAAAATAATAAAGTTGAATACAAATAATACTACACAATAAAATACCAAAGAAAATAATTTGAAAATAATATACAAATACTGTTTTTATTTTTTGAATAAAAGATTCTTTGCTGTACACATCCCAAAACAAAGGAACAAGTATCCAAATTAATTCCGTTGGCCGGCAAATGGCTGCTAACCCCAAAAACAACCCGAGAAAAAAAATGTTTTTTATGTTTTTTTCTTTATGCCATTTAACTGTAAACCAAATAATAAAGCAATTTATAGTAAATAAAATATTATGTGGCATTACACCATCAAAAGTGGCTTGATAATAATAATTTGTGCCAATTAAAACAGTTAAAATAAGAAGAGCTGCTATTTTATCAGGGAAAAAACAAAGTGCAATTTTACGAAGCATAAAAATACCAATAATGGAAATGAGCAATGCCGTAATAAGTAAAGCCAGTTGATAAGGTTTTGAAAAGCCGTCCGCCACATATCCGAAAAAAGGAGCCAACCAATTCGCAATAAAAAAACTGGGAGCATAAACAAACGAATAACCAATGTTGTAAACTATTACTTTTTTATTGTCCTGCCCTGATGTTACCTGATAAAATGTGGTAGAAGGCTTATACTTTTCCCTTGTTTGATTTATCCACTCATTATTTTGTAATCCGAGATCATGGTATATAAAAGTAGAAGGTAAATACAAATAATAGCCATAAACATCCCATGAAATTGGATAAGGATTTTCTGTTGCTTTTTCAATAAAAACCTTATATTGACAAGTAAGCATTGAAATAATTAGAATGGTAGCTACGAAGAAAGAAATTTTATTTTTTACCTTTAAAATCATAGTCTAACCAAATGTTAAATGAGTATCTGCATAATCATTTTAAAACAAAATTAATAATTTTTTCAATGTCATTGTCGTTTTAATAATTTATTGTTGTAACATTGCGTAGATATTCATAAATCAAATTCTAATGAGAAAAACAGTGATAATATTGAGTTGCTTTCTATTTCATTTTTTGGGTTTTTCACAAACACCAGCAAATGACCCGTTGCATTGGCAAATGATCTGGAAAGATGATTTTATACAAAAAATTCATTACCCTTCAGGTGACCCTTTAATTAAATATGGCAATTCTGACATAAGAGGAACAAGTGGTACTGTTTATTGGACAATTGATGGTGGGGATCATGGTGGGGAACCACAAGCATACACTCCAAACAATGTTGCATTTGTTGCTAATGAAGGGTTGGTTTTGACGACTAAAAAAGAGGAGTATAACTGTGTCGGATGTACTTATGCTGCACATCATTATACTTCTGGTTCATTGTCAGTAAACCCTGCAAGAAAAGTTAAATATGGGTATATTGAAGCAAAAATTAAACTTATTGATACGTATGGACTTTGGCCTGCATTTTGGACTTGGAGTCAAACAGGTAATGTTCCTTCAGATCCCAATTGGGACTATGATGAAATAGATATTTTTGAAATGAATCCTGGAACTCTAAACACATGCATACTTAAACCATTCCATGAAACAAGACAAACAAAGAGTTACAGTACGACTAATATACATTCTAGTGATATTAATTCCGAAGGAAAGTGCACTGGTGCTGAAAATGAACGTGGTCTAATGCATAATTTAACAAATATAAATGGTTATGCTGACGGCAATGCGCATACCTATGGAATGGAATGGTCGCCTTCTAAACTTATATTTTATTATGATGGGTTGCCAATAAGAGTCTCTCCAAACCCTGGTTATCCTTCCAATATTAATGGAGAAATATCGAACGATGCCTTTATAATTTTGAATCAGGCAATGAAAAAAGATGTTGCTTGGGATTATCCTACCAAAGGAACGAATGGCATTTATGATCCAACTTTAATAAATTATGCTGATTATTTCGATGGGAAAATAGATGCTGTGAATTATTATTCTGGACCACGTGATATTAACACAAATCCTTCAAAGATGAAAATTGAGTCTGTTTCATATTATACATTGAATGACATTGATTGTTCATATCCAATTACTATTAATTCAGGGAATATAAATGCTGCAGATAATTCGGTTAAATTATCAATAACAACAAGTGGAACAATTAATCTTCCAGCATCTAAAACTTGGAGAGCTGCTGATAATATTTTAATTAATGGTGATTTTTATAGCAATGGTTATGAGTTATATTTAGATGCTAACCCTTGTTATTAAGAAAAGAACCTTGTTGTCCTTATATTTGAAAATTATAATATATTTAATTATTAATCTTAAAAAAATAATTATGAAAACAAAACTATTTTTTGCAATTCTATTAATCACAATTAGCAGCTCACATTCAAAGGCTCAGTTAAAAGTAACAACAGCTGGCAACGTTGGTCTTGGAACAACAAGCCCATCTCAAAGACTTGAAGTAGCTGGGAATGGCATAATATCTGGAGGATCGGGTAAATTATATTTCGGTACCTCAACCTCCACCAATAAATATTTAGGATTTCCTACAGCCTTTCCCTCTAATCTGGCTTTAATCAGTACAGACGGCAATTGGCTTCGGATTGGTGCAACTGGAGGTATTGCTTTTTGGGGCAAAGCTGGTGGAGAAACCTCAGGGACTAACTATAATATGTTTCTAAACTCGATTGGTCTTGGCATTGGTTCATTAGCTCAAGCTTATGGGTCTGTCGCATTATATGTTGTAGGAGATGTCAGATGTACTGGCCTTTACTATAGTTCGGATAAACGTTTTAAAAAGAATATAGTACAAATTGATGGAGCTTTAGAGAAAATTTTAAAATTAAACGGGAGAACGTATGAATTTAATAGAGACGCATTTAAAGAAATGTCATTTAGTGAAGGGAAAAACATTGGTTTTATAGCACAAGAATTATCGGAAGTGTTCCCGGAATTAGTAAAGGCTGACGATAAAGGTTTTTATTCTGTTAATTATACTGCAATTATACCTGTATTAGTAGAAGCCATGAAAGAACAAAATAAAAAAATTACTATTTTGGAACAGGCTATTAATGAAATCAAAAAAACAAATTTATCATTGAACATCGACAATGTAAGTAATAACAATGATAGCGATATTAAACTAAATCAAAACAATCCGAATCCATTTAGTGAAAACACTTCAATTGGTTATTTAATTCCTTCATCAATTATAAAAGCGGAAATATCAATTTTTGATATGCAAGGAACTTTATTGAAAACTTATGCAATAAACGAAAGAGGTAGCGGCAGTCTTTTGATTTCTGGTGGTGAGCTAAAATCAGGCATGTATCTATATTCACTAATTGCGGATGGTAAAGAAATGGATACTAAACGTATGATCTTAACAAAATAAGAATTAGAAAGAAATAAGGATTTTACGCGGTTTATTGTTCTATACCAGAACTGCAACTCCCAAAATAAAGTTACGGTTCTGGTATCATTTATTTTAGCTAATATCTTTGCAAAATACCCTATAAACACTGTAAATTAAACCCTTAAAAAGCTCCAATCCGTCACCTAAAAGAGCAAAAGTAACAGCCTAATTGACCGTTCGCTGTTTAGATAGATACCTTTCTAAAGAAGATACATAAATAAAGACCTAACATTAAACTGTCAAGTCTTTATTCTTTAACTTGGTTACGTAGTTTTACAACAAGAGGCTTTACCAAGTATCACAAAACAAAAGTAAGTATATTTGTTAAAAACTGCCGTATATTTGTTATATGAGTAGAGTTACTTATTTTGTTGATGTAATATTACCCTTATCTGTTCCTAATTTATACACATACCGTATTCCCAAAGACTGGGATGCGGATGTAGCAATAGGGAAACGCGTAATTGTGCAATTTGGCAAAGGGAAATTATACTCTGCCCTTATTCGAAAAATACATCAAACCCCTCCTAAACAATACGAAGCCAAATACATTGAATCCATATTGGATGAGCAACCAATTGTAAACATTAAACAATTGGAGCTTTGGGAATGGATGAGCACCTATTACATGTGCAACATTGGCGATGTGATGATAGCTGCATTGCCAGGAGGATTAAGGCTTTCGAGCGAAACACAAATTATTATCAATCCCAATTTTGATATTGAAGCCAACAAAAGCACATTATCAGATAAAGAATTTCTAATCCTTGATGCGCTTCAACTCCGCAACACCCTGAAAGTACAAGAGATTTCAGAAATTTTAGAGCAAAAAACGGTTTACCCAATCATAAAATCGATGATTGAAAAAAAGGTGGTAATACTGCAAGAGGAACTAAAAGAAAAATTCAAACCAAAAATAGAAAGCTTTGTAAGCATTACCGAATATGCCGATAATGAAGAAAATTTAAAAACAATATTTCCTTTACTCGAAAAAAAAGCATCCAAACAAATGGATGTTTTATTGGCATACATAAAACTATCTGAACGGTACGAAAAACAAAGAGAATCGGGCACTGCATACAAAGCAGTAAAAAAAGGAGATTTATTAAAAATTGTCCCAGGTAGCGAAGCGGCAATAAAAGCCTTGGAGAAAAAAAATATTTTAACCGTTTATGAGCAAGAAGTAGGCAGATTTTCAAAGAATGAAAGCGAAATAAAAGGCAATGAATTAAACGAACTTCAACAAGAAGTTTTTGAATCAATTCAAAAGCAATTAATAGAAAAAGACACCATTCTATTGCACGGTGTTACATCATCAGGCAAAACAGAAATATACATCAAACTAATTGAAAAGGTGATTGCTGAAGGCAAACAGGTGCTTTATCTATTGCCCGAAATTGCATTAACAGCACAAATTATTAATCGACTTAGAAAAAGTTTTGGTGATGTTGTTGGCGTGTATCACAGTAAATTCAACGAAAACGAACGGGTTGAAATATGGAATACGGTTTTAAAAAATACACCTAATCAAGCGCTTCAAGCAACTGCAGAAAATAATCCCGATTATAAATTAATAATAGGAGCACGTTCATCACTTTTTTTACCATTCAGTAATATCGGTCTTATTATTGTTGATGAAGAGCACGATACATCCTATAAACAATACGACCCTACCCCACGCTACAATGCACGGGATAGCGCACTTTATTTAGCACACATCCACCAAGCAAAAGTAATATTGGGTTCTGCTACACCAAGTGTAGAAAGCTATTACAATGCACAAGAAGGCAAGTATGGATTTGTAGAATTGCTAAAACGTTTCAGAGGCATACAAATGCCCGAAATATTGGTAGCAGACGTAAAAGAAGCGACTCAGAAAAAAATGATGAAATCGCATTTTTCTCCCATGTTACTCGACCATATAACATTGGCTTTGAACAATAAAGAGCAAGTGATTTTGTTTCAAAACCGCAGAGGTTTTGCACCTCAATTGGAGTGCAATACCTGTGCATGGGTGCCACATTGCGTGAACTGTGATGTGAGTTTAACCTATCACAAAGCGAGCAATCAATTGCGGTGTCATTATTGTGGCTATTCTACCAAACCGCCCGACAGATGCTCTGCTTGCGGAGATGTAGAACTAAAAACAAAAGGTTTTGGTACCGAAAAAATTGAGGAGGAGTTGGCTATTTTTTATCCGAATGCAAAAATTGCACGTATGGATTTAGATACCACACGAAGCAAATTCGCACATCAGCACATCATTCAAAATTTTGAAGAAGGAAACATTGATGTATTGATTGGTACACAAATGGTTACAAAGGGTTTGGATTTTGATAATGTAAGTTTGGTTGGAATTTTAAATGCCGATACCATGCTTAATTTCCCTGATTTTAGGGCATTTGAAAGAAGCTATCAATTGATGGCACAAGTTTCGGGTAGAGCAGGTAGAAAAAATAAACGTGGTAAAGTAATAATACAGTCCTACAATCCGCTGCATCAAATTATTCACGATGTTGTAGCAAACAACTACTTATCAATGTACATGAGCCAATTGCTCGACCGAAGAAATTTCAACTACCCGCCATTTTATCGTTTAATTGAAATTAAAGTGATACATAAAGATTTGGATTTAGTAAATGCTTCTGCAAAACATTTAGCTGAAGAATTAAAAAAATCATTCAAGCAACGTGTGTTAGGCCCAGAATTTCCTATTGTTTCGAGAATACGTAACTTATATCAAAAAAATATTTTATTAAAAATTGAACGCGAAGCATCTGTTGCACAAGCAAAAAAAATAATTAACGAATTACTGGTTGCATTCAAATCAGCCGAATACAAAGCTGTACGCGTTCAAATGGATGTAGACCCAATGTAAACACACACACTTTAAATGTAAAAAAAATGGCATCTTTTAATGAAATTATAAATTCAGAACAACCCGTTTTAGTGGACTTTTATGCCGAATGGTGTGGGCCTTGTAAAATGATGGCTCCTATATTGCAAACTGTTGTAGGAAAACTAAACGGTAAAGCAAAAATTTTAAAAGTAGACATTGACAAAAACCGTGCGGCTGCTACTAAATATAATGTACAATCGGTTCCTACTTTAATTTTGTTTAAAAACGGGCAAATCAAATGGCGACAATCGGGTGTGCTTTCAGAGCATCAATTAATTAGTACAATTGAAACATTTTTATAATACTACACTTAACAACAAATGAAAAAAAGAAACATCTTCGAGTCGTTTGCACATGCTGTGACCGTATTTACCGGCACTACATTTGCGTTTATAATGGCACTATTTATTATCATTTCATGGATAATAACCGGTCCACTTTTTGATTTTTCAAACACTTGGCAATTGGTAATAAACACTGGCACAACCATCATTACGTTTTTAATGGTATTTCTGATTCAGCGTGCACAAAACAAAGATTCGAAAGCAATTCATTTAAAACTAAATGAATTGGTTGCATCGTTAAATGGCCCAAGTAATAGACTAATTGATGTTGAAGACTTAACAGAAGATGAGTTAGAAACACTCAGTAAATTCTACCGTAGGCTTGCGGTAATGGCAAAAGAAGAAAAGGATTTATCGAGCTCGCATTCTATTGAAGAAGCCCATCAACTGCACAAAAAGAAATACAAATAAAATTGGAAACACCTATCTATATTACAAAAGCGTCAGGAAAAAGTGTTCCTTTTTCTGCTGAAAAGTTAAAAAAATCACTTAAAAATTCGGGGGCAGATGATGTGCTTGTAAATGCTATTTTAGAAGAGGTTACAGCAAAACTGTATGAGGGAATGTCAACAGGGAAAATATACAAAATGGCATTCCGATTATTGAAAGCAAAAGGTAACTACATAGCTGCTAAATATAATTTAAAGCAAGGAATCATGGAGCTTGGGCCTTCGGGCTATCCATTTGAGCTTTTTATTGGAGAACTTTTCAAACACCAGGGATATTCGGTATTAATTGGGCAAACCATACAAGGAAAATGTGTTACCCACGAAATTGATGTAATTGCCAGAAAAACAACGGATGCGTTAATGATAGAGTGTAAATACCACAATCAATCGGGAACGATAAGCGATGTGAAGATTCCATTGTACATTCAATCACGTTTCAAGGATGTTGAACAAACATGGTTATCAATAAAGGGCAATGAAAATATAAATTTAATGGGCGGTGTAATTACCAACACAAAATTTACATCAGATGCTATAAAATACGGGACCTGCGCTGGGCTTCATTTGCTTGGTTGGGATTATCCTTCTAAAAAAGGATTAAAAGATCAAATTGATGCATTGGGTTTATATCCGCTCACATGTCTTACTACACTTACAAATCAAGAAAAACAGTATTTGTTGGATAGTAAAATTGTTTTGTGCAAAACTATTTTGGAAAATCCTGTAGTACTTGATAAATATGTTGTGTTAGGCAAAAGATCACAAGCTGTTTTAACAGAAGTAAAAGCATTATGCATAGAAATAAAACAAAAAAATGGCTACGGTAAAAAATAAAATAACCATTCAATTGCTTGGTGCAGCAGGTGTTGTAACGGGTTCTAAATATTTAATTAAAGCATTTGGTAAATCAATACTGATTGATTGTGGTCTTTTTCAAGGATTAAAAGAACTACGATTACTTAATTGGGAACCATTTCCGGTTGATGCCTCTTCAATTGATTTAGTATTGTTGACGCACGGACATTTAGATCACACAGGATATTTGCCTAAGCTTGTAAATGCTGGATTTGAAGGAGAAATTTGGGCTACAGCACCAACACTTGATGTTACAAGCATTATATTGAAAGATAGTGCGCGTGTGCAAGAAGAAGATGCCGAAAGAGCGAATGCCGAAAACTTCTCAAAACACGCACCCGCAAAACCATTGTATGATTTAAAAGATGTAGAAAAAACGATTCCACATTTTTATGCAAAACCACTTGATGAATGGATTAAGATAGATGATACTATTTCGTGTAGATATAGATACAATGGACATATAATTGGTGCTACATTTATCGAATTAAAAATAGGAGAACGCATATTTGTATTTTCGGGCGATATAGGCAGAAAAGAAGAACCCTTGATGCGTACTCCCGAACAACCTGATTATGCTGATGTTTTGTTTGTTGAATCCACATACGGAAATCGTATTCACGCTTCAAATCCAGAGCAAGAACTAAGCAATATAATTAATGAAAATAGTACTCGAAATGGAACTATTATTATTCCAAGCTTTGCTGTAGAGCGCACACAATTGCTGATGTACACACTTTGGCAATTAAAAAAAAAGAACTTAATACCAAACATTCCTGTGTATATGGATAGTCCTATGGGCTTGAATGTGCTTGAGGTGTTTATCCGACACAATGATTGGCATAAGCTATCGCTTGACGATTGTTATGAAATGTGTAGCGAAATAAGGTTAGTGAAAACAATGGAGGAAACCTTAAAAATAGCGGCCGAAAAAAAATCGAAAATAATTATTGCAGGCAGTGGCATGGCAACAGGCGGAAGAGTATTAACCTATTTACAACAATAC
>JBASCV010000031.1:0-2651 GCA_049651825.1 Bacteroidia bacterium
GGTCGGGATTACCATCAAAATCACATTGAATAAGAGCTGCAATATCTTTTAACTTTTGTATAGAAGGTAGTTTCATTTTTAATGTAAGAGTTACTGAATGATTGACTCAAATATAGGCATAAAAAAATGCCCTGTCAAAAATTACGACAGGGCATATAAAATAGTTAAAACTGATAATTACTTTACTCTTTCAACGTATTCTGATGTGCGTGTATCAACTTTTATTTTTTCACCTTCATTTATAAATAAAGGCACCTTAACAATAGCACCCGTTTCAAGTGTAGCAGGTTTTAATGTATTTGTAGCAGTATTGCCACGTTCGCCTGGTTCAGTATAAGTAATTACTAATTCTACAAAAACTGGAGCCTCAGCCAAAATAGGTTCGTCACCCTCAAAAGACACCTTTACGTCCATTCCTTCTTTCAAAAATTTAATTGCATCACCAATTAAAAAAGCAGGAATATGTATTTGATCATAGGTTTCAGTGTTCATACATACAATGAATTCACCCTCAGGATAAATATACTGCATCATTTTATATTCAACACGCACTAACTCAACTGCTTCACCCACCCGAAAACGATTTTCTACTAGTTTGCCTGTTTTTAAATTACGCATACGTGCTTGATAAAACGCACGTAAATTGCCCGGTGTACGGTGCATATACTCTTCTACTCTGCAAAGTTCTCCATCAAAACGGATTACAGAACCTACACTTAAATCACCTGATGATGCCATAAGTAAATTATTTTTAGTTTTTTTGATTTTAAGGTGTGCAAAGATACAATTATTAAAGAATATTTACAAAACTCCATTATATGTAGTATTAAAAACTGCTAATTTTTAACTACTTTTTGCTGTAATGTTCCATTTTTGCTAGCTATTTTCAAGAAATAAACGCCCTTAGTAAATGTAGTTATATCCAAAATTTTAGAAAATTTTCCAGACAAAACAGTCGCATTTTCCTCGTATATTATTTGCCCTGTAACATTCATTAGCTTTAAGTTTATATTTTCTGTATTCTTTTCCGCAAACTCAATTGTTATTGAATTATTTGCTGGATTGGGAAACACATTTAAAATAGACGATGAAAAATCACTTATAGTTGCAGGAAACTCTATTGTATTTATTGCTGTATTGGTAATTACAGGCGGATTGTAATCAAAATAAATATAAGCTGTATTTTCTATTGGAGTACCAGGCGTTAAACCATCATTTAAAGCTATTGAATATTTAACATAACCATGACTATTAGGCTCATCATGAGCTGTATCTGGCAACATAATATTAGCAAAATTGAATTTCAAAACATTTCCATCTAAAAGTGTTGTAGTTTGTGGATGACTAGCAGATATAATTTCCAGACTAGACACATCAACGTTAGCACTTAATGTATCCATTATGTATATGTTATGTGCTGATGCTGTACCCATATTTTGGAAATGAATTGTATACTCTAAACGCTCTGTTGATGGCGGAATAAAACCCTGCACTCCATCTCCTCTTGGAATAACCTCTTTAGAGTTGGGGTCGTACGAATTGCCTACTGCGAAACAGCCTGTATATATATTATTGGTAGTATCCGATTCGCCTTGAACAACTGAAATTATAACCGTTATACAAACCGTATCGCCTATTGTTGCAGAAGTATTGGTAGTAACCGTAAAAGCGTTAGACAAATAACCAAAATTGGTAGCAGTGTAAATATCGGCAATTGTCCAAATCAAGGTGTCACCTGTGGCAGATGCAATAATTGTATCGGGCACAGAGCCACCATAGTAAGAACCAGAATATTGAACAAGGGAATCTAAAATGATAGTAACTGAACACGGGGTGGATAATTGATTACACTCTGGTGAATAATTTTGAATATGAGGAAAAACAGGAATTGTTAATCCAGGGAAAAAGCCCTGAGAAATAGAAAGCCCTGTAGCCGCTAAATCTAAAGTACCACAATCTAATGCAAAATTCTCAGTTGTAAGCGATGTCGTTACCGTAGTGCTGTGCGCCATACTTCCCGAGCAAGTAATTGTATAACCTGTGGTTGAAATTAACTCAATAGTATAAGAACCAAGCGGCACATCAAAATAATAATAACCATAAGGATCAGTCCATGCAAAAGCAACAAAATTGCCGTTTTGCGTTAATTTAATTTGTGTATTGGCAACATAATTTTCAGTAGAATCATACATACAATTATTATTTGCATCGGCATACACTCTTCCTGAAAGCGCACCGCAAGTATCAACCGCAACGAATACGCTATCGGAATAAGCACAAGACGTATCTAAGGTATAATTAACATAATAATAACCCGCATTTGTTAAATCGACAGCATTAATGGTTGGATTTTTTTGATTGGAAGTAAATCCATTGGGACCCGTCCAACTGTATGTGCCTGCACCCAAATGATCGGTTGCAAGCAGCTGCAATGTACCATTAACACATAAAGGTTGATTGTAATAAGCATTCGTTACACAAACCTCTTCGCAAGAAATTGTACCCGACCCGCCTGTAACCGAAAAAGTAATATCCGTTGGCATATTAGAATAATTTGTTATCATAATAATATAGTAATCACCAACTTGTGCATTAGGGATATTGGCGGTTTCATTTGCTGTAGTAGAATAACTACAGTCAACTATGTGGGC
>JBASCV010000032.1:0-15042 GCA_049651825.1 Bacteroidia bacterium
TTTATTAGATGACTTTTCTGAAAACTTCAACGACTCTGCTTTCGCTCGGTTAGAAAGCGTTCCTGGAGTATTTGCTGAATATACTTATACACATGCTGATAACTTTTCGTTGGTAGCGGGCTTGCGAGCCGATTATCACAACCTATTCGGGATGCAATACACACCACGATTACATTTGAGGTATAACATTACAAAATCAACAACAGTACGATTGTCTGGCGGAAAAGGATTTAGAACAGCAAACATATTTGTAGAAAACCAATCGGTGTTTGCCAGTTCGCGCCAAGTAATTGTACAAGAATCATTAAATCCCGAAATTGCTTGGAATTACGGCATAAGCGTTAATCAAAAATTTAAACTGTTTAATAAAGAAGCATTTATAAACATTGATTTTTTTAGAACCGACTTCGAAAACCAAGTGATTGTAGATTTAGATAAACATGTAAACCAAATACATTTTTATAACCTCAATGGAATATCTTATTCCAACAGCTTTCAAGCAGATATTAGCTTTACACCGATTGAAATGTTTGACGTAAAATTTGCATATAAATGGTACGATGTAAAAACTACTTACAACAACCTATTACTTGCAAAGCCTTATGTACCTCAGCATAGAGTGATGTTTAATGCAGCTTATGCAACTTATATGGATATTTGGAAATTTGATTTTACAACCAATTGGCTTGAAAAAGCTAGATTACCCAATACTTCTATGAGCCCAATAGAATACCAGTTACCTCAGTATTCAAAAGAATATTTTTTGTTCAACACTCAAATCACAAAAAAATTCAGGAAATTTGAAGTGTATTTAGGCTGTGAAAACATTTTTAATTACACACAAAAAAATCCTATTATTGCTCCAGATAAACCTTTTGGCGCAAATTTTGATGCATCAATGATATATGCACCCATTGAAGGAAGAATTATTTATACAGGACTAAGAATGAATATTAAATAAAAAATAAAACAATATGAAAACTATAAAAAAAACAACATTTATAGCACCTTTAATTTTGTTTGTGCTTACATTATTACCATACACTAGCAAGGCGCAGGAAAATAAAACTGAAGAAATAAAAATTAAAACCTCTGTAATGTGCGATATGTGTAAAACCACTATAGAAAAAGAGTTAGCATTTGAAAAAGGAGTAAAAAAATCTACAGTAGATGTTGAGTCGAAAATAGTAACAGTACAATACAACCCTAAAAAAACAACACCAGATAAAATACGTACAGCCATTTCAAAAATTGGTTATGATGCAGATGATGTCCCTGCCGACACCAAAGCATATAAGAATTTAAATACTTGTTGTAAAAAGGATGCTGTTCATTAATTAGGTAATAGCCATTAGTGATTAGCAAACAGTTCTTTTTGTTAAATTTGTATAATTCAACCCCAATGCGCTAACTAATGGCTTTTGCCTAATCACTAATCACTAAAAAAATGGCACTAATAAAACCAGTAAAAGGAATATCACCACAATTTGGCAACGATTGCTATTTAGCCGACAACTCAACCATTGTAGGCGATGTAATCATGGGAAATCAGTGTAGTATTTGGTTCAACGCTGTTGTTCGTGGCGATGTAAATTCAATACGAATGGGCAACAAAGTGAATGTACAAGACGGTGCCGTAATTCATTGTACTTACGAAAAAACAAAAGTGAATATTGGAAACAATGTATCCATTGGACACAATGCGCTTGTGCATGGATGCACCATACACGATAATGTTTTAATAGGCATGGGTGCAATTGTAATGGATAATTGCGAAATAGGTAGCAATACAATTATAGCGGCTGGAGCTGTAGTGCTTGAAAACACAAAAGTTGAATCAGGAGTAATTTATGCCGGAGTACCAGCAAAAAAAGTTAAAGACATAAATCCTGAATTAATACAAGGCGAAATCAATCGTATTGCCAATAATTATGTGATGTACAGCGGTTGGTTTAAGGAGGATAAATAGTAGCTAGAATTTAAGCAATAATACCCTTTAACGCTTTTATTGCAGCATCAATAGACTTTATGTTTTCAAACGAGAGTGATAGTTTGCCATTTGTTTCTTTCATTTTACAAATGCGTTGATTCTGTTGAACAAATTTTAATACATTAGTAAACGCTTCGCTCTGATAATATGGAGAATTAGCATTTTGTACAAAATAACCAACCACACGATTATTTTTAAGTAATAATTTCTCAAAACCAATCTCCATTGCTAACCAACGCAATCGTATTGTTTGAATCAATTCACTTGTTGGCTCAGGAATTGGACCAAATCTATCGTTCAAATCAATTGCATATTTTTCCAATTCCGCTTCATCTTTCGCATCGTTTAACAATCGATATAAATGCAAGCGTTCGGTAATATTATTTACGTAACTATCTGGTATTAATATTTCCATGTCAGTATCAATAGCACAATCATTTACATAAGCGCCATGCTTTGTTCCAGTATAGTTATGGGTTCCTCCAACATTAGTTTCTCGCAATTCCTCATGCTCTGCCCTAAGCTCCATTATTGCTTCATCTAAAATCTTTTGATACATTTCAAAACCAATTTCATTAATAAACCCGCTTTGCTCGCCTCCTAAAAGATTTCCTGCACCACGTATATCCAAATCCCTCATTGCAATATGAAAACCGCTTCCTAAGTCCGAAAATTCTTCAATTGCTTTTAACCGCTTTCTTGCTTCTGGAGTAAGCAAGGATACTGGTGTTGTAAGCAAATAACAAAATGCTTTTTTATTGGAACGTCCTACGCGTCCACGCATTTGATGTAAATCACTCAAACCAAACATGTGCGCTTGGTTAATAATAATTGTATTTGCGTTTGAAATATCCAATCCCGATTCAATAATAGTAGTAGCAACCAATACATCGTATTCACCTTCAACAAAAGCCAACATTATTTCTTCCAACTTATCGCCATCCATTTGTCCATGTCCAATAGCCACTTTCACATCAGGACATAAACGAGAAATCATTCCTGCAATATCCATAATATTTTGTACCCTGTTGTGAACAAAAAACACCTGTCCACCTCTCGACACTTCAAACATCACAGCATCACGTATAATCTCTTCATTAAAGGTGTGTAGCTCCGTTTGAACAGGATACCTATTGGGTGGCGGAGTACTTATTACCGAAAGGTCACGAGCGCCCATCATCGAAAACTGTAAGGTGCGTGGAATAGGTGTTGCTGTAAGCGTTAGCGTATCAACATTGGTTTTCAATGTTTTTAATTTGTCTTTAACACCCACACCAAATTTTTGCTCCTCATCAATAATCATCAATCCCAAATCTTTAAATTTTACATTTTTGCCAACAATACCATGGGTTCCAATTAAAATATCAACTTCACCTTTTTCTAATTTTTCGAGTGTTATTTTCTGATCTTTTGCTGATTTAAACCGATTAATGTAATCTACCTTACACGGAAAATCTTTCAATCTTTCTTTAAACGTTTTATAATGTTGCAATGCTAAAATTGTTGTTGGTACCAATACTGCAACTTGCTTGCTGTCGCATACAGCCTTAAAAGCGGCTCTAACAGCCACTTCGGTTTTTCCAAACCCAACATCCCCACACACAAGTCTATCCATAGGCCATTCGTTTTCCATATCCTTTTTAAAATCAGCAGTGGCTTTTATTTGGTCGGGCGTGTCCTCGTAAATAAACGATGCTTCTAGCTCGTTCTGTAAATAACTATCGGGCGAATATTTAAAGCCTTTCAGCGCTTTTCGTTTTGCATACAATTGTATCAAATCGTAGGCTAACTCTTTTACACGTTTTTTTGTTTTTTGTTTTAATGTAGCCCAAGCATTTGTGCCAAGTTTATTTATTTTAGGCTCAGTACCTTCTTTTCCTGAATACTTAGCAATACGGTGCAACGAGTGAATGCTAATGTTTACAACATCATTGTCCTTATATACCAGTCGTATGGTTTCTTGATTTTTACCGTTTACCTCAATGGTTTCTAAACCACCATATCTTCCTACGCCATAATCAATATGAGTTATGTAATCGCCTGGATTAAGCCCTTTCAACTCTTTGAGTGTAAGTGCTTCATTTTTTTTATTAAAGCTGTTTTTTAATTTAAAACGATGATAACGATCAAATACTTGATGGTCGGTATAACAAGCTAATTTTAAATCATTATCAATAAAACCTTCGTGAATCGATAATAAAATAGGGGTAAACAATTCAGGCTCTTCACTTTTTTTAGGCGAAATATCTTCAAATATTTTATACAACCTTTCTATTTGTTTGGCTGTATCCGAAAAAATGATGTTTGTTAACTTGTGACGAATATTGCTTTTTAAGTTGTCGTTTAAATAAGTAAAGTTTTTATTGAAACTCGGCTGCGGTAAAAAATCATACGTAATTGTATGCGTTGCTGCATGACTAAATTGTTTTCCAAATTCAACAATTGGAAAACTCAACACCTGTCTCGCAAATGTATCTTTGTCAATATACAACTCCTTAGGCGCTAATTGTTCTATAACAGAATCTAATTTATTAAATTCTGTTTCAGCAATCGAAAATGCCTTTTCAATACGTTCGCTTGCAAGCTGATAATTGTTGAACCATAATACTGCACCTTCGGGTAAAAATTCTAAAAAAGTTTGCCTACTTTCTTTCAACAATTTGGTTTGCACATTAGGTATAATAGTACAGTGTACAAGTGTTTGTACCGACAATTGTGATGTTGCATCAAAACTTCGTATTGAATCTACTTCATTCCCTAAAAATTCTATTCGATAAGGATTATCGTTCGAAAACGAAAATATATCCACAATACCACCACGTATTGAGAATTGCCCAGGCTCTATCACATAATCAACCCTATCAAAACCATATTCAATCAATACATCTGTAATAAAATCGATAGAAATTTTTTCACCCGATTTTAGCTCTAATGTATTTTTAGATAAATGTGATTTTGTTACTACTTTTTCCGTAAGTGCTTCAGGATAGGTAACAATACAGATGTGTTTTTTACCCGTATTTATTTTATTTAAAACTTCTGCACGCAAAAGAATATTGGAGTTATCTATTTCTTCATGTTGATAGGGCATTCGGTACGATGCTGGAAAAAACAATACATTTTCAGCACCCAATAAATTTTCGAGGTCATTCAAAAAGTAAGCCGCTTCTTCTTTATCACCTAAAATCAACAAATGTGTTTTATAGCTATGTTGATAGGCCGAAGCTACAATAAATGAAGCACCAGAACCAATTACCCCTTTCAAGCGCATACGCACAGCACCGCCTGCCAACTCCTTACTCAATAAAGTTGTATTTGCTGATTCGCTGTATTTGCGTAAAAGATCTTCTTTCGTCATTATTCTATAAGCCTATAAACAAATATACGAATCGCCTAAAAATAACACACCAAATAAGGCTAGTTAAAAAATAAATTATAAAGCTAAATATTAGAAAACAACTATTGCTTTTATAACTTTTATTTAAAATACACAAAGTAAATTACAAAACATCAAACTCATACCCTTGCTCAAGAGCATACGCAATAACTTTCGGCAACGCAAATCGTAAATTAACTTGAGCTTTCAGGTTATCATGAAAAACAATAATAGAACCATTACGAATGGAATTAATCACATTTAAATAACATCGTTCGGGTGTAATTGTTTTATCATAATCCCCACTTAAAACATCCCACATCACAATTGTATAATTACTTTTTAGTTGCTTTATTTGAGTTGGTTTTAGCTTGCCATACGGAGGGCGAAACAAATTACTAGAAACAAACGAAGCACATTTTTTCGTATTTTCAACGTAAGCATTCGTATCTGTATTCCATCCATTTAAGTGATTGTATGTATGGTTGCCTACTTGATGACCCTCATTTAAAATACGAGTATATACATCCGAATGTTTACACACATTTTCACCCACACAAAAAAATGTTGCCTTTATAGCATTGTATTTTAAAACATCCAAAACCCATGGAGTAAGCTCAGGTATTGGACCATCATCAAACGTAAGGTATAATTTTTTATCTGTAGCACTTCCCCGCCAAATTGCTGTTGGCATTATCTTCTTTAAGAGATATGGAGGACGTACAGAAAAAAGCATCTGATAAGGTATTTATAAAAAAACACCCCCATCACTATACAAATTGATGAGGGTGTTTTAACTATTGATTTGTATGAGTTTTAACGCTGTTGAGCTCTTGAACTTAAACCATAAGCTTGCGACATTTTTTGATAGCGATCTTCTAATTTTTTTGAAAAATCGGTTTGCTTAAAGTTGGCCGAAAAATAAATTAACCGTTCACAAATATCTTGCGCTTGATCAATTTCGCTTTCATAATAAGCAATATCCTTTCTATCCAATGAATAATAATATTTGATATTATTTTCAAAGTTTTCAAATAGCTTATCAGCAAGGGCATTTGCTTTGTCATAAGCACCTGCCTCATAATAACCCATTGTTATTGAATAAATAGTAGCATCATAAGGCACATTTACTTGTGGTGTTACCTCCAACACTTTATCTAACACTTTTATTGCTTTATCTTTCTTCCCCTCTTCAACTAAAGCAATTGCTAATGCGCCTAAACGCTGACGAATATTTAAAGCACATGAACGAATAAATACATCATCCAACAATTTACCAGGCTTTTCCATCCCACCCCAAGCAAACTTCATTACCTTATCATACATAATGTCGGTAGCAATACGTGTTTCTTGTTTTTCTGTTTCATTCTTTTTGATAGGCACCAAACGATAAGCCAAGCCTTCTAATTGAAGATAAGGAGCTAAATTCAAATATGAGCTTGCTGGTGCTGTTGCTGCAAAATAAATAGGACGCTTCCAATCATTATGAGCTAACAAATCAATAATCATTAAATCATTTTTTTGAACATAGTTCCCCGAGACAGTCCAATCAATATTTTTAACAATACGATGCGCTAACTCTTTAGGCACCGTTCCATTGTTCACAACAGTAGCACTATCAACTGGTACACGCATATTTTTTGTAGGGAAATAGTTGTAATACGTTTCTTTTGCTACCTGAACAGTGTGCGCTCTATCATCTTTTTTCACAAAATCCATCAAATCTTTTACAGGAATATATCCTTGTACTTTAGTATTGTTGTAATCATGAAAAAGAACTACATCGCGTGTTCCCTGACGGTACTGCTCTTTTTTAAGTGAAAAAGGTACAGGATCCGATTCATATGCTTTATGTACCATCTGATCGATATACCAATCCGTATTTAAGAGCTCTAAACAAATTACGCGCACATCAGTACGGATACCTTCTACTTCTTGTGCATACCAAAGTGGGAATGTATCGTTATCGCCATTGGTAAATAAAATTGCATTAGGTGCGCAAGAATTCAAATAGTTTGCAGCAAAATCGCGTGCAATGTATCTATCCGAACGATCGTGGTCATCCCACTCTTCTTTAGCCATGATGGTTGGTACAGCAAGCAAACAGATAAGTGTTGCCATTACAGCACCACCTGTTTGTTTCAGTACTTTTGAAAATGCATCAGCAATAGCTAATACACCTAAACCAATCCAAATAGCAAATGCATAAAACGATGCTGCATAAGCATAATCACGCTCACGTGGCTCAAATGGCTTTTGGTTCAAATAAATTACAATGGCTATACCTGTAAAGAAAAACAATAAACCTACAACAGCTGCATTTTTTTTATCTTTTTTGATGTGGTAATACAAACCAATTAAACCTAAAATAAGTGGCAATGCATATAAATGATTTTTAGATTTATTGTTATCTGCAGCATCTGGCAAGCCTTTTTGTGGACCTAAACGCGCCTCATCAATTGCATTGATACCGCTTATCCAATTTCCATCAGAATTATTGCCATGACCCTGTATATCATTCTGACGGCCCACAAAATTCCACAAGAAATAACGCATATACATATGACCAATCTGATATCTAAAAAAGAAACTCAAGTTTTGACCAAAAGTTGGCTTTTCAATCTTTGTCATTTCGCCCGTTTGTGGGTCTCTTGCGTCTACGAGATCATAATAACGAGGGTTGGTCCAATTTCTATATCCCGCAACGTGATTTGATTGGCTACTCCACATACGAGGAAAAGCAGTACAAAATGCTTTGTCATAATTAGGAATAGAACTTTTTCTATCATCAGTAATAATATATTTACCCGATTTATCATCGCGAGTATACACCGGACTCCCATCTTTATATGGTTGTTTTGAATCAAGCGGAGCTGTGAAATACTGCCCATAGGTAATTGGCCATGAACCATATTGCTCGCGATTCAAATACGACAATAAGTTAACCGCATTTTCAGGATTATTCTCATCCATTGGCGGATTTGCTTGTGAGCGAATTACTAACACAAAAAACGAAGAGTAACCAATTAAAATTACCGTAAAGCACAAAATAACAGTATTGATAATGGGTTTTGATTTTTGAATTGAATAGCGTAAGCCCCATATAATACCACCTATCAATAAAATACCATAAGCAATGGTACCACTATTAAAAGGCAAACCTAAACTGTTTACTGCAAACAATTCAATATTTGCAGCCAGCTTCACAATCATTGGAATAATACCAGCTTGTATACCACCCAAAATAACAATAGATAATATACCTGTAATAAGTATTCCTTTGCGAGTAATTACTTCACTTGTTTTAAAATAGTAGATGAATACAATAGCTGGAATAACCAATAAATTAAGCAAGTGGACACCAATTGACAAACCAATTAAGTAGGCTATTAAAACAATCCATCTGTCGGCATGAATAGGATCTTCATCAACTTCGCGCTCCCATTTTAAAATAGCCCAAAATACAATTGCAGTACAAAAACTCGACATAGCATATACCTCACCCTCAACAGCCGAAAACCAAAACGAATCTGAAAATGTGTAAGCCAAAGCACCAACAGCACCTGCACCTAATACAGCTATCATCTTACCATTTGTAAACTCCTCCCCTGTTCTTTCTACCAGCTTACGAGCCAAGGCTGTAATTGACCAAAATAAAAACAAAATAGAAAATGAGCTGCACAAAGCCGACAAAGCGTTAATCATCATACCCACCTTAGTAACATCGCCCATCGCAAATAAGCTAAAAAAGCGACCCAACAACAAAAACACAGGCGCTCCCGGAGGGTGACCTACTTCTAGTTTGTACGCACAAGCAATGTATTCGCCACAATCCCAAAAAGAAGCTGTAGATTCCATTGTGCTTAAATACACAAACGAAGCAATGGCAAAAACAAGCCAGCCAACAATATTATTAAAACGCTGATAATTAGATGTTTGATTCATAAAATTTTGATTTTTAGCCTTTTATAGCACTCTTTTTTTAGAATGTTTGCGAAGTTAAAAAATAAATTGGATTGAACTTGTTAAAAAAATAGAAGATTTCTGTTGTTGAAAGAAATATATTTATTAATTTTGCATCCCAATCAAACAAAAGATTGACTGTCCGATGGTGTAACTGGCAACACGTCTGATTTTGGTTCAGAAGAGTCCAGGTTCGAAACCTGGTCGGACAACACCAAAAACCGCAAATCGCCTGCAAATCAATGTTTTGCAGGCGATTTTGTTTTATATGTGTCCGTTTTTGTGTCCGTTTTTGTAATTGGATTGTGCTGTAAAACACTCATAAATTGTGTTTCTTTAAAATTTTACCAGCCTCGCTTATTTTGGCCCAAGCTCTAATAGAGTGAATGCCCCCTCCAATTACTGCTACACCACCAACTATTGCCAATACAGGAGAGGTAATTAAAGTTCCTGCAACTACTACAGCCCCTCCAACAACTATTAAGATGATTGATCTATATGTTATTTTGGAGGCTTCCACAAGGTTCTCCCCCGCAGTTTTCTCATTATAATTATCAGTTATAGGGAACGGACGGTTTATGACACCTTCTGCATTCGAATCTGTAATATTTGTTTTTGCTCCATTTTGGACGTAGCAATTCAACTCTTCTATTGCTATATATTCATTTACGATAGATTTTTTCACCTTATGATCGAAGTACACCCAATTATTATTGATTAGGGTTATTTTACATTGAATAGAATCGCCTTTCCTTGTAAACAAAACATCATTGAAATCTTGTGAGTTTACCAGTGTAGAAATTAGTGAGAACACTATGAATAGTAATTTTTTCATATCTGGAGTATTATTGTTTAATCAAATGTAGTTCGAAAATCCATATGGATACGAAAAATTATTTCTCGCATATTAGGTAGGAAATCGTTTAACACTCTGATTTGAACTTATACAAAAAAATAAATACACTACTCTAAGTAAGTAAATAAAGCCCAAATTAACAGAAGCGCAAGTTTTGTTGATAAATTAATAATCTACTTTTATATACAACAATCTTTTTTAATATACTTTTGTCTCAACAAAATAAACTGATAGTAGTTAGTTTGACCATTTGGTTTTCGCTACTATAACACTATTTCTGGGCTAAATAGCCAATACTTCTACCTGCTCCCGAAAGGGACACCCGCACTTTTAATACAAAAGTACATGTCATCCAAAACTCACAAGGAGTGTTCTGTCGTGGAACTTCCAAAAGGGGAAGACTTAATTACTATTTCACAGGCTTCCGAAATTACCAAATTAAAAATTCAATCTCTTCGTAATCTAATCTCCACAAAAAAAATTCCTGCTTTTAAAAATGGAAGATATGTTTGTTTTTCAAAAGCCGAATTAATCTCTTGGCAAGCCTCAAGGGTAAAAAGAATAGGAGGGGCTTCGAATGGATAGTAAAATTTTTATATCTATGGAGCCCCAAGAGCTTCAGGATTTAATAACAGGTTGCATTAGTGCAGCTCTTGCCAAATTAACACCCCAGCAAGAAAAAAAGACTTCAACCGAACATTCGGAATATATTTCCAAAAGGGATGCATGTAAAATTCTAAAAATAGGCTTAACAAAGTTGAATGAGCTTATAAAAAGTGGTGCAATTCCTTCTTATAGAATCGGATGTAATGTAAGGCTTATAGAAAAGGAGGTCCGCTCATCTTTGGTAAAAGTACAGACTAGGAAAGGAGGAGGTAATGATTAATGTATTAGAAATCCTATCGCATCTAGCCGTTTTTTACGAATGGTTTATATTAGACTATAAAAAAATGGAGGTATCCGTATGACAACAGACGCCTCCACAGATAATTCTTTGAGTGCACACAAAGATAGTCAAAAAAAACATAGGGTTGGCTGGATATCTATTTACAGATCGCTTCAAGATCATTGGATTTGGAATGACGATAAAAAGCTAAAATGGTGGCTAATGATGCTATTTGAGGTTAATCACTCTGATAATAAATTTATTCTTGGTTATGAAATATTTGAAATAAAAAGAGGCCAATCTGCAAATAGTCTAAGGATATGGGCTAGACTATTTAATACAACTCCTAAAACGGTTTCGAAGTTCTTCGCTTTGTTGAAAAAGGATGAAATGATAAAAATAGAAACTATAGGAAAAGGGAAACAAAGCACAACCCTTATATCTATTATGAATTATAATGATTATCAAAGTGAAAGTAAA
Source organism: Bacteroidia bacterium (assembly GCA_049651825.1). Taxonomy (GTDB): domain Bacteria; phylum Bacteroidota; class Bacteroidia; order 2-12-FULL-35-15; family 2-12-FULL-35-15; genus 2-12-FULL-35-15. The sequence goes on from JBASCV010000032.1 coordinate 11,552, forward strand.
CGCAAAGTAATACACGAAGTATCTACAAACAATAAAGACAAGAATAAAAAAAAAGATATATATAATAGACTTAATACAAATGAATCTATTTCTCTTGAAAAATTCTCTAATGGAAGAATAAATACAGAGCAACTCTCGAAAATGTTTGACAATATCTCTGTCATCAATTATATAAATTCTGGAGTGCGAAATTACATTACACATAATGTATCGAAACTAGACGGTAATAAAACTTACACAATTACACAGCAACAAACAAAAGCTTTAATCAACGTTTATTTATCTTTTGGTTTGAATCATAGAGAGGAATACAAAACAGTTGGAAATCTTCTTAAACATTGTATTAATTGGATTGGACACAGTTTTACAATAAGTGAAATAGATGCTAATAAGAATTACAAGCTGAGTCGTGCAAAACTATTTTGGGATACGTATAATGAGACCGCCTTAATGTGAGATGTTTTCTAGCACCCTAATTATTAAAAGTAAAAGCTAAATCATAAATAGTAATGAAATACAGAAATAGAAAAATCCTCCCATTTGATAAATGGGTTAAAAAGTACAATCCCACCAAAGAAGAAAAGAAAATGTATCATAAGATCATTAAAAAACTAAAAAAAACGAAATCTCATGTTGACGAATAAACAAAAGACTTTTTGTGATGAATACTGCATTGATCTTAATGCTACTGCAGCTGCCATACGTGCAGGCTATTCAAAAAAAACAGCCTATTCTATTGGTTCAGAGAACCTGAGGAAACCTGAAATAAAGGACTTTATAAAATCTAAACTAAATGAACGGGCTATATCTGCTGAAGAAACAACCAAATTGATTGCAGACATCGCTAGAGGTAATTTAAGCGACTATTTAACGGCAAAGAGAGTTGAGTATACTCCCAGAGTGGAACGTTCATTAAAGGAGCTCATATTTGATTTGAAAAAGCGAATCGAACTTGAGATAGAGTTTAAGAATGTTGCCAGTTTGGATGAAAAAGAAGTCAAAGCTCATAATCGTAAAGTAAAAGAGCTGAATCAAGAGGTTCTCAGGATGGAATTGGAGCTACAACAGGATCCTAAAGCTTCTAGAATTGTAAATGATAAAACTATACTGGTTGAGGTGTTCGAATTAGATATGAATAAGCTTGTGGCTGATAAGGAACGGGGTAAGATTAAATCAATTGTACCTGGCGAATTTGGGGTTAAGGTGGAAATTCATGATGCACATGCTGCACTTACAAATCTTGCAAGAATGCATGGCTTATTTGAAAAAGATAATTATCAACAAGAGAAATCAATTAAAGTAACTATTAAAAAGAGATAACATGGAAAAATGGACAACTGAAAGAAAAAAAGAGCTTTCAAAAATTATAATGTCGGAACTAGCTAACGGTAGTACCTTGAATTCTCTTCTTGAAGAAAACAATAGAGGTGAATTGCCCAACATAGCGGAGTTTTTGGGGTGGATGGATACAGATGTTGCTCTCAAAACACAATATTTACAATTAACTAGATATAGTATAAACTGCTAAAAAATATTAAAAATGAAGTGGAGATTCACGTTAACAAATGCCATCGAAGGCGACCTTATCCTCTCGGATGAACCTATAGGATGGGCTGATATTGTATTGAACGTAAAGCGAGATATGAAGCTACACGGTGTATTCTTTGAATATGCTATTAACTTGAAGTTTTATGAAGAGGGCTATAATTACATTAGAAGAGTTTATGACCTGCAAAGCCGCGAAGCTTATATTGGGATATTGGTAGAAACGAAATGCTCAGATACAGATGCCTTTGATGAATTCTATATCGGCAAACTGCTATTGGCAAAAGTTGTGTTCAGTTGTGAAGATGATTGTATATGTGAGTGTCCTATTGAACAATCGGGATGTTTAATGCAATTTAAAAACAGAATGGATCAAGCTGTTGATTTGAATGCTAATGAAGATTTTAGTAATAACGCATTAGATAGTTATACCAATTTACCTGTTAATATAGAGTTATTGCCTAGAGCTATTGTTTTAAGAGAGCTTGCTGATATAACTGATACAGTTAGTGGCGCTCATATACCTCAGCATTCGGCACCCTTGCAATCAATAGGAGCTGGCGTTGGAGCACAAAATGTTGATTTTTTTCAGTATTTAATAATACCAACGGGAACCATAACCCTAAACGAGTTAAATGTAAATGAAGTATTAACCTCTGGTTTTGTTGATAGCACGTCAGCTATTCCATTAATTGCTATTGCACCAATAGCGGGAACTTATAATGTAAATGTAAACATACCAACGCTTGATTTTACAGCAGATATTGCTACAGGTGGAAATTCACCTAATTCATTTTTAATGGTTGGCACATTTTATATTACCGTAAATGGTGCTGTAGTTTATTCAGATTCACTTATTACTACCAGTAGCCAAGGAAATCACAAAATCCATAATCTTCTTTGGAATCAAGATATTTACTTAAATCAGTCTGACGTACTAAAAGCGTTTTTTGGATTTCAGGTAGCAACTAATTTTGATAGAAAATTACTTGAAGAGTATGATGTAACTGTTATTTGGTGCGCTGATGGAGATGGTGATCCATTTGATGATAGACTTTTTTCAGATATAGACATCACAGCAAAAATATTAAGTGATTCGACCACATGCGATGTTTATGCGGTAAATGAAGCATTGAGTAGAACAGTTGAAGCCATTACAGATGACTGTATGAGAGTCAAAAGTAACTATTTTGGCAGAACGGATTCGCAACCATATACATCTGAAGAGGATGGGTGTGGTTCATTGGAATGTATCACAAAAGGTTTATTAATCCGAAACTTCCCAACTAATGAAACGGTAATGGCTGTTTCATTTAAGCAGATGTTTGATGCATTAAATTCTATTCATAATATAGGTTGTGGACCAGAGCCAGATACAAACCGTTCTGGTTATGAATGTTTGAGAGTTGAGCCGATGGAATACTTCTATGATTCAACCGTATTATTATCGCTTGATGATGTGCCCTCAATTAAGAAAGTATCTAAGCCGGAATGGGATATATCTACTATCGAGTTCGGTTATGAAAAATGGGAAACCGAAAACTCAATGGGTCTGGATGAGTTTTGTACGAAAAGAAATTACAGAACAACTCTGAAAGAAATACAGCGAGAAGTTTCGAATACGTGCAAATTCATTGCTAGTGGTTACTCAATTGAAGTAACAAGACAAAAGCAATACTTAGATGCTTCAACAACGGATTTTAGATATGATAATGATGTGTTTATTATTTGTCTAAGAAGAAGCTCTGGTAATTTGGTTGTTGAGCAAGGTATTGATTGCGCCAGCTCGCTAACAAACATTATTGAACCAGACACTATCTATTGTAACCCTCCCTATTTTCGGACTGTGATTTTCTTTACAAATTAAAAACATTTTTGTTATTGTTGTTTTTGGCTTGTTGATATGTTGGAAACTTTTTTTCAAAGTTTTCAATATATCAATGAGC
>JBASCV010000033.1:0-7196 GCA_049651825.1 Bacteroidia bacterium
CAATATTGTTGAATACAGAAACGAAAATGGGCCCTTTAAGTCGAGAAAAGATTTAATGAAAGTGCCACGTATGGGCGAAAAAGCATTTGAACAAGCCGCTGGATTTTTGCGTGTTGTGAATAGTAAAAATCCACTCGATAAAAGTGCTGTACACCCTGAAAGTTATGCTATTGTTGAAAAAATGGCGTCCGATTTAAATTCAACGGTACTTGATTTAATGAGTTCGAAAGAGCTCAGAAAACAAATTGTACTTCAAAAGTATGTAACTGAAACTATTGGCTTGCCAACATTAAATGATATAATGAATGAGTTGGATAAGCCTGGAAGAGACCCTCGAAAATCATTTGAAGTATTTGCATTTGATAATAGTGTACATGAAATAAAAGATTTACGTGTTGGTATGCGTTTGCCTGGTATTGTTACCAACGTAACCAATTTTGGTGCGTTTGTTGATATTGGTGTGCATCAAGATGGTTTGGTACATATTAGTCAGTTATCCAATACCTTTATTGACGACCCTAATAAAGTGGTAAAAGTGCAACAAAAGGTAATGGTAACTGTTACTGAGGTTGATGTGCAACGTAAGCGTATTGCACTTTCGATGAAAGATGCTGCTGTGCAAAATGCACCAGTTTCAAGTCCTTCAAAAATCAATACGAGTAACAACAACATGAATAAAAATAAAAAGAATGCTCCTGTCGAAAATGATTTTATGTCGCAATTGGCTGCATTGAAGGATAAATTTAATTAGTACTTGAATTATATTTCTAATTATATTTTTATAAATGATAGTGAACGATACATACAGGCATAAAGGATTGAGGAAAAAACTTTCATTATTGCTCAAAGAAAAAGGCATAGAAAGTATTGACGTATTAAAAGCGATTGAAGCAGTACCTCGACATTTATTTTTGAATAGTTCATTTGTTGAGAGAGCTTATGAAGACATTGCTTTTCCTATAGGTGCAGGACAAACCATTTCACGCCCACACACGGTTGCTTTTCAAACCGAATTGTTGCAATTGAAAAAAGGCGAGAAAGTGCTTGAAATTGGTACAGGTTCAGGCTATCAAACAAGCATATTGTTGGAAATGGGGGCAAAGGTATTTAGTATTGAACGCCAAAAAGAACTATACGATAAAACCAAAACGTTTCTTCCTTCTATAGGCTATAATGCCAAGTTTTTTTATGGCGATGGATACAAAGGTTTACCCATATTTGCCCCTTTTGATAAAATTATAATCACTGCTGGTGCACCCATTATTCCAGATGCTTTATTGGCACAATTAAAAATTGGTGGCCGATTAGTTATTCCTGTTGGTGATAAGGTGCAAATAATGACCTTGATTGAAAAAATTGCCGATAAAAAATTTGAAAAAACAGAGTTTGGAGCGTTTAAATTTGTTCCTCTTTTGGAAGATAAGGAGTGGGGAGGATAGTCAATTTATAGTAATTTTGTGTTTGATTAACTGTTTGATTTTAAGGTTCTTGTGCTCTTTGTGCGCTTTGTATTCACAAATTCCTGTTCATAACATTAAAAACATCCATAATTAATCTTTTCTACTCAAGATATATTTGTAGCGTTAATTTTTTAACATTTAAACTAATTTAAATAATTAAAACTATGAAAAAAACATCTTTAGTAGTAGCATTAGCGCTTGGAGCATCAAGTGTTTTTGCACAAAACTTAACATCTAAAAAAGGCGAATTTATTTTACCAGAAGCTGGTGATTGGGGTGTTAGTGTAAACGCTACCCCATTTTTAAACTATTTTGGTAATTTTATTGGTGGAAATGGCTTAAATACAGCTCCTACAACTAATTTCTTATCTACCAATCAATCAATTATGGGTAAGTATTTTGTTGATGAACAAACTGCTTATCGTGGTGGTGTGCGTATTAATTTTGGTTCTACTTCATCAGCGGTAAAAGTTCCTGTAATTCCTGCAGCTACTCCTGTTACTTATGTTGATGATGTAACAAAAGTAAGTGGTTCAAACATTGGATTAACTGCTGGCTGGGAAAAAAGAAGAGGAAAAACTCGTTTGCAAGGCTTTTATGGTGGCGAACTTGGAATCATGTTAGGAACGAGCAAAACTACAACAACTTATGGTAATGCTGTTTCAGTTGATAATCCTGTTACACGTACTAAAGAAATCAAAGCTGGTTCTACTTTTGGTTTAGGTTTAAGAGGCTTTATTGGTGCTGAATACTTTATTTTACCAAAAATGTCAATTGGTGGCGAGTTTGGTTGGGGCTTAGCATTTAGCTCTACTGGCGAAGGCGAAACAACAACTGAAAGCTGGGATGGAACTGCTGTAGTAACAACACTTACTAAAACAGGTAAATCTTCTTCATTTGGTTTTGATACAGATAACATGAATACTGTATTTGGCCCTGCTGGAACAATTCGTTTTGGTTTACATTTCTAAGTAATAGTAAATACAATTCTAAAAAAGCACTATCGGTTTTCCGATAGTGCTTTTTGTTTTTATAAATTATTTTTCAATTTTTTTAGTTTCGTTTATGGAATAGTAAAAATCATTGCATCTCATAGGTAAATCAGATAACAATCTAAAACTACCATACCTATGAAAATCACATCTCGCTCCTTAAAATTATTAAGTGCAGTTACACTCAGTGCTTCTGCTCTTGTTCTTATGGCATGGATAACTCCTGCAAATTATTATCAACTGATTAACGAAAACGATTTTATTCGTTCGTTAAAGCAGAAGTTAACACTGTTCAATCAATCACGTCCACAGGATAGGTTATACGTTCAGTTTGATAAGCCAATGTATGAACCCGGTGACAATATTTGGTTTTCTGCTTTTGTAAGAGACGCTTCAACAATGAAAGCTTCTTCAAAAAGTGATATTGTACATGTAGAGCTTATTAATCCTAAAGGTACTGTAGAAAAAACAATAAATATCATTGCAAAAAATGGTGTAGCTGCAGGTGATTTTAGCTTAGATCAAGAAGCATTAGGTGGCATGTATAAAGTGCGTGCCTATACCAATTGGATGAAAAATGAAGGAGAAAACAACGCCTTTGAAAAACAATTGCAGGTACAAGATGTTGTATTACCCAATTTAAAAATGAAACTTGATTTTGAAAAAAAAGCATTTGGCCCTTCTGATGAAGTGGTAGCTAAGCTGGAGCTAAATACAAATGAAAATAAACCACTGGGTAATTATAAAGTAAATTTTGTGGCCAACCTTGATGGCAAGCAATTGCTTACAAAGCAAGATATTACAGATGCTGATGGATTAATGTACATCAAATTCAGCCTTCCAAAAGATTTAAAAACAAACGATGGTTTACTTAATGTAATGATTGAGTATAATGGTACTACCGAAAGTATTTCACGTTCTATTCCAATTGTTTTGAATAAAATTAAATTACAGTTGTTGCCCGAAGGAGGTGATTTAGTAAGTGGTTTACAAAGTAAAGTAGCTTTTCGTGCATTGAATGAATTTGATAAACCTGCCGATATTGAAGGCGTTGTAGTTAATAAACAAGGAAAAACGGTTGCTGCATTCAGTAGCTATCATCAAGGAATGGGAGCATTTGATTTTACGCCTCAAGCAAATGAAAATTATACGGTAAAAATTACTCGTCCCGAAAATATTAATGAAACCTATTCATTGCCTGAAGTGCTTACTCGTGGTTATGTGATGAATGTTGATAATTCAAAGAAAGGAGAAATTGCGTTAACGATTTCTACAACCGAAACTGAAGAATTGTCTGTTGTAGCGCAAGTACGTAATAAAATATACTACGCTAGCAGTGTGGCCACTAAAAAAGGCACAAATAAATTAGTTTTTCCTACTGCTGAATTCCCAATCGGTGTAGCTCAAATTACATTGTTCGATTCCAAAGGTATTGAACGTGCCGAACGTTTAGCCTTTGTAAATAAGGATAAACAACTGAGTATTTCTGTTCAAACTGAAAAAGAAAAATATTTGCCTCGTGAAAAAGTGAAAATGTCTATTTCTGTTAAAGATGAGCGTGGAATCCCTATGCCAGCCAATCTTTCAATGGCTGTTGTTAATGATCAATTTTTGTCGTTTGCTGATGATAAATCGGGTAATGTATTGTCACAACTTTTGTTGCAACAAGATATTAATGAAAAAATTGAAGAGCCAGCTTTTTATTTTGATAAGAAAGAAGCTAAAGCAGATTTAGCTCTTGATTATCTACTAATGACTGCTGGTTGGAGACATTTTAAATGGGAACAAATTATAGAACAGGATGGTTTTCCTCAAATTGCTTATGCTGGCGAACGTGCAATTGTTGCTGGAAAAGTACTAGATGCTACATCAGGAAAAATAATATCAAACGCATCAATTAAAGTTGCTAACGGTGTTGAATATAAAACAGATGAAAATGGAAAATTTATTTTCAATAAATTGGATTTAACAACCCCCTCATTATTAACATATAGTGCTAATGGTTATACCACGCAATCCCAATACGTCTACGCCTATAATCAGGATTTAACTATTTATTTGTACTGTAGTAATTATTATAAAAATTACCCAATGTCAAGCCGTTCTAGTACTGTAAATGATGATCTTGAATTTGATCGCTTGGCTGATATACCTGCTAGTGTAGCTGAAGGAGCTGGTGTACAAAAAGCAGTGATGAAATTTGAAGCAAAGCCAAAGGATATTGCAAATAAAAAAAATGTAAATAATGTAAAATTACCAGTAGGGAGAGCAAAAGAAGCGGTAAAAGAACAAGCAAAAAAATCGTCAAAACAATTAGCTATTCATGGTAAAATAAATGCAGCAGCTAAAGACGATCGTTTTGCTAGGGAAGCAGAACAAATACCTAGTGAAGACTTAAATATTCAACAACAAGTAACTCAAGTATATTACAGAGCAAAAGAATTTGCTGCACCAATTTATGATAAACAAGAAAACGTTGAAACACGCACCGATTTTAGAAATACCATTTATTGGAATCCCAATATTGAGATTGATAAAACAGGTAAAAAGACAATAGAGTTTTATACTTCTGATGATATTACTTCGTTTAGAGCAACATTAGAAGGAATTGCTACAGATGGCACAATTGGAAGAATTGAAAAAACTATTTTTACGCAATTACCATTTGCTATTACTACTAAATTGCCAATAGAAGTAGCTACTGAAGATAATTTATCGATTCCGTTAACATTTAAAAACAATACCGATAAACCACTTGGAGGCCTGTTAACAATTACTGCGCCTGATGGTTTAAAATCATTGGTGGATGTGCCTACCATTCAAACAATTATGCCTGGTGTAGCCAAAACAATTTATTTAGATTACAAAGTACTCGATAAAATTGGTTATGGCGATTTTACAATTGCTTTTAAGGCTTGTGGTTTGGGGGATGCAATTACTCAAAAAATAAAAATAGTTTCCAAAGGTTTCCCTGTTCAAGCTTCTTTTTCAGGACAAGAGGTAGAAAACGAATTTAGCTTTGAAATCAATCACCTTGTAAATGGTTCGCTTACAGCTACATTCACAGCTTTTCCGAATGTAGTATCTGATTTAATGAAAGGCGTTGAGGGTATTTTAAGAGAACCCTATGGGTGTTTTGAACAAACTTCGTGTACTGCATATCCTAATGCAATGGTGTTGGATTATTTAAAATCTACAGATAGTAAAGACAATAAAACATTGGCCAACGCAACTGATTTATTGAACAGAGGTTACAAACGTCTCATCACTTTCGAAACCAAAGAAAAAGGTTACGAGTGGTTTGGTGCAAATCCTGCACATGAAGGTTTAACTGCTTACGGTATAATGGAATTTGTTGACATGAAAAATGCGGGTGCCGATGTTGATCAAAAAATGTTGGATAGAACTGTTGAATGGTTGTTGAAACGTAAGGATGGTAATGGTGGTTTTCATCGCGAAAAACATGCTTATCACGATTTTGGAAGTATCAGCAACGATGTTTTAAATGCATACATCGTTTATGCTTTGGCTGAAGCAGGTTATAGCGATATTAAAAAAGAATTTGAAACATCATTAAACAAAGCACTTTCAACTAAAGATGCTTATTTGTTGGCCATGATGGCAAATGCGGCTTACAGTTTAAAGGAAACCACTAAAGCTGAAGAAGCGATGGCAAGCTTACTTAAATTACAAGAAAAAAATGGTAGTTACACAGGAAACACCCATTCTATAACCTATTCGCAAGGACAATCATTAACCATCGAAACTACTTCATTAGCCGTATTGGCCTTATTAAAATCAGGTAAAAATGCATCGGCAATGAATTGTGCGGTTCAGTATTTAGTGGGTGCTCGTAGTGGCTCAGGTGTATTTAGTTCAACTCAAGGAACAATATTAGCACTAAAAGCATTAACAGAATATGCTAAGTTTAGTAAAAAAACAACCGAAGATGGAACAATTTTATTGTATGTAGACGGCAAAAAAGTAGCGGAGAAATCATACAAAGCTGGCGATAAAGGGGCGATAGAAATGGCTGATATTGAACAGTTTATTAAAACAGAAGGCAAACACACCATTAAAGTAAAATATGTTGGCGTAAAAACACCACTTCCATATTCTGTGGCCTTAAATTGGAATACAACCTTGCCTAATAGTGATAAAGAGTGTTCTATTGATTTAAACACCAAATTAGCCGTTAAAAGTGCTAAAGTGGGCGAAACCGTTCGTTTAACTTCTGTTATTACAAATAAAAAAGATACCGAAGTACCAAGTACAATGGCTATCATTGGAATTCCAGCAGGTTTTACGGTTCAGCCTTGGCAATTGAAAGAGCTTCAGGAAAAACACATTGTTGATTATTATGAAATAAAAGGAAACAACATTGCTGTTTATTACCGTGGAATGGGAGCAAACGCTGTAAAGGAAATCAACCTTGATTTAAAAGCAGAAATTCCAGGCGAATACGATGCTCCCGCTTCGTCAGCATATTTATATTACACCAATGAGTTTAAAACATGGACTGAAGTTGATAGAGTAACCATTAAAAAATCATAAAACAATTGCCCTTTTAAGCAACTGTTTAAATTTTATTCAAATAATTTGTTATAGCCATGCCCAATGTCTTCGATTTCTATGTCTTATGCAAATGTATATTGATAATTTTTTACAAACAATCTATTTTGTTTAACACATGCGAATACCCTGTGAATCAACTTGTTTCTGACAGCATTTAATACACTCATTT
>JBASCV010000034.1:0-2355 GCA_049651825.1 Bacteroidia bacterium
CAGTTTACCAATATGAAATCGTAAAACTTTATAACAGCAACATTCTGTTAAAACAAAAGCCCTTGAATGTATATCATTCAAGGGCTTTTCATTTAGTGCATGAGGGAGATACAACTTTGTAAAAAAGCATGAAAACAGCATGGTGAATTACACCCGCAGCTTAAAAGCATTCATACTTTTGAAAGACTGGATTTTATTCTTTGACCAGCTTACCTGTTAACACCGTCCTTTGATTTATGGCTTTTATAAAATATACTCCAGTGCTAAATCCACGGGCATCAATGGTTATAATGTCTGTGGCATTTTTGTTTGTATATACCGTTCTACCGGTAATATCTGTTACAGATAGTGAAAACCCTTGCTGGTTGGGCAGTTTAATATTAAAGATTGAATTGGAGGGATTAGGATAAATTGTAAGTTGACTTAAAAATTTTTGTTCTTTTATCCCCGTACTTCCTATACAAGTTGCCGAATCCGTTGAAACACAAATGTCATCAACAAAATAATAACTACCACAAAATGGTAACTGACTATCCAACATATTATGTTGTGTATGCTGATTATCAAAAAAATTACCTACTACAATATATCCGTATACGGAATCCGAAACAAAAGCCCCCGAAACAGTAACCCAATTTGCAGTATCTGAGATTATTGATGACGAATAAACGTGTGCAAAATTTCTTATTGGTGAAGGATTAGAATAACTATAAGGAACTGTTGAGAATAAAATTCCAATATTATTAGTTGCACAATAGGTGCTTTTAGGTAGATTTACCTTAAAGCTAACCCAATACTGTTGCCCTATTATTAAATTGGTTATGAGTTGTGTTCCAATATATTCCCTAAAAGTAGTATCTGAAGCCCCTCCTGTTCCAGAAGTAAACATACCAACATACGCATTTCCAGTTGCTGCCATTTGATAACCAGCACAACTCGCAGGAACGGAAAAACACCCTGAAATATCAGCACATGAATTAAAATAATCGGGAGTTTCTTTGTACTTGCTCCACTCATTTACTTCGCTAAACGGGGGATTTTGCGGTGGGCATATTGAGTAGTTTTCAAAACTGTAATTAGGCACAAGATTTTGTGCGTTTGAGTTTGTAATAAAATATAAACCCAAGAGCAATAAATAAATATTTTTTTTCATTGTTTCTTTCATTAAATCCTTAATAAAGATATGTCTTATTAAAGTTTTATAAATAACTACTCCCGATACACAGGGAAGCATATCGGGAGTAATTGAATAGCACGATATACTAAATTATTGTTTTACCATTTTTTTAACTTCAATTACTTTACCATCAACAACTATTGCATAAGTATAAGTCCCTTTTGATAATTCAGCAGAAAACACATTTAATGTGCCTTTCCCTTTTTGAAGCAATTCAACCGATTGAATTAAACTACCATTTGAGTTATAAAAAAGGATTTGTGCTTTTCCTGAATCATCAGGCAAGAAGTAATTAATAGATGTTCTTTCGGCAAAAGGATTTGGAACATTTTGCTCCAAAACCACAGCTTGATAGTTATTGAGTTCGACATCTATTTTATTGCTATCCTCTGTTCCAGAAATAATTATTGATTTAGTTTCTTGATTATCAATAGAACTTTCTTGCGGTCTATTACAACAGCTATTCACTTTTGTAATTATTTGATTCATTTGGTCTTGTAACAATATATTACTTGCTAATACCTGTGTCAACTGATTTTGTATTGACGTAATAATCGAATCTTGCACATTTGTTCGCAAGTGCAACGAATCTATTGTTTGTTGCTGTTCCTGCATCCCTTTTATTAGTACAGGTACAAGCCCTATGTAGTTAACAGCTTTAAAGGTAATAGCAGGATGAATCTCATTGCCCAATGAGTCATAATCAGCTTGTTTAGTTGAGGTTTTAACCAATTCTGGCAATACTTGTTCTAACTGCTGCGCAATGACACCATGTTGCTTTTGGTTGTCAAAATTAAATCCCCAAACATTAGCTGTGTCCAAATTATATGTTTTCGGTCTTATTTGGTTAATTATAGAAAGCGCATCTTGTAAACTATCAACGTTTGTTTTGAATTGTTGGTCACTATCAACCCAAAAACCGGTAGCTAAACCATCACCATTAATCGTAAGTCTATAACTTCCACTTGGAGTAGTACCAACAGACATAACACCAGTAGCACGTACATCACCCGAAACATCCAATTTATACGAAGGTGATGTAGTCCCTATCCCAACATTGCTGCCTGTTATCCATGAATTCCCCTGTGAAAATATCTGAACACCTATAGCACCTGCATCGTTGTATAATTGAAGTACGCCAGATTCTGCCCCAGCCGTACTTGTTCCCGTTCCCAGCA
>JBASCV010000035.1:0-10063 GCA_049651825.1 Bacteroidia bacterium
GCTCATTGATATATTGAAAACTTTGAAAAAAAGTTTCCAACATATCAACAAGCCAAAAACAACAATAACAAAAATGTTTTTAATTTGTAAAGAAAATCACAGTCCGAAAATAGGGAGGGTTACAAAGCCTTTGATCTAAACTCAAAATAAAAAAAATAATTTACACCCTAAACATCATGAAAAAAACATTTGCTTTTTTAACTATTTTATTCTCGATGTGCACAATCATTTATGGGCAATCGTCTGCAAATCTTGATGAAAAAAATGGCTTTAAGGATATTAAATTAGGTGATAGCTATGAAAAATGGAAATGGGATTTAAAATATTTGGATGTCAATACAGATAATGAAAAATTATATAATTATACAGGTGCTTGTTGCCAAGATGTATTTGGAAAGCCTGTTGAGAAAATCGTAATAATAACTGCTAACGAAAAGATAACATGTATTATTATTACCTTAAAACCATACCAAGACAACAGGCTAACAGGCTTCCCAGCAAAGTTTAGATACCCCAATGACGACTTCACAAAACTAACCGCAGATTTCAAATCTCTGTTTGGTGAGCCTAGAGAGGGGTTACCAAATAAAGCTAAAAGTATAATGTATTGTAATATTTGGAAAGGGCAAAAAGTTGTATTGCAGGTTGAATATTATTTTATGGGTGATTATGATTATTCCGAAATAACTGTACTCGATAAAATATATTATGATAAGCAAAAATAAAGTGGTTTTTGAAACCCCCAGTTCAGCGTAGGGTGTAAAAAAGAAAAATGTTGGTCGTAGCGTCCTCGGCTACGGAATTTTTAATAAGGTCCTATGGCATTATTCATCAATGGTCGGTACATCTGTGTGAGCAAAGGTAAGCCTCGCTAGTCGGTATTTTTATGCGAGAGCAAGAGCGTAAGCTAATCCCAGCTAAAGAGCAAATGGATTTACAAACCCAGTTCAGTGTAGCGTGTAAAAAAGAAAAATGTTGGTCGTAGCGTCCTCGGCTACGACCTTTTTAACAAGGCCTCTGGCCTTATTCAGCTCTAGTCGGGATTTCTGTGTATGAGCAAGAGCTTTGGCGAATTCCAACAAATGAATTTATAATCCATTTAAAATGTTTTGAGGTCGCAATTTGCGACCTCAAATGTTAATAGGGTATGGGGTTTTCTAAGGTCACAATTTGTGACCTCTAATTATATTTGCTATATGAGGATTTATAACGACTTTTAAAATGAACTAGGGTACATTTTGTACCCCAGTTGAACAAAACTGATAGGCGTTTTTATATCACACACGCAGATGCAATTTTAGAGTCTATATCATCAAATGTTTTTACGTATTCCTTTAGGTCAGCATCCATCCACTCAAGTAAATCATATATTTGAATTTTGATGTTTTTAGCATGTGTAAAATCTATCGTAATATTGTTAAAACAAATAGCCTCGTTATGGTAGATGCGATTACGAAATTCACGAATATCTCTAAGCATATTTGCAATATCATCTTTATTTATATGGGAGGGTTTGTTCGGAAAACAATGAATTACATGACCTTTCACAAGCTTATAGTGCCTTCTGTCAAAAAAACTTGTCCAAAATCCAAACGTTTGTTCTGCAACTATTTTTCCTGACGTAATTGTTCCTCTTGTGTTTTTTGCAGCACTAATTACTTGATTCTTCATCCAAAATGTAGGTGCTAGCGAAGTGTCGCTCATAAATCCATTTTTTTGATTTATTATCCAAGAGCTGTCAGCGTAGTACTTTGCTAAATTATCGTTGATATTATTCCTGAGAAAAGTTTCTAATAAATTTAATATTGGGTAAAAAGCCTGAGAAAGCTTAATGTTAGCTTCGTATAGCTTCAGAACTCTTTCTTTAGAATTTCCACAACTTACTAAATAGCGGTCTAAGCGTGGTTTTGAAACAAAATTTTCTAATTTCTCATAGTCCATTGCGCAAATATATTTATAAAATAGTCGTTAAATACATTGATAAAGACGTATTTGATTTTTTTGTTCAAAAGTGTGACTTTTTGTGGAAAAATGTATGTATCTTTGTATCGTTAATGGTTGGTAAAGCCTCCTCCCGAAAGGGAACGTAACCAAACAGAAGATACATAGCCCTTGAGAAATCAAGGGCTTTTTAATTCCCCCGCTAGTGGGGATTTGTGTAAGATCAATAGCAATAGCTAATCCCAGCCTTATAGCAAATGGATTTGTAATCCATTTAAGATATTTTGAGGTTACAAATTACCAACTACAATCAATAATCAACTAAAATGGTCGAATAGCTAATAATTACCACCCGAGCCAGCACCTCCAAAATCTCCACCACCTAAATCTGCACCTCCAAGGTTATTGTCGGGCTGTGGAGACGAATAAACCTGTTTTGAAAAACTTTGCGCTATAAGCAATGCTTCTGCATTTGTTTTCAAAAAATTGTCTTCATCAATATCTTCTTTAAATGTAACGCCATGTTTGTCGGTTTTTAAATATCGAATGCTTGTATATGCAATCAGTATCATCACTACTCCTGCGATGGTTAGGCTAATTTCGGGATGGCCTAAACTAAAATAATATTTAAACGTAAATGCTGCCACTGCAACTAATAACAAACCAATCCACAAACTTATTTTGTCTTTATTTTTTAGACCCATAAAAACATAGGCCATAGGAACAAGCGCTGTTAGTAAATAAAACACGAATGCAAGCGGAATGTCTTCACCTTCATTTAAATCCATATTAAAAAATGAAATACTAGTTTCGCGAATTACAAAATAATTACAAGCAAGATAAAACACAATCATGGTAATGCATTCAATCGCAATCAAGCATTTTTTCCATGCCAATAAGGCTTCTTTTTGTTTCAATTTTTTTACAACAAAGTAAAGTGAAGCTGATACAAGCATAAGAAAAAATGGCATAATCAACTTGGCGATAGCTCCAAGTTTTAAGAACAAGTAAAAAAGTATAATGTATAAACAAATTACGGTAACAATAGTAACAATGGTATCGGTATAGCGAATACTTGCAATAACAACAAAAGGTAAGAATACTAGAGCAGAAACAAGTGTTGTATTGTAGTAATAATAATCTATACTATATAAAATCCCCGACAAAATAAACCCTAATGCAGAATACAACAAGGCTTCATCAACTCCAGAGCGGTAAACAAGTTTATTTCTAACAAACAATTCTAATCCTACAAAACATAATGCCGCAAAAAGCATGCAAGTGAAAACAGGGAATAAATCAGAATGCTCCAAGCCATTGCTTACTGTAAAACAAAACAACGTATAAAAGCCAAGCGCAGCGCTTATAGCAACACATGTAAAAACAAACAACCCAATTTTTACAAACAGATTTGGATTGTAAAAATTTGCAGTATATTTCTTTTGAATAGTAATCATTTGTAAATCCGAAATTAAATTTCGAGCATACCACTGCTTGGCCTTCTTTACAATTGCCAAATTGTTTATGAATTCTTGGTTGTAGGCAATCATTTTTTTATCCCTAATATTCGTTTATAAAAAATAAAAAAGAGAACTATTCCAACACAGGACGCCATTACATAAAAAGTTCCGATTAGAACAGCCAATTCATCTGGAAATAGACCTATAATATTAAAAAACACATATGTAAGTGCAATATAACCATAAATGATAGATAGGAGTAAAAATAAAAACGACTGATTTTTTAAGGCATATCGAATATAGTAAACACAAATTACGATCAACAACAAGAAACTCAAAAACTTTAAATCAAACTCAAACAATGCTGCCAAGCTTGCCACTGAAAGTATGTTGATAGCAAAGTTATTATAGCTAAATGTAAAATGTTTTTTAATGTTTTTAATTTCCGAATAATAGGCAAATGCTGCCATTAAAAAACCTAGTATAATGGCTGTAGCGATAATCCTAAAAGAAGAAAAATCGTTTTCTTGCAACAATTGCATTGGTGTTACCGATAAACCTACCCACGCAGCTAAACCACTTATTGCTAAAGACAACACACCTTTGTGGTCGAAAAAATAAGCACAAAAAAAGAAGATAGTTGTAGGGAATAGGGTTGCTAATCCGTAATGAGTTCCGAAAATAGAATATTGGTATTGAAAATAAGTAACAAAAATTCCCAATAATATAGAACCCAACAGAATGATATAATCAAAAAAAGGAGATTCGTATTTCACCTCTTCCTGTGAGTAAGGTAATCTGTTTTTGTATCCGTAATAAAAACAGGCGGTACAAGCCAATAAAATGGAAGCTAAAATTGCTTGATGGCCAATAGTGTCTATGTTTAAATAAATTAGAATTCCGAGCCCAGAAGTTAAAAGCAAAATGCCCAAATATAAAATAATACGCAATTCCCAAAACACCGACATGGGTTTGCTTTGTTCATTAGCCTCTATAGCTGCTAATTGTTCGGCATTTATAATACCATCTTGATATAGTTGACTACTTTCTTTCATTTTGAACATAAATATATAAAACAATCTAAACTTTTAAGTGTGAAAGCAAAAGCAGCAACTACTTAAAAACAGCACCTTACCTTTTACTTCCCCCACTTACTTTTTTCAATTACAGCTAATGCCATTCTTATTTTTGTATAATCAACTTCACCGTTCAAAAAATCAAAAATGTCTTTTAGTTTTTGCACCGAACCTATTGATTTTACTGCCATTTTTACCCGATCAACCTGGTGTTGGTTCACAAATTTTTCGAGCGATGAAATTTGTTCTTTTAGATAGAGGTGCGTAATGTGTGTATAAATGGTATTAGTATTGAGTTTGCGTTTAAGTGCTATTTCTTCAGGCGTTAAGTTTTGGTTGTACAATTCGAGCGTGGCTTCATAAGTGTCAATTTTATTGACCTTTTCAGGTGCTATACCGTAACATAATTCATCGATTAATTGTAAAAACTGACGACCATATTTTTCGAATTTATGTTCGCCAACACCCGAAATGGTTAGCATTTCGTCTTCTGTAAGCGGTTTTTCTAAAGCCATTTCGCGCAAGGTAGCATCACTAAAAATAATGTATGCAGGCATATTTTCATTGGCGGCAATTTGTTTGCGCAATTTACGTAAAGCTTCAAAAAGTGATGTATCGGGGTCAACGGCACGTTTTGTTTCGCGAGTAAATTTGCTTTTTGTAGTTTCTCTGATTTTAATTTGCAGTTTTACCAATTCGGCTTTTTGTTTGCCCAATACAATTTGTTTGCCGGCATCTGTTACTTTTAAATTAGAACCTTCATCGTAAGCAATTTCAACAAAACCCAAATTAAGCATCTGTAAAATGTATTGTTCCCAATCGGCATAACTCAAATCGGCACCAGCACCATAGGTTTTAATTTTTGTATATCCCAATTCTACTAATTCTCCTTTAGTAGAACCTCTCAACACATCAATTAACATCGTAATCCCAACTTTTTCATTCATACGAAGCAAAGCCGACAAAGCTTTTTGAACTAATTGTGTTCCATCAAAATGTTGACGAGGATTTTCGCACACATCACAATTGTTGCAGTTTTCGAGCATTGTTTCGCCAAAATAGCTGAGCAATATTTTTCTACGGCAAATATCTGCTTCGGCCAATTGCTGCATCCGCCTTAGCTTTTCGAGGTTTATTTGTGATTGGCCACCCTCCTGTGCAAATTTGGTAAGCATTACTAAATCGGCTACATTGTAATACAGTATGGTATCACTATCAAGCCCATCGCGCCCAGCACGACCAATTTCCTGATAATAACCTTCAATATTTTTAGGCATATTAAAATGCAATACCCAACGCACATTTGATTTATCAATCCCCATCCCAAAGGCCACTGTAGCACAAACCACCTGCAATTGGTCTTTTATAAAGGCATCTTGCACCTTATTTCTTTCTTCGGACGACATGCCTGCATGATAGCATTGTGCATCAATTCCTTTTGATTTAAGCTCTGTAGCCACTTTTTCGGTAGTAGAACGGCTTAAACAATAAATAATACCACATTCATCTTTGCGTTGGCTTATAAACGCAACAATATCTTTAATCCTTTCTTTAGGCTTAATTCCAGGCTTTACAGCCAAACTTAAATTAGGTCGATTAAATGAGGCAACAAATACTTTCGGGTCAAACAAGTTCAATTGTTTGATAATATCCTTCCGCGTAGTTTTATCGGCAGTAGCGGTTAATGCAATAACAGGAATATCAGAAAAATTTTCTTTTAATAGTTTTAATTGCGTGTATTCAGGTCTAAAGTCGTGTCCCCAAGAAGAAATACAGTGTGCTTCATCAATGGCAAACAACTTAATTGGTAAGCGTTTTAAAAGGCCATTAATTTCCTGCACCAAACGCTCGGGAGAAATGTACAACAGTTTTATTTTGCCATAAATACATTGTAAAATTATATCATCTTCTTCGGTATAATGCACACTGCTATTGAGATAAGCTGCAGGAATATTATTTGCATTTAATGCATCTACCTGATCTTTCATCAACGAAATTAAAGGAGAAACAACCAAACACAATCCATCCAACATTAAGGCCGGAATTTGAAAACAAATGGATTTGCCACCACCTGTAGGCATTAGCACCAACACATCTTTTTTATCCAGCACACACTGAATAACTTCAGCTTGCATGGGCCTAAAGCTACTATAGCCATAGTGCTGTTTTAAAAGTGAAGAAGCTTGTGTAAGCATGGTTGGTTGTGTTAATCACAAAAATAAGGCAATGAACACATGTCCATTAATTTATTTTTAATATTTATCCACTATTTTAAAACAAAAACAAGGCAGTAATATTAGAAACTGTTTAAATTTTATTCAAAAAAAATGTTATTCCCCTCCCACAGTCTTCGACAGGCTCAGACTGACAGCGTGCGGGGTCATGTTGAGCTTGTCGAAACATGTGCGAGAGTGTTGAAATTCCAATGCTGTATTTTATTGAAATAAAATTTAAACAGACTCTTATAAATTGTACCCCTTAAAAATTATCTTTTTACTTTTTCTATATCCCTCAATGCAGCTGGCATTCCTTTTATACAGCCTGCGGGTTGTGGCATTTTTAGTGTTCGGTAGTAAAACGATATTTCTTGTCCATCAATATCCAAATCAACTGGCAATTTGTCTTTAGGAATAAGAATTGTTTTTTCGTTGTTCTTAGTAATAACAACAACAGTAGCACAGCCTGTTTGCTGATACTCATGAGAAACTTTTCCAATTACTTTGGGTTCAACTTTGTTTTGTTCAGTAGTTGATGCCGCAACTGGCTGCAATTGATTTTGCTCATTGGCCTTTGTTTCAGAAATCGCAGCTTTTTGTTTGGATTTACAGCTACATAAAAACACTGCGAATAGTAAACTAAAAAAAATAATTTTTTTCATATGTAGATAATTTGTTTTTTTAATTGCCATATGGAATACGCCATGCTATCTTCATCCGTGTTTGTGCACGTTTGGTGCATGGCTATTTCATAATTTTAATAGATATTAGGATACCATTATAAAACTAATATATTTTACTAATTAACCGCAGCTTTTACAACTTTCTGAAATTCAGCATTGCCAACTCTCACTAAATATACACCTGGCGATAATTCACTCGTATCAATAGTTGTTTCTAGGGTATTTGAAACTGACATTATTTTTGTACCACTAATGTGTTTTCCAGAAACATCAAACAAATCAACTAAAAAATATTTACCAGAAGGAATGCCTGTTGCTTTTATGTTTAACACCTTGTTTACTTGATGTACAAGCACTTTTGCTTGATACGTATTTTCATTAATAGCACTACTAGGAGATAATTGAAATGAATAAATTCGTGTACGAGGGCTATTGTTTGCAACAAATTCGCCAGTATGCCAAAATGTAATTCCATCAGGGTCAATAGATGTTTGTGAATAATCGCCAAAACGATTTCCACAAGATGTTATTGAGCCCGAACCCGCAATTGCAGTTGTTTCGGTAAAAGTCATTTGTCCTAGCGGATCGCCTTGTAAGCGACCAGTGTATCTTAAACTAGGTGAAGTAGCCGGATTTGGTCCAGCAACAGCATAACATAAAGCGATGGAACCGTTATCGTCCATGGCTATACTTCCAGCCCAACGATTAAGCCCATCGGGAGCATATATCCCTTCTTGGTACAACGACCATGTTTCTGTTGTTTGATCTTGGCGCAATTCAACCCATTTAATACTTCGCTGCGTAGGGCTCAATTTAACAGCCCAATTTAAAACAACAGAGTTGTAACCAGTCCATTTTCTCCATTGGGCTCTGTACATAAGTACACCACCTAAGCCATCTAATTTTTGATTTCCGCTAGCCTGTTCAATATCATCCCAATTGGCATCATAGCTGGCATCAAATGCAGCAGTAGGAATCGTAGTTGGTCCAGAAATTGTTGCGCTAGGCGTACCATTCCAATCAACAGCCATTGTCCAAATTTTAATTCCATCAACACTACCCCCACCCCAAGCATTATCAGAATAAGAAAAAAATGGCAAAGGTGTTCCAAAAGGCGCTAAACCACCGTCAGCATCGCCAGGTAAAGTAAGAAAGAATGACGCAGTGTTACCAGCATTAAAAGTTGCACTAACAGCCCTTGCCGAAGGATTACCAACAAGCATTTGATCCCTTTCAAAACAATAAATTTCGTTATCACCATTAAATGTCATGTAATAACCATCTGCCCATATCGAAAACTTTAAATAATCAGGGAACACAGGAAATGAATAGGTATACGTATAATAAGTTCCTGTAGGGTCTCCTGAAGTTGAAATTGCTATGTAAGCATAATTTGTTGAAAATCCATCTCCCCCAAACTGGCTTACAAACCACCTGTCGGCATATTTGTCGTATAGTACAATAGGGTCGCCTTCGTCTTGAACAGGAGGAGACCACAATTCACCAATGTTTTGAACAGAACCAACAGTAGCACCAGTAGTTTTATTAAACACTTTAAATGGTGTGCTATTCACAGCCTGTACATAGTGATTTGTTCCTGGTGCACCAGTAGGATCTGGCGGACAACCAAAACCTGTTTGTCCTGCCCAATTTGTAAGTATTGCACTTGCCTGACGGTTTCCGTTGATTTGTTGAATGGTAGTGGCATCGTTTCCGTATTCCAAACCATCTTCAGCTTTGTGTAAAAACGTTTGTGCTTTTCGATATTGCCTACTGTCGGATTCTTTGGTAGGATTGATAATTTTATCACTCTTTAAATTTTGATCAAATAGTTCCGACAACGGTCTAGAAATATGAAAAGAAATAGGGCTAATTACTTTTACATTTTTATTGGTCGACTGAGCGATTACAATTGAAAAAGAGAGAAGTATAATATTAGTGATAATTAGTTTTTTCATTGGTATTATTTTTAGAACAACATAATATATATCCAAATATAAAAATAATAAAACGGAATTTGGTTTTATTTAGATTAAAATTCATTATTACGTAAAAAACTGACTTGTTCCGTTTTTAAGCATATCAGCCAACTATAAGTATTGAATTATTTTAACCAACTACAATAAAAACGGATACGGTAGTTGGTAATTTAATTAATCTTAAATGTTTATATAAAATGGAACATTTTTAACTTTTTAACGTTCAAAACAGCAGAAAAGAATAATTTAGCAGTATAAAAACACAACATTTATGAGAAAAATTATTTTGATTGGAGCATTGCTTTCACTTGTTAACGCAAATGCTCAAACTCAGCCAAAGGTTTATGTCAATTTTGTTTCACACAATGAACCTGACGATCAATTACAAAGCAACTCAAATTACACCGCCATGAAAGCATTAGTGCTTCAATTGGCCGACACCATTAACACAAAGGGAGCTGCATGGAACTTACAAACTTGTGCAGGATTTGTTCAAGGAGCCGTTTCAGTAGATGGCACAACCAACAATCTTTTTAGAACATTAGCAATGGCACCCTATGTAGATAATATTGAAATAGACCCTCGATATAAAAGCAATACCTTTGGTACATTAGCCGACCTTTATCACGTTTTAGGCACGCTGGGTGCTAATAGAACACATACTTTAGGAGGCTTTTTAGCCGACACATCTCAAGCAGATTGGGTTCA
>JBASCV010000036.1:0-13544 GCA_049651825.1 Bacteroidia bacterium
ACTTAAAGCAGTATTAACAAATATACAAAATGCTTTTTACTTATCAACAACTAAAACACTAATTTTCAGGAAGTAATGCATTCAAAAAACTATCGAATTAAAGTAACATTGCCTTTTTTTTCAACCACATCACCATTATAACATTTAGCATTTACATACCAAGCAAATACTGCAGGATCCATTTGGTGTCCATTGTAATAACCATCCCATCCTTTTGTAATACTATTCGTTTCAAACACTTTTTCACCCCAACGATTATATACAGCAAAATAAACTTCATCTATTTGATTGCCTCTTACATAAAGTACATCATTATTACCATCGCCATTAGGCGTAAACGTATTGGGAACAAAAATATTCTCCACCTCACATTTCATTGAAACAACATACACGGTAACAGTAGCACTAGCCGTACAACCTGATGAGTCTATAATAGAAACGGTATACGTTGTTGTTTCTAAAGGTGAAGCAATAGGATTAAAATCAGAACTATCATTTAAACTTTGATTAGGAGTCCATTGAATAGAATAAGACGTATCAGTTAAAGCATGCAATACGGTATTTTCACCTTCGAGAATGGTATCATCATCTACTGTTGCGGATATAACAAACAAGGATGGATCAGAAACAAACACGGTTGTAGATAGCGTTTGAACACAGGTATCGCCAAAACCATTTAGTGTCTCGATTGAAACACTATAAGTAGTAGTTGTATCTGGACTCGCAACAGGGTTAGCTATTGTAGGGTTTGATAAACTTTCAGCTGGTGACCAAACATATGAAAGTCCGCCTGTAGCTAATAATTGAACAGCATTACCTAAACATGTAGCCTCATTAGCATTAATACTAATAGGTGTTGCACCGTTAAAATTAACTTGAACAACTGCCGTATCTTTACAACCGTTGGCATTTGTAGCAACTAACTGTACGTCATAAGTACCTGCTGTATCATAAGAGTGTATTGGGTTTTGAAGATTTGAAGAGTCGCCATCATCAAAATGCCATAGCCATGAAACAGGATTAGAAAAAGAAGAATCGCTAAAAGTAACATTGCTGGAACAGGATGACGATGCGAAATCAAAATCGGCATTCATCGCTGGATAAACAGTTATGTATTGATATGCTGTGTCAACCAAATTACAACTAGCAGGATCATTAACATACAACATAACAAGGTATGTACCGGGATTAGTGTAAGTAATTGTAGGGTTAAAAACTGACGATGTATCTCCCCCGCCAAAATCCCACAAATAAGTAGCTCCCGAAGAACTTTGATTTTCGAGAGTAACAGTAACAGGAGCACAACCACTTGCATAGTTTACGGTAAAATTAGCACTAACAATAGGAATTTGAAAATCGAATTTAAAAGTACCATTATTACAATTTGAGGAATAATTAACATCCGAACCCGAATTGGGCCATGCTCCAGGAGTAACCGGAAAATCATCATTTGCCCCACAACCAGCACATACAGACTGATAAATGATTCCTTTCTTATCAAACCTGCTTGTTCCTCCATCAACATGCTCCCAACTTTGTGCGCCACCAAAATAAGTTGCGTATAACAATGAAGTTGCATCTGTAGAAAGCACTATCAAATAAAAATTAAACCCATCGGTAGTAGGCTGTATGGCATCATTTGTCAACGGCATATTATTTGTTGGGGTGCCATTTAAAATATGTCCGCCCCAACCAGAAACGTAAATATTCTCGCAGTAATCAACCAAAAATGCAGATGGTGATATATTTATGTTTCCATCGCTATTACCAAAGTTTGTAGTAAAAACAGTATTACTTAATGAATTATTCATTTTCCATATAAACTGTTTACTATTTGCATTAGAATAAACACCACTAGAAACAGGCATATTACCCAATGTTTGTCCAACAATATAAACATCATTATTCTTATCTAACTGAATAAAAAACGACTGATCGTATTGCGAAGTGCCTATAAATGTTGAATTTAACAAGGCTGTTCCGTCATTTTTTATTACTGAAACATATCCATCGGTGATACCACCACTATATGCAGTATTGAAGGCCCCTAAGGTTGTAGGAAAATTACTGCTCGATGTGCCACCTGTAGTGTACACATTTAACGAATCGTCTATCGCAATTGCATAACAGCCATCATCGTCAGTACCACCAATATAAGTACTCCACAACAAACTCGTTAAATTAGAATTCATTTTAAAAACAACACCATCCATGCCCCCACCATTTGCATTTTGGTAAGCAGCGGATGTTACTGGAAAATTAGCAGAATAGGTACAGCTTGCTATATAACAATTACCGAAGGCATCTATCTGAATTTCGCCACGGTAATAGTCGCCATAATTATAAATTAAACTATTACTTGAATTAACACCATCGTTTAAATCACCACCAACAAAGGTTGATGCCAGAAGCGCTGTTCCGTCAGCACTAAACTTAGCGATGTATATATCTGTACCATTGCTGTACTCGGTTCCGTTATTCAAAAAACTCAAACTAGGACCACCAGCAAATGAAGCATCGTATGCCCCAGCAGTTGTAGGAAAATCACTAGAACCAGTAACTCCCAACAACATCAATTCGTTTTGAGCATTTACAACTAAACTACTAACAATTTCAGTACTTGTAGCCCCACCCAGATAAGTTGAATACAACAACGCGTTACCTGTAGCATTATATTTTGTTACAACAACATCAGTTCTGCCCGACTGAATAGTGCCATTATACGTTACATCATAAGCACCCAATGTTGTTGGAAATCCCTGACTAAAAGCTGTTCCACCTGAATACAAATTCCCATCCAAATCATATGTAGCAGTCATTCCAAAATTATCAGCAGTAGAACCTGACGATGAAGCAAAAATCAATACAGGATCAATTATCAACTCTACACCTTTTGTATAACCTTTCGGGAAATAAAAACTAACAACATTATCTATAAGCCTATATTCACAAGCCACTTCAACTCGTTTACCTCCAATCCACTGATAAGCAAAAGGACGCTGTTCGGTAATTTCATTAATAGATGTTTGCAGTATCAACGCTCCTTTTTCTAATCTAATAGAACTTAAACCTTCATACAACAATTGTATTTGTTCCGGTTTTCCATTAGAGGAAACGTAATAATTGTATTTAATAGCATTATGCAAAGCAACAACTTGCATATCTATACCATGGTAAAGATTTTTATAATTTAGCTCCTTATAATTTTTGACATTACCAGCCCATTTATTTTTATCGTTACCTATAAAAAAATTACAAAAATCAGATGTAGGATTAATAGCTGCAATATGAGGATTCGATTCTGAATTCAAAAAAACAGTTTTAAAAGCATGCGATTTTATCTTGTTTTGTAGTTGAATTTTATTACTTGTTTTAACAGTGCTTTTAAAGACATGATTTGCTCTTAATGCCTCCTTATCATAAAAATTGTAAACAAGCGAATTTTTAAGAAAAAATAACGAGCCACCATCTAACTGGGCACGGTATAAAATTTCAGAGTCCCACTGCTTCTTATTTTCAGTAAATTTTATTCCATGCTGATCAACTAAATTGTGTTTTTTATCCTCAACTGGATTTACAAAAGCAAAAACCATTAGAGAGCCACATAAAAAAAACAATGTCGATAAAAGTTTAAACAATTTCATGTTATTCTAAATGTCAAGCAAACCCAATTAATCGATTACATACAAAAATAAAATAAATAACCAAAAAGGGAATTAAAATGAATAAAAACAATCAAAACACATCAAACATAAAACGAATAATGGTGCCTATAACAATTGCTAAAAAAAACAATCTAATAAATTTATTCCCTTTCAATAATGCAAATTTTGAGCCCAAGTAACCACCTAACATATTAGATACAGCCATTGGAATTGCTAATGCAAAAATGATATTTCCAGACAATGAAAAATAAATAATAGAGGCTAAATTAGTTGCCAAATTAACCAATTTAGCATGAGCACTTGCGTGCAAAAAGTCATTCCCTAATAATGAAATAAATATTAGAATAAGAAAACTTCCTGTTCCTGGGCCTATAAACCCATCGTAAAAACCGATTAGCAAACCTGAAATAGCCCCTTTTAAAAGGGCTATAGAAAAGTCTATCTTTTTTGACTCAATCTGACCAAAATCTTTTTTAGTATAAGTATAAACGGCAACAACACACAATGCCACTAAAATAATTGGTTTGAACAGATGATTGCTTATATGACTTACCATTAATGAACCCAAGAAAGAAGAGCCAAAAGCGAAAATAGCTATCAAACCAACTAATTTCCAATGAATAAGTACACGTTTGGAGTAATGATAAAAAGATATTGCTGTTCCACAAAAGGAAGGAATTTTAGTTGTGCCCAGCAATGTTGCAACTGGCATCTGAGGAAATGTCATCAATACTACTGGGGTTTGAATTAAACCACCACCACCAACTATAGCATCAACAAAACCTGCAAAAAAAGCAGCAAAGGATACTATTATAGTTTCAATAATCATCTTTTGATCTATTTAAACAACAATAGCTAAATTACATTTAATTAGCAGTTGTTGTACTAGATGAATCAAAAATGTTGGAAAAATTAAAACTCAAATGTAAATCCGATAGAAGGCGTAATTGTTGTACTTTTATTTTCTATAATAACAGGAATTCCGTTAGATCCATCTAGCTTTAAAGCCTGACCATCAGTTGTTTCAAAACCCGAATTATCTTCCTTACGTTTAAATGTATAGTAAGGAGCAGATTCCTGAGGAGTCATTAGTACATTCTGAAAATCTAAGAAAACATCAATACTCGTTTTCTTAAAGTTAATTTCTTTATCCAAACGTAAATCAAGCTGACTAAAATTACCCAATCGTAAACTATTAATTCTACTAAAATCAAGAACTCCTGTACCTAACAACGCATAGTTTTGTTGAGATGTAGCCATATCAAATGGAGTATATGGCGTGCCTCCAGCAAATCGATATTTTAATCCAAGTTGCCAATTTTTTCCAAATTTATAGCCCAAGGTGCTTGAAATTAAATGACGATTATCCCACGAAGATGCAATCAAAACATTATTAACTCCAGAATACAAGCTTCTTACATATGTATAACTAACTACATAAAATATTTTTTTCATAAGTTTTTGTTGAACAAAAAACTCAAAACCATAGGTTTCCCCCTTGCCAATGCTTTGAACAAATTCGCTACCAACAGAACCAAAATCGGCCCCTTGGTTTGCAAGCGAAGTACCTGTTGCAACAGAAACGGGATAATTATTATATTGTTTGTAAAAACCCTCTAAAGTAAATCGTAAAGCGGCATTTGGTAAAAACTGTGTACCTAAAACGTAATGATTTGACTGTATATAGTCCATTGATTTATTAACCAATTCACCATTAGCATTCCTATATCCTAAATTTGTATACGTAGGTATTTTATAATAACTACCAACAGATGCCGTAATGTCAAACTTCGATGTAAGGTGATATGCCATTGATAAACGAGGAGATAACGTACGCAAAGGATTGTTCCCGTTATTCATAAATGAATTCATATCCGTTCTTAAACCAAAAGAAACTAATAGTTTTTCATCAAACATATTTTTAGCAATTTGACCAAATGCACCATATTTAAAAAATTCAATAGCGCTATTAAAGTTAATCGTAACCCCCGGAAACAATGTATTTCCTGCACTATCAACAACTGGACTAGATAGTTTATTGAATAAATCAGTATTATACTTTACATACTGCCCAACTGTACCATAAGAAATTTTCCAACCATCAATAAATTTATTGACATCTACACGTAGTTTGTTTTCTATTTCTTGCGATACTAATTTAAAATTACGTTTAGACTCATCATAATACTGCGCATCCTCAAAGCGGTCAATGGTATTGTTAAACATGTTTCTGCTCAATGCAACATTTACATAACCTTTATTAATTAAGCGTTTTAAAGTAAATCCTGTAGTATAATTCCATTGATTAATGATAGGCAACGAGCGTCTAAAATATTCATTTTCAGGTGAAGACTCTCGTGTTTCTCCAAAAGTAAATTTATCTATTGCACCAACGCCAAGCGCTGTAAGCGTTGTTTTATCGTCTATTTTATGAGTTACCTTATACTGAAAATCATAAAAATTGGGGCGTATCGGCAAATCTATCAGCTTAAACAATAAATCTAAATATGATTTACGTGCCGATAATAAGTAATCTGTTTTTTTACCAAGCGGTCCTTCTAAAGTAGCTACAGCTTCAGTAAAACTAACCCGTACATTACCCGATACTTTTTCCGGATTACCTTGACGTTGTTTAATAACAAAGGTTGAAGCTAAAGCGTTATCATACTTGGCATCAAAAGCAGATGAAGTAAGTTTAACCTCATCAATAAAAGAAACATTTAAAATCCCTTGCGCACCGCCCGAACTACCTTGCGTTTGAAAGTGATTAAGAACAGGTATTTCAATACCATCAACATAGTATACATTTTCATTAGGTGCACCACCTCTAATAACAATATCGTTGCGGGCTGCACCACCACCAGAACCACCAACACCTGGTAAAGTTTGCACCACTCTCGATACATCAAAACTCCCCCCCGGATTACTTTTTATTTCCTCTGTAGTTAATTGTTGTACAGATAAAGGAGTAATCATATCGGTAGCAACGGCCGACTTCCCTTTGTCGAAAGTAACAACAACTTCTGATAATTCAGACGAAGCTGGCTCTAACTCAAAGTTTACAACCTGTGCATTACCTGAGGTAACAACAATATTATATTTAATGAGAGTGGTATATCCTAAATAGGAAGCCTTTAAGTTGTGAGTACCCAGACTTACCATTAATTTAAAATTACCATCAATGTCTGTTACACCTCCATTTGTTGTGCTATCAATTGAAATTATTGCCCCAACAATTGTTTCCTGCGTGTTTTTATCCTTCACGTTTCCACGAATAGTACCTAAAACCTGAGCAAATCCAATAGAAGTAAACAACAATGTTATTTTTAAAAAAAGTATTTTTCTCATATCATTTTTATTTACACAAAAATACAATTAATTATTAATTGTTTAACATTTTTAATAAAATATTAAACAAAGTAATTTAAAAATGATATTATGTATAAAAAGAATGCTACTTTAAAATTCTGATCTGTGATTTTTTGCCAAAGAAGTGCTAATTTATTTACTCCTTAAAATGTCTAACGAGCCCCTTAAAACAACAGTTGAATTGCTAAAAGTAATTACATAATAGTATGTTGCATCGGGTAACGGAGAATTATTATATGTTCCTTTCCAATCATTCAAATAAGGTTGTGCACGATAAACTTCATTACCATAAGCATTATAAACAACAACTTCATTATCCGAAAAGTTTTCTATTCCTTCTAAATACCAAACATCGTTTATACCATCATCATTAGGGGTAAATAAATTAGAAACAGAACCATTAAAACTTTGTTGAATAACCATAATTATAATCGAATCAGTATTTACACAACCGTTAGCATCAGTAACAGAAAGGACATAACTTGTAGTTGTAGCAGGACTAGCAGAAGGGTTAAAAATAGTAGCATTTGACAAACCCAAAGAAGGTGTCCACAAAGCAATTCCTTGGCCCGAAGCATTTAAAGAAATGGACTCTCCTTGATTTATAGAAATATCTACACCGGCATTTACAGTAGGCAACGCAACAACTTCAACAGAAAGAGCAACAGATGTATCAACATTGCAGGAACCGCTTTGGACAATAGCTGCATACATTGTTGTTTGTGTTAAACCCGAATAGGAGTGCTCAACAGTAGTATTTGTTATCGCATTCCATGTAGTTCCATTATTTACAGAACTAATCCAATTAATAACATTACCAATATTACCCACCAAAGAAAGAGTATCACTATTCACTAAATAACAAGCCGTTTGACTACCCTGTATTGTACCTGCTATGGTTTGAGGCGCAACATCTACAATTTCAACAGACGAAGTATCTACATCACAAGACCCACTCTGAACAACAACAGCATACAATGTTGGAACTGCTATATTTGTGTAGTTTTCAGAAGTTGTTGAGTTTACTATATTATTCCAACTAACACCGTTATTGGTTGATGATATCCAATTAACAATTGTTCCCACTGCCCCCGACAAACTCAAAACACCCGTTGCGGATGTTCCGCAAAAAACACCCCCGCCAGAAAGTGTTCCACCAACCGACTCTGGACTAATACTTATTGTAAAATTAGCGGATGTATCCGCATCACACACACCACTTTTAACAACAACACGATACATAATTGATTGAGTAAGGTTTGTATAAACCAAAGAATCGCTTGTATTTACAATCGTTTGCCAACTATTGCCACCATCTATTGATGACTCCCAACCTAGAATAGAACCTATATAGCCCGTTAAGCTTAAAACACCACTATTGCCCAATTCACAAGCAAAAGAATCGCCAATAACCAAACCTGTTACTGTTGATTGAGAAATTACAAAAGTTGCAGGCAATGAAGTATCCGATGAACAAGATGGGTTACTTTGAACAACAGCAACATAAAGTATGTTTTGAGTAAGTGTTGGATAATTTTCCGTTGTTGAGGTATTTGAAATTGTTGACCAAGAAACACCATTGTTAATTGATGATAACCAATTGATAACCGCCCCCGAATAACCAGACAAATTAAGCACTCCTGCAGATGCACTATCACAAAAATTTCCACCTCCTGTAACTGTACCACCTACACTTTCAGGATATACTGTTATACATACTTCTGTAGAAGTGTCTGATGGTGCAAGCCCATCTTGTACTATTGCCCTATAACAAGTGGTTTGATTGAGATTAAAATAGGTTTGATTGGGTGTAGCGTTTACAATATTATTCCAAGTTACACCACCATTAGTTGTTGATTGCCAGTTCAAAATAGTACCTACTTGACCACTAAGCGTTACTACACCAGCATTTGTTGTAGTACAATAAGTTGCAGCACCAGCAGTTGTGCCACCAACCGATTGAGCGTAGAAGTTACCTAAACATAAAAACAAAAAGCAACAAACACTATATATTTTAAAAAATACTGACTTTATAAAAAACATAATTAAAAACCTTATTCAACCACTAAAATAGCTTTTTTATTTTAGCAAAGTAACATGTCCTATATATCGATGTTTATTTCCTCTGGTGTCTTTTAAATTTACTTTCCAAACATATACTTCATTCTGTACCAATTCTTTCCCACCTTTTACTTTACCATTCCAACCTTCTTTATAATCGGGAGTATAATGTATTAATTCTCCCCAACGATCAAATATATATAGTTCATAAGTACTTATATCCCAACCAACACCAACAGGTAAAAATATTTCGTTTACATCATCTTCATTAGGAGTAAATGTATTAGGGGCATAAAACACAAACTCATCAATCACATCAATTTGTTTATCTACAGTATCTCTACAACCAAAATTATTTTCAACCATCAATTGAGTAATATAGGCACCTACACCATCATACGTATGCGATGGATTCTGAAGAGACGATGTATCGGATAAACTATTCGGATATTCAAAATTCCAAAACCACGAAACAATGTTTGTTGTTGAAATATCCGTAAAATCAACGAGAGGATATAAAGAACTTGCTGGCGAAGGATTTGTAGTAAAGTCAGCCTCAGGTTTAGGAAAAACTGTTATCGAATTTGAAGCCACTACCTGCGTACTACATCCTTGAGTATTAACAATTGTAAGTATAACATTATACAAACTATCATTATAAAAAGTATGAATAGTTGAAGCGCCATTACCAGCAACAGAGTCCCCATAATTCCATAAGAAGAACGAAGCTGTAGAATCTGCAATTGCATCAAAACTAACTGTCAACGGTTCGCAGCCAGATGAAACACTCTGTGTAAAAGAACCGATAGCACCAGAATAAACACTAACTACTACACTATCCATTGCTGGTTGAGAACAACCATCATCAACGGTAACAACGTAAGTTACAGGCGACATAATTTGTGTAGCCAACACAAATTGTGAATGACTTGTATCACCATTGCTCCACAAATAATTGTAAGCACTTCCGGCTCCACCACTTGCCATTACATTAATTAATGTACTATCGCCATCACAGATTGCTATATCTGAACTAGCAATTACATTTATTGGTGGAGGAGTGAATAACTGAATCATTACAGGCCCAGCAGAACAGCCATTTATATCCGAAACAATTACTGTAAATACCGAAGAAGAGTCAGGAAAATACAGGTGAGGTCCACTACCTGAAAAATTAATTCCACTACCTGACCAAGAATAGGTGTACCCTGGAGTACCGCCAACTGCCTGAGCATAAACCTGTGCAGTATCTCTATAACAAACAGTATCTATTGGACTAATTACAAGGGTTAAAGGTGGAGGTTCGTGAACTATAACAGAACCGTTTGTTGAACACCCACCAACATCTGTAATTATTACATTGTATGCACCATGTTCAAGTGTTGTTGCTGTAGCAGTTGTTTGTGAAGAAGGACTCCATAAATAAGTAAAAGGCTGAGTTCCATTATTCGGATTTAGATGAACTGTTGCTGTACCCGATATACCTCCACTACAAAGCACATCTGTACTTGTTATACTATCAATTGTTGGACCTAGTAAAGACAAAATAGTTACATTATCCGTAACTTCACAATTATTAGAATCCCGAACAGTACAAATATAATTTCCAGCGGCTAAATTTGTTGCTTGAGCAGTAGTTTGAATACCTATATCATTCCACTGATATACATACGGAAGCACACCACCAGTGGCAGTTACAAGTGCTTGTCCGTTTGTAAAATTACAAGCCGAAGGAGTTGTTGATATATTAAGAGCGAGTGGTTGAGGCTCAATAATTTGCCATGTTTCTGTTGCAGAACAACCTGAAGAATCTGAAACAACAAGAGTATAAGAACCCGCAATTAAATTAGTTGCAGTTGGATCTGCACTTACATTTGGAGTCCAATTAAAAGTGTATATAGGGCTACCGCCAGAAACCAATGTAGATATAAAACCATCGTTTAAACCGTTACATGTTACATTTTTACTAGTAAACGATTGTATTACAAGCTCATTAGGTTCGGTAATAACAGTAAATGAATCTATTCGCATACAGCCATTTCCATCACTTACAGTAATACCATAATTTCCTGCACACAATCCGCTAACAGTTGGTGTTGAAGGACTTCCTGGAATACCCCAAACTATTGAAACAGGAGCAGTACCTCCTCCATACAAAACAGTGGCTTCCCCATCACAAGCAGCAAAGCAACTTACATTCTTTTTATCGGTTATAGCAGAAACAAGTTCAGGAGGAGAAATAATAAGAACTGATTCTGACCCTATGCAGTTAGCAGCATCTGTAACAGTTACACTATTAATCCCAGGGCCTAAATCTATAGGATTTTGAACCGTTTGACCACCCGGACTCCATAAGTATGAATAAGGAGCAACACCGCTAGATATTGATATTGTAGCAGTTCCATTTAATGAGTCGTAACAAGTAGGGGGAGTAAAGTTTGTTACTATAACTACAGGCCCAGCAACATTATTTATGTTCGCATTTGTTTGTAACACACAGCCCATGCCATCTGTAATTATTAAATTATAAGTATTTGCCGCAACATTAGAAATACAACTTAATGTATCAAAAATGCCTGAACTCCACTGGTATTTATAGGTTGGAGTACCACCCGAAACAACTACACAAGCGCTTCCATTCGCCTGATTACAACTTGCTGTTGTTGTTGATATTGTAGCAGAAAGAGCTGTTGGCTCCGTCAACACAACTTGACCAGTTGCAGAACAACCTAACGAATCAGTAACTGTTATAGTATGTGTACCAGCACACAGCGTTGTAGGGTTATTTGTAGTTTGTAAACCAGGCAGCCATAAATAATTATATGAGCCAGTACCACCAGAATATGTTGCAATCATTTCGCCAGAACATTCACTATTGCAAGGAATACGAACCACATTTACAGCGCCTAACAAAGGTTCAGGTTGCGTAATAGAATCTGACACAACAAAGCTACAAGCGTTTGCATCAGTAATGGTACAAGTAAAATTACCCGCACATAACCCCGTATTAGTTGCATTTGTAGTAGTTCCTGAAGACCAATTATACGTATAAGGAGGCGTACCACCATTTACCGATAGTTGCGCAAATCCATTACAAGTTCCATAGCAGGTAACATTCCCCTTTGAAAAAACGGAGGCAGTTAACGGCTGTGGAGTATTTATAAATGCTACCGCATTTGCCGGGCATCCACCAGCATCGGTAACAGCAACAGAATAAGTTCCTGAACATAAATTGTTAGCTGTAGGAGTAGCTTGACTTAACGTATCACTCCACGAATAAAAATAAGGAGGAGTACCATTTGAAACAGTTGCAGTTGCCATACCATCACATGCACCATTGCAAGAAACAGGCGTAGATGATATAGCAACAGACAATATCGAAGGGTTATTTAATGTGACAGATGCTAATTGAATACATGCGTTTGCATCAATAACTGTTACGTTATAAACACCACTTCCTAAATTTTGAACAGTTGCTGTAGTTGGCGTTCCCGACATCGCCCAAAAGTAACTATATGGAGGACTTCCACCCAAAGCACCAACTTGTACTGAACCATTAGTAAAACCATTACATGAAGGATTTACGCCAACAGCATTTGCAACTAACAATGGAGGTTGATTAATTGTTGCGCTTGCTGTTGCAGAACAATTATTAGCATCAGTAGCAACTACCGAATATATTCCAGCAACTAAATTAGTTGCTGTAGGTGTTGTTTGTCCATTGCTCCACAAATAAGTAAAAGGCAAAGCACCTCCTGTAGTAGTAATTGTTGCATTACCATTATTTAAACCATTACAAGTAACATCATTAGAAACAATAGTTGCAACAGGCCCAGAAGTATTTGTTATTGAAACAGGAGCGCTATATACACACAAATTCAAATCTTGAATAGTAACGGTATAGGTTCCAGCTCCTAAACTATTAACTGTTGAACCCGACTGACCACTTGACCACGACCACGTATAAGGGGCAAAGCCACCTGAACCACTAACGGTAGCACTACCGTTGGCCTGACCACAAGTAGCATTTACCGTTGTTGCTGTAATCGCCAATTGAGGAGGTTGAGTAATATTAACAGATGATTGTGTTGTACAACCTTTAGAATCGGTGACGGCAACAGAATAACCACCTACACTTAATCCTGTGATGGATGATGTTGAATATGCACCCGGTAGCCAAACATAACTATAAGGCCCCGTACCACCAACCACACTAGCTGTTGCTGTACCATTTGCTCCACCATAACATCCAACATTTGTAAATGTTGCATTTGAAGACAATACAGCCGGCTGTGTAACTATCTCGGAAGCAACAGCCGAACAACCATAAACATTGGTAACAGTAACGCTATACGTTGAAGCGGCCAAGCCTGAAGCAGTAGCACCAGTTTGTCCGTTACTCCATAAATAAGTATAAGGCGCCAAACCACCTGATGCCACAACAGTAGC
>JBASCV010000037.1:0-9497 GCA_049651825.1 Bacteroidia bacterium
GGTATTAACAAGCTATTTGTTACAAATATTAATCCTAATGCAATTGAACATAATCCAGGAATAGGTTTTGTTAGTAGTTTGGATGGAGGTTATTTATCACGCAATACTGCTTCTTCGTCTAGGTATATGTTTCCTGTAGGCTCTAGTGTTGGGCAAACGCGCTACCGACCAGTTGAAATTGCGCCTGATAATATTTTTCCCAACACCTATGCTGTGCGTATGGCAAATGTTGATGCAACTACTGAAGGATATGATGTAAATATTTATCAATCTTCAATTACGCGTGTTAACGAGTATTATTACCACCAAATTACACGTGAATCAGGTCAAAGCCCGGCTTCAATTACAGTTTATTATAACCCTTCTCTTGATGGTGAAATTAGCGGGTTAGGTCACTGGCAGAATGTACCAGAGTGGGAAGATATTTTTTCTACTCCCGATGCTCCTAATTATGGATTGTCTTCTACAACACGCTCATCGTGGGACTTTAGCTTAAATTCTCCAGCTTTTGCGTTGATAAAAATATTGAACGAATGTGGCGAAATGTTTGTTCCTTCTGCCTTTTCACCCGATGGTAATGGCGAAAATGATATGGAGTGTGTGTACGGACGTTGTGTTGAAGATTTATACTTTGTAATTTACGATCGTTGGGGCGAAAAAGTGTTTGAAACCAATGATATATCAAAATGTTGGGATGGAAGGTTTAGAGGCAAAGAAATGAATACTGCTGTATTTGTTTATTACATGAAAGCAAAACTCACAACGGGTGATGAGGTTGTGAAAAAAGGAAATATAAGTTTAATCAGATAATTGTGTGCGCAAGATGAAAAAGATTGTAGGTATAGTTTTGATAATATGCATTCAATCGCTTGTATTTATACAGGGTGGTAGCGGTGTGTGTGCTCAAGATATACACTTCTCTCAGTTTTATATGTCTCCTCTTACTCAAAATCCAGCTCTTGCTGGTGCTGTATTTGGTATGGAAGCCAATGTTAATTATAAAGAGCAGTGGAGAAGCGTAAGCTCGCCCTATAAAACACTTGCAGCGTCATACAGCATGGGCTTTCAGAAAAAGAAAAAAGCAAAAGGTTTTTTTGCAGCTGGTGTAAACTTTTTTAATGATAAAGCGGGTGATTCAAAAATGGGTACAACCCAAGCCAATATATCTGGAGCAGGTCACGTTTATCTCAATCGGTATTCAAAATTTGGTGGAGGCTTACAAATTGGTTTTGCTCAGCGAAGCATTGATTATACGTCATTAACATGGGGTAATCAATACGATGGAAAACAATATAACCCAGCCCTAAGTAATAGGGAAAACTTGCCTGCTGGTGCATCTAAAATGTATCCCGATGTGGCTGCGGGGGTTGTTTACACTTTTGATAATAACGCTAGTTTTAAACGTGTTGCCGATAATAATGATTTTAAGGTTAATGTTGGCATGTCTATATTTCATTTGTCGCGCCCTGATTATTCATTCACCTCTGATGTTGATAAGCTATATGTTAAGTTTGTGCTGCATGGCAACGCATTAGTAAGCGTTCCATATACTAATATAGGCTTTGTTCCAGGCTTTTTTGTTTACAAACAAGGGGCTCCAGCCGAAGTTTATGCAGGTTCATTAGTGCGTTATGTGTTGAATCAACGAAGTAAATACACACGTAATAAATCAACTTCAGCAGTTGCCGTTGGTGCTTATTACAGAGCTAAGGATGCAGCTGTGGTATCATTTTTGCTTGAACATTCAAATTATGCGTTTGGTGTAAGCTATGATGTAAATGTATCGCGACTAAAAGTAGCTACAGTTGCTAGAGGCGGTGTTGAGATATCGCTTCGTTATACAGCTCGAAACCCTTTTATTGTTCAATCGCGTTCTCGTTTCTAATATTATAGTTTATTAATCACTTAAAAAAAATTGAAAATTCGTTTAATACTAAAAAAATATGAAAATTAAAATCACCGCTTTTTTGTGCTGCCTTTCTCTCTTGGTTTTTGCACAACAAAAGGATTCAATAAAGGTGGAAATAAAAAATCTAGGGCCACAAGTTAACTCTGCTTTTGCTGATTATGCTCCTCTGATTTCTGCTGATGCTACTGTAATGGTTTTTACTTCTCGCAGGCCTACACTTCAAAAAGATATTGAAAAAAATAAGGAAGGTGCAGAGAATGTGTATACCACTTATTATGATGATAAAAATGCGCGTTGGTTGGTTACATTTATGGTGGGGCCAACAATTAATATTCCCGAAATAGATAATTCAGCAATTGCCTTGTCAAATGATGGGCAGCGTATGTTTGTTTACAGAGGTGGTAATGAACAAAATGCAAATGGCGATATATTAGAATCGGTTTTAGAAGGCGATGAATGGTCGGAGCCTGTACGTTTACCATCACCTATCAATACGGATGAAAATGAAACATCGGCAAGTATTTCACCTGATGGTAGAACTATTTATTTTATAAGCGATAGAAAATGGGGTTATGGTGGAAGGGATATTTGGTTTTCTACACAAGACGAAAATGGTAATTGGGGCGAAGCAATTAATGTTGGTCGTAATGTAAATACCCCTCTTGATGAAGAAGGTGTATTTATTCATCCAAATGGAAAGGTATTGTTTTTTAGTTCAATGGGTCATAATTCAAAAGGTGGATACGATATATTTATGTCGGTTTTTGATGAAACCACACAAACTTGGGCTCCTGCCGAAAATATAGGTGCGCCTATTAATACTTCTGGAGATGATATTTATTTTGTGATGGGAGCAAACGGCAAAACAGGTTATTATGCATCTTCAAAAGAAGGTGGTTTGGGCGATTTGGATATTTATAGCGTAAGCTTTTTAGAAGATTTGTTGAAAAAGAATGTTACTCTTTTGTCTGGAAGGGTTTTAGATAAAGCTTCTCAGCCATTGGGTTCAACCATTGTGTTAACAGAAAAAAATTCAGGTAAATATATAGGTTCATTTAAGTCAAATAAACTTACTGGGAAGTACCTTGTGTCATTACCTCCTGGTAAAAAATATGAATTTCAAATAACAGCAGAAGGTTATAAAACAAATTCAGTGTCTGTTGATTTGCCTTTTAAGGCTGGTTATTCTGAAATGCAAGCAGATATTGTGTTGGAAAAATAAAATTGTAATTGAAAAAAAATAATAGCAAAAAATAGTAAAAACAATAAAAGCGGTGGTTTTACATCGGATACTTTAATACTGTGCACTACTTTCATAAAAAAATACTTTTTTTTGCTATCCTATGCTATTTTCCTACCCTGTTTTACGCACAGCAAGGTATTCAAAGCTCTGCAGCTGTTGACGAATCTTCGTCAATTAAAAAAAATGGTTTTCTTTCTAGTTTAGTTGTTGATGAGAGTGGTATGCCACTCATTGTTAAAATAGATATAACCGACAACAACACAAATAAGCTTGTTCAGCAATTTGAAAGTAGCAGAATAGGTTATTCTAGAATATCGTTGCCATCGGGAAACTACAATATTGTTTTTAGTAAGCAAGGATATTTGTTTCATTCAGAAAACTTTATTTTGCCCGATTCTGCTGGTTTCGAAAAAAAATTAAAAAAGGTTATTCTTAAAAAAGTACAAGTTGGTAGTAATACTCAACTTAATAATATTTCGTTTGAAGAAAATGCAGCAGTATTAAAAGAGAATTCGTTTACTGATTTGGAACGAGTTATTGAGTTGATGAACGAAATAGTATCGTTACAAATTGAAATAACCGGAAATGTTGATGAAGGGCTGTCTGCCAAAACAAGAGATGAACTGGCCGAGCAAAGGGCAAAAGTATTAATCAATTATTTGGTAAGTAAGGGAATTGATAAGGAACGTTTAAAATTTAAGGGAGGGGATGCAGAAAAACCAATAGAGTTGGTACAAACTGAAGATGCTTCTTCTTCTTCTTCCGAACAAAGTGGTAAGTTAAGCTTGACGGTTGTAAAGCTTGAAAATAAAAGTGATATAGCTCAATCGCAAGGCGGTAGTTCGCAGTTTGGATTACCTGAAAATAATGGCAAGAAAAAGAACTCGGGTAAAAAAAATAAACCTAAAACTGAAATTGTTCAAGAAAAAACAGATACTGTTGTTACTCCTCCTGTTGCAGTAGATGTTGCCAAGGAAACTACAGAAACTAAAGTAAATGATGTAGAGCCTGTTGTGAAAAGCACAGCCAGCAATGAAAGTGATACAGTAGCAGCAATAAAAGAAGAAAAAACAGTTGCTGTTGAAACTCCTCAAAAAAATAAAGTAGCCGATTCCGAGCCTGTTGTAAAAAGTAACACTAGTACTGATAATACTGTGGTTTCTGAACCAAAAGAAGAAACATCGCTTGCCGTTGAAACTCCTCAAGAAAATAAAGTAGCCGATTCTGAGCCTGTTGAGAAAAGCGCACCAACAGAAAATAATGTAGCTGTAGTAACAAAAGAAGAAAAGTTAATAGAAGCTGAACCCACTGTTGGGAATGAAAAAAAAGAGGTAGTTGAATCGCCTGCTATTACAGAAAATGTAGCAGAAAAAAATGAAAAACCTATAGCAGAAAAAATAGCAGAAGAGCCTAAAATTGAAGAGCAATCCGTTGCTTCATCAACTGACAAAAACAAAGAATCTGCACTGGAGCCATCTTCTATTAACACTATTTTAAATCAAATATCTTTTGAAAATAATGAGTCGGTATTAAAAGAAAGTGCTTACCCCGATTTGGATCGTATTATAAAATTGATGAATGAAATTGTTTCTTTGGAAATTGAAATCCCTGTAAATGTGGATGAGGATTTGTCTCAGAAAAATAAGTCGGAACTAGCCGAGCAGCGTGCAAAAGTACTAATTAATTATCTGGTAAGTAAGGGAATCGATCGGAGTCGTTTAAAGTTTAAAGGTGCTGATTCAGAGCAGCCTATTCAGCTAGTTGAATCGGCTGAAAATAAAACAAATGATGTCAATAAAAATAATGATGGAGCGATAGCTAATGATAATGCTAGTGCAGAAAACAAGGATTTGGTTTCTGTAGAACAATCAAAAGAGAATGCTGTAACTGCCAATAATACAAAA
The DNA here is from genome assembly GCA_049651825.1 of Bacteroidia bacterium. Lineage (GTDB taxonomy): Bacteria > Bacteroidota > Bacteroidia > 2-12-FULL-35-15 > 2-12-FULL-35-15 > 2-12-FULL-35-15. The sequence continues at coordinate 5,057 of JBASCV010000037.1, forward strand.
CAGCAGGATAATGCTGAGCCTGCTGCTCCTGTAGAAGAAAATAAGACTGATGTAAATGTTGATAATAAAGTTGTTGAAGCACCAAGCGTTTCGGAAAATATAGTAAAATCGGAATCCGAAGCTACTTCTATAAAACAGGAAGATGCAGTTGTTAATCAAAACGCTACGGCTAAAGGGAAAGAACAGGTGCCTCTTGTTAAATCTTCCGATACATTGAAAGTGGTTGAAAAAACAATCGAAAATGGAGTTAAAAAGGAGACTAAATTAGCTGTTAAGTCTGATTCTACTGCCAAGGATTCATTGCTTGTGAAAAAAGTGCCAGAGGTGCCTGTTGATACAACAGTTTATACATTAGAAAATATTAAGTTGGATGCTACGGTAATGGATAATACTATAAATACTCCTTATCCTGATTATGCGCCATTGATAAGTGCAGATGGTAATACATTGGTTTTTACTTCAAGAAGACCAATAAATAAAAAAGACATTGAAAAAAAACGTGTTGGCAATGAAAATATATACATAACAAAATACGATACTAAAGCGAAAGTGTGGTTAGATGTAGAGCGTTTGGAGTCGCCTATAAATATTGAAGGCGCTGATAATGTAGCTACATCGTTGTCTATTGATGGTCACAAAATGATTATTTGTAGGGCAAAGAGTGAGCAAAATGCTAGCTCAGATATTTATGAGTCGGTTTTAAAAGGAGATGAATGGGGCGAACCAACAAAGTTGTCTGGCCCAATTAATACTTCGGCCGAGGAAACTTATGCTTGTTATTCTCCCGATGGAATGACAATTTATTTTGTGAGTGATAGAAAAGGAGGTAGAGGTGGTAAGGATGTTTGGTCGTGTACTAAAGATAAAAAGGGTAAATGGGGAACTGCAATAAATTTAGGAGCTGCAGTAAATTCAAATCAGGATGAGGCAACTGTTTTTGCACACCCTAATGGCAAAACCTTATTTTTTAGTTCTCAAGGTCATGCATCAACTGGAGGGTTTGATTTATTTTCATCAACCCTTAATGAGCAAACTGGAAAGTGGGAACGGGTTACCAATCTTGGAAGTACCATAAATACAAGTGCTGATGATATGCATTTTGTGATTACTGCAAATGCCAAAACTGCATATTTTGCAACATATTCAGCAACGGGCGATAATGATATCTCGATGTTGAGCTTTGTTGATACCATTGTTCCCAATAATATGGTTGTTTTAAAAGGTTCTGTTATAGATGAACACGGACGATTTATTAAATCTAAAATAACTTTTGCAGATCAATTAAATGATAAACCTATTGGGCTTTATTCGTCAAATAGGGCAACTGGAAAGTATTTGGTTGCCTTGCCTAGTGGCAAAAATTACAATGTGCGTTTTTCTGCAAAGGGGTACAGTTCATTTGTTGAACCAATAGAAACTAAGGGGTTGCAATATGGCGAATTGTCGAAAATTATTTTGCTAGAATCAAAAAATACAAGATTGCTAGGTAAGGTTGTTGATGTAGGTGGTAGCCCATTGAGTGCTTTAGTGGAGGTGCTAGATAAATCAAATAAACAATGGATAGAAAAGAGTTTAACAGATGATGATGGTGTTTGGAATATTGATGTTCCTGCAGGAAAAAGTTTAGGCGTGGTTATTAGTAAGCCTGGTTATTTTTTTCAATCGATAAACGTTACAATGCCTAACGCCATTGGTTATGAGAAAAATTTTAAATCAATAAACCTAACAAAAATAGAAAAGGGCAAAAAAATGGTGCTTAATAACGTTTCCTATGAATCGGGGAAAGCAACCTTGAAGCCAGAAGTGTTTTCGGATTTAGATTTGGTATCGAAACTAATGACGGATATGGCCACGTTAGAGATAGAAATATCTGATAATGCCAATAACTTGTCGAAGAGTAAAGAGCATCAGAAAATTTCTCTAGAAAGAGCAAAGGCTGCAGCTGATTATTTGATAAACCGAGGCTGTGATGCAAAGCGAATAAAGTTTGCTAGTTATGAAACCAAAGAGCCAATTGTTGGTAATGATAAAAAAGGAGACTCTTTTTTAAGTAGATTAGAATTAAAAGTGTTAAAGTTGAATGATAAGGTTGAAGCTGAAGTTGCCGAAAATAGAACAAAAGTAATAGGTGAGGAGTTGAAGTTTTTGGCAGATTTAGATGCTTTTGGTGAACCTGATTCATTGAGTGAAGAGGGTGATGAAAATACTGATGGTGGCGAATATACCGAAGAAGGAGGAGAACAAACTGATACTGCTGTGGTGTCGGAGTATGCAAATTTAGATACTACCGATTTAGAGGCCGATAGTTTGAGTGGCGATATGGCGTATGGCGAACAAGTTGATTCTGTATCAACTTCAAGTATGGATACAATAAAAGTGGAGATGCTAAACTTAGGCTCGTTAATAAATTCTCCATTTAAAGATTATATACCACTAATTACTGCTGATGGGAAACGGTTGCTGTTTACATCTGACCGTCCAGAAGTTTTTATTGCTGCAGATAAGCTAAAAAAGAAACTGCCCGACACTAAGAATAATGTATATACTGTTGAATACGATGAAAATACAGATCGGTGGAAGTCCGCATCAATGCTAAAGGTTGCGATAAATAATCCTTCGTCAAATAATACAGCAATAGCTTTATCTAACGATGGTAAAAAAATGTTGCTTTATCAATCAGCTAACAAATCGTTTGTTGGAGAAAACATAAATGAGGCTACGGCACCTGCTGGTGAGTGGGGGCTTCCTTCAGTTGTTTTGTCGGCTATTAACAGTCCCGCTAATGAAAGTTCAGCTTGTTATTCACCAGATGGTAAAACCATTTATTTTGTGAGCGATAGGCAAGGTGGTATTGGAATGAAAGATATTTGGTATTGTACTCAAAATGATAAAGGTGTTTGGGGCGAAGCGGTAAATATGGGAGAATCAATTAATACTGATAAGGACGAAGAAAGTGTGTTTTTACATCCAAATGGAAGTACGTTGTTTTTTAGTTCGATCGGACATAAGTCGCTTGGCGGGTTTGATGTTTTCATGTCGGAACACGTAGATTCTAGTGATACTTGGGAGCAACCTGTGAGCCTAGGAGCTAATATTAATACCGTTGGCGATGAACTAAACTTTGTGTTGAGTGCAGATGGTAAAACAGCTTATTATTCGGCCGATAGACCCGAAGGTTTTGGTAAAGAAGATATTTATCAGTTACTGTTTGAACAAAGTTTTTTAAGAAAAAGTACAACTCTTTTAAAGGGTCGTATCGTTGATGAAACAGGACAAGCGCTTAGGGCTAAAATTTTATTAAAGGATAAAACTTTAGGTAAAGTAATTGGAAGTTTTAATTCAGATGCTCGTTCGGGGCATTATATGATTTCGTTGCCTGAAGGTAAAAACTATGAGATTAAAGTGTTTGTTCCGGAGCACACAACCTACGTTAGAAGCCTCGATTTAACAAATGCTAAAAAATACGATGAGTTAACTAAGAATATTGTTTTAGAAACAAAAAATGCATTTGTTTCTAGTAAAGTAACTGATGATAAAGGAAAACCGCTAGAAAAAGTTAAAATAGAATTGATTGATAAGAAAGCAAAATTACTTATTGATAAAACAGAAAGCGATAGTGAAGGTTATTCAAGAATAGCAATTCCTTCAAATAAAGAAATTGATGTGTTGTTTAAAAAACCAGGATATTTATTTCAGTCGGTAAGTGTTTCGTTGCCGAAATATGAACCTACAGATGAGTTGAATAAAGATCTTAAAACAATTATCTTACATAAAATGGAGGTAAATCAAAAAATTGTTTTAAATAATATAGAATTTGATCCTCTACAATCGAATTTAACTCAAGAATCATTCTTGGACTTATCAAGAATTGTTTCGATGCTTAACGAAGCACCTTCATTACATATAGAAATTTCAGATCATACCGATAATAAAGCTGTTTCAAAAGAAATGCAAAAGCTGTCGAAAGAGCGTGCAAAAGCTGTTGCCGATCGTTTAATAACAATGGGAGCGGATAAAAAACGTATTCGTTTTAAAAGCTACGGGGCCTCAGATCCTTTAGCAACAAATGAATCGGAGCAAGGAAGGGCTTTGAATAATAGAGTAGAACTTAAAATTTTAAAAATAGATGCTCCAACAGAGTTAGCGGAAGCCGAGAAGCGTGCACGTGAAGAAGCCACTTCAGTTGAACAGCCTGAAAGTGAATCACCATTTGGAATAGAACCATTGGTTGAAAACAAAGATTCTGCATCTGATGGTAATAATAAAAATGAGCCGTTAAATAATGTTGTAAAAGAAGAACCAAAGCTTGTAGTTGAGGAGCCTGTAAAAGAGGAAGTAAAAGAGCCAGTTGTAACTCCAATCGAGGAACCAGCTCCTGTAGCAAAAGAAGAACCAAAGCCAGTAGTTGAGGAGCCCGTAAAAGAAGAAGTAAAAGAGCCAG
>JBASCV010000038.1:0-9117 GCA_049651825.1 Bacteroidia bacterium
ACCACAGGCTCACTCAATATGACCGCGCGCAGTCAGTCTGAGCTTATCGAAGACTTTGCGAAGGCTTTTTTGTTTTATTTTATTTCATTTCCTTAAATTAATAACATTGAGACGCTCCTATTATGACGTTCAATTCTTTTAATACATTAATTTATATAAAGTATTACCTATAATCACTTTTTATTACTTGCTTTAAATAAAATATCTTTTTCGGTTTTTGTTAGACTTTCATAACCCGACTTTGAAATTTTATCTAAAATAGTATCAATTTGTTCTTGTGTAATTTTTTTATTGTAATTGTATTCCTCATCAGAAACAGCACGTTTGTAGGCAACATTCATTTTACTTTTCGGTTTTGACTTGAACAAATTACCCAACCAAACTAAAAAACGAGCAATTCCAGACGATAAATCACGTCCCTTCTTGTATTGAATACTATAAATATAACCCATTAAAGCCCCCCCCAAATGGGCAATATTTCCACCAACATTATCGTACGAAGCAACACTAAGCACATCAATAAAAACTACAAAAAGAGCTAAATAAATGAGCTTTACAGGGCCCACAAACAATAAATTTAATTTATAATTAGGCATCAACGTAGCTACTGCAATTATAATTGCAGTAATTCCGGCAGATGCACCCACCATTGGGCTTCCCAAATAGGGAGCAAAAACAGGAATAAATGTAATTAATAAAAGTGTGATAAAAGCACCAACAATACCTCCTAACAAATACAAAGGGATTATTTTTTTAGGAGATGTATAGTCAGAAAATAACTGTCCGAACCAATACAAGGTAATCATGTTCCACAACAAATGAAAAGGCTGAATGTGTGTAAACATGTAGGTGATGATGGTCCACGGTTTAAACAACAGCTCTTGAAAGCTGATGGGAAAAGAGATATTGTCAACAACAAAACTTACAAGGCTTTGAATAGACGATGCGTTGCCACTAATAAGCAAAATGATGCGCAACACGCTTATTACTACAAAAACAACAACATTAATAAAGATTAAGCGTGTAATGGGATTACCGCTTTTCATCTTCAACTTTATATCTTCAATGATTGGATTTGACATACTAATTACTAAAAATGAGTGTTACGTTTCCAATATTTTATCAATATAAATCCAAAAAGCATACCACCTAAATGTGCAAAATGAGCAACATTATCACTAGGGTCGCCTCGTAAACCAGAAAACAGTTCAACTGCACCATAAAGCACAACAAACCATTTAGCTTTAATCGGTATAGCAAAATAGAGATAAAGCAGGGTATTGGGAAACATCATTCCAAAGGCAAGTAAAATACCAAAAACAGAACCAGAGGCACCAACCACCACTGGTGCATTATACACTTCTTGCTTCAGCGCCTCAAGCTCAGGGTAATCAAGCGCATTCTGATTTATATAATTAAGAGCAGGTTGCATTTCGTAATACACAACAGCATAATGACAAACAGCTGCACCAATACCTGTTATCAAGTAATATGTTAAAAAGCGCTTGGGTCCCCATACGTTTTCAAGTGTATTGCCAAACATCCATAAAGCAAACATATTAAAAAACAAATGCATGAAACTACCATGCATAAACATGTAAGTAATTATTTGATAGGGCCGAAAAGAATCAGCTAATGGAAAATGTAAGCCTAACGTATCGGACAAATCCCAACCTAAAGTTTCAAATGATAGTGTTGCAAGAAAAAACAAACCATTGATAATAAGCAAATTTTTTACTACCAGAGGGAGTACGCTAAAACTATTGGGACGATATTGTTGGTACGACATAAATTGCTTATTAAAATAAGTTATCTTTTAAATTTTTTATCCAACTCCTCCATCGATATTGTAGTTATTGTTGGATTGCCAGCAGGTGTACTATATGGCATTTGGCATGCAAAAAGCTCATCAATGAGCGAATTCATTTCTTCTTGATTAAGAGCTTTTCCTGTTTTAACAGCCATGCTACGTGCCATAGAACTAGCAATGTTTTGGCGTTTACTTAATTTCAATTCCTGCTGATTTTGCTTGTAATTATCTAACATCCCTTCAATAAGTGAAGTGGATTCATAATTAACCATGGCAGCTGGCACACCGTGTATTATAAACGTATTTTTACCAAACTCACGTATATCAAAACCTAAACCTTTTATTTCTTCTTCCAACTCTTTCATTAAATTAAAATCGGCAGGGTTTAGCTCTATTGTCTTGGGAAAAAGCTCTTGTTGTATGGCAAATTTATTTTTGTCGAATGCTGCTAAAATACGCTCGTACAATATACGTTCGTGCGCACCTTGCTGATCGATAATCATCAAGCCTGTTTTGATGTGTGATAAAATATATTTATTGTGAAGCTGATAGGTATGCTTTTTAGCACTTTCGTGCAAATCATTATCCCAGTCGGCATTGATAACTTGCTGTGTATTTTCCTGAGGCACTAGTTTTACAGGCGCTTTGGGCTCGGTATGTTGTGTATACAACGTTTCCCAATTAGAACGATTGGATAACTCACGCGCAGAAGGCTTTTTGCTTACAGGTACATCATTGTTAAACGGATTATAATCAGGATTTACCTTTATTGTAGGCGCTTTAATAATTCCATCAACAGGCTTTAAAGGCATATTGTACAATGACGACTCTTGATTAAAATCAATACTTGGCGTGATATTGAATTGCCCCAATGATTTTTTTACGGCCGAACGCAAAAAAGCATAAATGGCTTTATCATCTTCAAACTTTACCTCAGTTTTTGTTGGATGTATATTGATATCAATTGTTTTAGGATCAACCTCTAACATCAAAAAGTAAGAAGCAAAGCTATCTTTTGGCAACAACTCTTCAAAAGCCGATTGCACCGCATGATGCAAATAGGCGTTTTTTATAAAACGTTTGTTAAGGAAAAAGAACTGCTCACCACGCGTTTTTTTTGCAAACTCGGGTTTAGTTACAAAGCCTTTGATGTTTACAATGCTTGTATTTTCTTCAACAGGTACTAAACGAGTGTTATAACTATTACCAAAAATGCTCATCAAACGCTGTTTCAATGTTCCTTTTTCAAGATGAAATATTTCGGTAGCGTTGTGATGTAAACTAAATGCGATTTGAGGATTTGGGATGGCTACACGTTGAAATTCATCAATGATATGACGCAATTCAACCGCATCGTTTTTTAAAAAATTTCTACGGGCAGGAACATTGTAAAATAAGTTTTTTACAGAAATGGAAGTTCCATCGGCACAAACACATGCCTCATGACTTTTAATCTCACTGCCTTCAATTTCAATTTTTACGCCTACTTCATCGTCAATACGCTTAGTTTTTAGTTCCACTTGGGCAATTGCAGCAATAGAAGCCAATGCCTCTCCCCTAAAACCCATAGTGCGTATTGCAAACAAATCATCGGCTTTGGTAATTTTGGAGGTAGCATGACGCTCAAAACTCATACGAGCATCCGTTTCACTCATACCACAACCGTTATCGATGACCTGTATAAGGGTTTTACCAGCATCCTTTACATGCAATTTTATATTGGTACTGCCAGCATCCAATGCATTTTCCATCAGCTCTTTAACAGCCGAAGCCGGACGCTGAACAACCTCACCAGCTGCAATTTGATTGGCGACAGAATCGGGTAAAAGATGAATAATATCTGGCATAATGCTTAATAATCTGACTAGAACAAAAATACGAAAAAAAAAGGTTGTTTTTCATTTAATAGCACACCATTTAAAACACTATAAATCAACAAACTACGCAAATACAATTCTTCGTTCTTAAAAGCTTCTTGTCCTTTTTTCTCGTAAGTAAATGAAACAAATGATGTTGAATATCAAATATTTAATTCACTAAAATGAGATTTAAAATTTTAAAAAGCATTTAACTTTCTTTTGCTTGTCCAAAAGAAAGTTACAAAGAAAAAGACACCACGAAAACCAACTACAATTTTTTCTTTCACACAAGTCTAGCCCACTTTGGTTGCTTGAAAAAATTGGAGTTCGCACTTTTCGTGGACGTCAGCCGCACACGGCTGCGATGCAAATAAAGTATGCCCATTATCAAATATTTACTTTTCCGGATTGAGCGTTGCAACTGTTATTCACTTGATAAAAAAGGACGAAAAAATCAAGAAAAAACGATTCCTACCGCACAAGCGACACGACAAAGCCTGACCTGAGCTTCCCGAAAGGCGTTTTTTGATTCCCTACCCTCGATTTCATAACTCATGTTAAGTAAACCAATTTTAAAAGCTAGATAATTATTTTTTACAAATAGCGCCTGAGGTCAATGTCATTATGTTAAGAATACTTTCGCACATATTTCAACAGGCTCAATACGACCCGCGCGCAGTCAGTCTGAGCTTTTCGAAGACTGTGGGAGGACCTCTCTTTTTTATGGGTAACATGATTTCATAAGGATAATTTAGGAACGACTAAATTTCAAAACCATTCTTATTTATTTTGAGATTTATTGCACTTTTATTTGAAAAAACACCAAGATTAATTTATTGAGGATTTAGTATTGAATATAATATCCATTAAATATTTCAACAAATTAATATGAAACAATTGATGCAAATAGATTGCATACAAAATGCTAAATATAAGTGCAAAGGAAAAAAGCAAACCAATTATTTTGCCAAAGGAATTGCTTCCTTTTACAAGTAAGCGAGCTACAAGCAATTCAATTTTATCCGCTAAATAACTGTATGCTGGCACCAATACAAATACCAGCATAAGCATTACAATGGCTGTGTATTTAAAAGGGTTAATATCCACTTTATAATTGATGAGCCAAGTGGTAATATAATCGGTAAGTAAATTAACTACCAAAACGGTAATCATCAATACCATTAAATTAAAAAGCTTTCTGTACATATCTCGTTTTCAAAAGTAAAATTACACTTAAGCAGTGAATAGTATCTACATTATATTTTCAAACTCATCAACATTCATTCGTTAATAATTAAAATTAACACCAATTAATTACGTTTTTTTTGATAGTACTTTTAGCAGGTATTTTGTTGTTTAATTTATTTTTAGAAGTAAAACTGTTGATGAAAAAAAAATTCTTTATTCTATTTTGTATTGCCTTTATTATATCCTTGAGCTGCATTCAGCTTATTAGTGGAAATTTATCGATAGGTTCTAAAGCCACAACACAAGTAAAACCTGCATTTATATTGCCCATTAATTATGAAGCTCATCGCCTACCATCGCCATGGTGGGACATGCCTAAAAAAAACAAACAAGAACCACCATTTTACGGTAAAAATGTACAATGGGCCGATTCGGTATTTAAAACATTAACTCCTGACGAGCGCATTGGCCAACTGTTTATGGTTGCCGCATACTCCAACAGGGATAAAGCACACATTGCCGAAATAAAAAAATTAGTGAGTCAGTACAAAATAGGTGGTATAATATTTTTTCAAGGAGGGCCTGTACGTCAAGCGCGCCAAACAAACTATTACCAAAAATTTGCTAAAGTACCATTATTTGTTGCTATTGATGGCGAATGGGGCTTGGCCATGCGTTTGGATAGCACAACCAAATTTCCACGTCAAATGACCTTGGGTGCAATTCAAAACGATAGCCTTGTTTACCAAATGGGAGCCGAAATAGCACGCCAATGCAAACGTATAGGTATGCAAATAAATTTTGCACCAGTAGTAGATATCAATAACAATCCATTAAACCCTGTGATTGGCAACCGTTCGTTTGGCGAAAACAAATACAATGTTGCCCGAAAATCAGTAATGTACATGAAAGGCATGCAGGATAATGGTGTATTGGCGAATGCTAAGCACTTTCCTGGTCATGGCGATACCGATAGCGATTCGCACAAAACGTTGCCAACAGTAAATTCATCGCGCGAACGATTTGATACGCTTGAACTTTACCCGTTTAGAGAGCTAATGCACGAAGGCTTAGGCAGTGTGATGGTGGCGCACTTAAATGTGCCCGCAATAGATACCACTAGCAATCAACCATCAACGCTTTCAAAAAAGGTAGTTACCGATTTATTAAAAGATACGCTTGATTTTAAAGGTTTGGTGTTTACCGATGCGCTAAACATGCAGGGAGCAGCTAAATTTTTTAAACCAGGAGTAGTGGACGTAAAAGCATTAATTGCAGGCAATGATGTGCTATTGTTTGCCGAAAATGTACCCAAAGCAATTACTGAAATAAAAGCGGCTATTGAACGAGGCGAAATCACACAAGAGGAAATAGATAAACGTTGTATGAAAATACTGTTGGCCAAGCAATGGACTGGATTAAATAATTATAAAGAAATTAAACTCAAACATTTACATGAAGATTTAAATACACCACAAGCAGAACTCATTAACAGAAAACTTACCGAAGCCTCACTTACATTATTACAAAACAAAAACAACATTATTCCGGTTAAAAACCTTGATACAATGCGTATTGCATCATTATCGCTTGGTTACAAAGAGTTAAACATATTTCAAAAAACACTATCCAACTATGCGCCCATGAAGCATTTTGGAATTGACAAAGAAGCCAAAAGTGCAGTTTTTGACTCCACATTAAATGCTTTAAAAAAATACAATTTAGTAATTGTACATATTAATAATACCAACAATAAACCCGACCGTAATTTTGGCTTAACACCTCAAGTTATGACAATGCTTAAAGCATTGATAAAACAAAACAAAGTAATAGTAAATGTAGCGGCTAACCCATATATACTAGCAAAAATGGATAGCTTAGAACATGCCGATGCTATTGTTATGAGCTATGAAAACAATGATTATAGCGAAAGCTATGCTGCACAATTGATATTTGGCGGTATTGCTGCCAGAGGTAAGTTACCAATTACACCAAGTACTTATTTTAAAGAAGGCATGGGCATTTACACTACAGCTACACGCCTTAAATATACCATTCCGGAAGAAGTAGGAGCCGATTCAAAAAAACTTGCTTCAATTGATACTATTGTTGAAAAAGGCATAAAAGATAAGGTATATCCGGGTTGTCAGGTATTGGTTGCAAAAGATGGTAAGGTTATTTATCAAAAATCATTTGGGCACCACACCTACGAAAACATCACCAAAGTGAAGAATGACGACCTGTACGACTTAGCATCCATTACAAAAGTGGCAGCCACTACCCTATCAGTAATGAAATTAATGGATGATAAAAAAATAAATCTTGATTCTACCTTAGGTTATTATTTACCTGAATTGAAAGGAAGCAACAAACAAAACATGATTATTCGCGAAATGCTTACACACCAAGCAGGACTAAGAGATTGGATTCCGTTTTGGATGAAAACCGTTGAAAAAGGCGAATACAAACCTGGCATTTATAACAAAACAAGAACGGATGAATACCCTAAACGTGTGGCCGAAAAATTGTACATACACAAAACGTATGAAGATACGATTTACAAAAAAATAATTGAATCGCCTGTAAAAGAGCGTGGCAAGTATGTTTACAGCGATTTGGGATACTACTTTTTAAAGCGCATTATTGAAAAGCAAAGCTACAATACGCCCGAAGAACGTTTTGTGATAAAATATTTTTATGCTCCACTAGGCTTGTCAACTATGGGTTATAAGCCACGCGACCGATTTGACACCAAACGAATTGTACCTACTGAAAACGATACCAAATTCAGAAAACAATTGGTACATGGCGATGTGCACGACCAAGGAGCTGCAATGCTTGGCGGTGTGGGCGGACATGCTGGTTTATTTTCAAATGCCAATGATTTGGCCGTAATTATGCAATTGTTTTTGAACAAGGGCGAATATGGTGGCATACGCTACATTGATTCTGCAACGGTAAACGAGTGTACAAAATGCCAGTATTGTGCCGACAACAGAAGAGCGATAGGTTTTGATAAACCCGAAACCAATAAAGACAAAGCAAGCCCCGTGTGCGATTGTGTATCGTATTTAAGTTTTGGGCACTCTGGCTTTACTGGCACGCTTGCTTGGGCCGACCCTTCAAATGGTTTGGTATATATATTTTTATCGAACCGTGTACACCCTAATGCTGACGAAAACAAGCTTTCTAAATCAGGTATACGCAACCGCATTCAGGAAGTGATTTATGATGCGGTGAAGTAGTTTTTTTTATAGTATAGGCCAGAGGCCTTGTTAATTATAAGCGTAGCCGAGGACGCTACGCCCAACGTGGGGTTGACTTAGCTGAGTATGCCATTTTAAAAACAAGTGCGTAGCCGAGGATGGGACGCCCAACGTGGGAAGTAGCAATATTGGGCAAACATCAATTAAAAACGCATTTAATTACTTATACCTATTTTTATAAAACATAAAACGCCATACTATTGCGCCAATCTACCCAAATTTGGACAGATAAGCGCCATAGCATGGCTGGTATAAACAAGTTAGCAGTAATTGTAAAGAGACACGATGACAAAAGAAGATTTTCAAAATTTATGGACTTTGAACTATCCGGATACAGTACCGATTTCGTATCTGTTTAGACACGACTATTCCGACAGATGGTTTAGAATTCATAGTTTACCAGAATCAAAACGTTATGCAGACAATGAAAACGAATGGGAAATTCTTCTTTCAAAACAAAACGAAATAATTACTGACTTGTTCGGACTTGAAACACCAATTCTAATTGTAACAGGTGAATATAATTGGGGCGACAACCGACAAATTCACGTTACAGACGAAGATGAAATATTCAAGCCTTTTTCATTTGTACGGCTTGACGATATTGAACTGAATAAAATTGACGCTGAACAATATGACGAGCTCGACATTTATAGACCAGCATTTGCACAGACTATTTGGAAACCAAACTATCACGACAAGCTTTTAAGAGAAATTGCAAATGACAATACACGAGCATTTTTCGTTTCATTTGACAAAAACATAATTGTTGCACCGTATGACGGAGGCGTGGATTTTATACTTAAAGACAGTCAAACAAGAGACAACTATAAAGAGAAATATAAACAATGGCTTTCGGAACGAGAAGACTGTAACCCCTCCTAAAAGTCGGACTGTATAAAAGTAGACTAAAAATCTTAATTTTATATGGTTATGAAAAAACAAAAATTCACAGAGAGTCAGATTGTAAATGCAATCAAAGAACATGATGCAG
>JBASCV010000039.1:0-2854 GCA_049651825.1 Bacteroidia bacterium
CACATATTTCGACAGGCTCAATATGACCGCGCGCAGTCAGTCTGAGCTTGTCGAAGACTGCGGGTAGCTTTCAATTTTTTATTCCCATAACTAGATGTTGTTAAGCCTGCGGAGGGGTATCTGCCAATCAGTCATAAAAAAACAATTGGCAAATGATTTGATAAAGTAAGGTCATATTCGTATCTTTATAGTTAGGATATAAAACAATAATAATCATATAAAAAAATAAAATTATGGCACTAGAAATCACTGATGCTAACTTTGATGAGTTAGTTAAAAATTCCGACAAACCTGTATTGCTTGACTTTTGGGCAGAATGGTGTGGCCCTTGCCGCATGGTAGGTCCTGTAGTTGAAGAACTTTCAAAAGATTATGATGGCAAAGCTGTTGTAGGAAAAGTAAATGTAGATAACAATGCAAACGTTTCTGCAATGTTTGGTATCCGCAATATCCCTACAATCCTTTTCTTTAAAGGTGGTGAGGTAGTTGATAAACAAGTGGGGGCAGTCCCTAAATCAGTATTGGATGCTAAATTGAAGGCATTACTTTAAAAAAGTAATTAAGTTTTAAAGTCAAAATTCAAAAGTAAACCTTTGGGTTCTCTTGGATTTTGACTTTTGACTTTTTCCTCTTTTGACTTAACAAATGAATACAATCAACAGACAATCCATACAACAATTTACTCATCTTGAGTTTATTGCCAAGCAAGTGGTAGAAGGCTTTATTACAGGTCTTCACAAAAGCCCCTTTCATGGCTTTAGTGTGGAGTTTGCCGAACACCGTTTGTATAATAAAGGTGAATCAACCAAACACATTGATTGGAAGTTGTTTGGTCGTACTGATAAGTTGTTTATAAAGCGTTATGAAGAAGAAACCAATTTGCGCTGTCAGTTGGTAATAGACACTTCTTCATCCATGTATTTTCCCGTGGTTGATACTAAAGATGGAAAGCAAAATAAAATTACTTTTTCCTCTTATTGTGCCGCTGCATTAATTGAATTATTAAAGCGTCAGCGCGATGCGGTGGGCTTGAGTTTGTTTTCTGATAAAATCGATTTTTTTGCTCCAGCAAAATCAAGTTCGTTACATCATAAAGTGTTGTATCACGAGTTGGAAAAATTGATTCAATCACACGATGTAAATACCCATAAAACCACATCTGCAACAGCAGCTCTGCATCAAATAGCCGAAACCATTCACAAACGTTCGCTCGTAATTATTTTTAGCGATATGATGGATTCTTCATCTGATTCGGAAGAGCTGTTTTCGGCTTTGCAACATTTGAAACACAAAAAGCACGAAGTGATTTTGTTTCATGTTACCGACAAACAAAAAGAATTGGATTTTGATTTTGATAATCGCCCGTATCGCTTTGTAGATATGGAAACTGGCGAAGAGGTAAAATTACATCCCAATGAAATAAAAGATTCCTACCAAACATCGATGGCTAGTTATAAAAAAGAGCTAATGCTCAAGTGTGCTCAATACCGCATTGATTTTATTGAAGCTGATATTAACCTAGGTTTCGAACAGGTGTTGATGCCTTATCTTGTGAAGCGCACTAAAATGCTTTAAAATAATTGATAGTGTGGAGTGGATAGTCCTCAAATTTTTTTCGATTGTTCTATAGTTTTTGATTGACAGATTTTTCAATCGCCTCTATACAATTCTGCAAGCGCTCCTCTCCAAGACCTGAAATAACTGCATAATTTGCATCAATTAGTTTTAATTCACGCTTGTACCAATCAAAGAAAAATTCTCTTCGGTGCGGATTTTCTCTTACTACATCTTCTTCCCATGGAATATCGGGGCTTGTAAGTAAATACAAATCGTATTTGTAGCGAATAATGTTTTCTAAAATCCAATTAGGGCAGGTTTTGTACACATCTTCGCACCATACTTTTGATAAAATTAATTCGGTATCAGCAAAAATAAATGTGTTGGCAATCGCTATTGCTTGTTGTTCTCTTTTTAATTGTTCTTTAGCAATAATTAAAATGTCGTCTAGCGTATATTTTCTATCAATACCTGCTAAATATTCGCGCGAATATTCCTGAATCCACATGGTGTTGTAGTGTTTTGCTAAGCTTTCGGCAAGTGTTGATTTTGCTGTGCTTTCAGGCCCAATTAATGCTATGCGGATAATGCGTTGAGTTTGTTTTTCCATTTGAAATATCCTGCTAAAGCAATAAGTGTATAAATGATGTAAAGCAATGCTATTAGATAAAAATCACGCGATGCATACAATACAATTGCCAATGCATCAATTATTATCCAGTACAACCAGTTTTCTATAATTTTTTTTGCAGTCATCCATGTTGCCACAACACTAAATGCGGTTATAAATCCATCTAAAAAAGGCATTGCTTGCGTTGAATAATTGCTTGATAGAAGACCTAGTATAATCCAAATAATACATCCAATACTAAAAAGCGGAATGTTTTTAAGTAATGAAAACGATACTATTTTTAGTTCTCTGTTTTGTTCACTCCCTTTTAACCACTCATACCAACCGTATATTCCCATAATTACGTAAAAAACTTGTAATCCGCTCTCTAAAAATAAATTCCCCGTATAGCATAAGTAAACCGAAAGTATGCTTGAAAGAATACCAAATAGCCAACACCAAACATTTTCAATAGCAGCCAATATTACGTATACTAAAGCAGTTATAAATATTAACCATTCAGTACCACTTGTTTGATAAAATGCTGATGTAATTGATGCTGAAATATCATTATTCATAACCGAAAGATATACTTTCTAACTAAAACTTCATTATACGATTTGATATTTAAATAGTTTCATCAATAAAAAAAACTGTTTTTATCTATTGATTTTGCTACAATTATTC
>JBASCV010000040.1:0-30586 GCA_049651825.1 Bacteroidia bacterium
AAATGAGTGTATTAAATGCTGTCAGAAACAAGTTGATTCACAGGGTATTCGCATGTGTTAAACAAAATAGATTGTTTGTAAAAAATTATCAATATACATTTGCATAAGACATAGAAATCGAAGACATGGGGAGGCATTTAAAAGGATTATTTCCTTAACTAAATGATTAGAATGTATAAAAAGATAACTGATTATAGCCATTTAGGGCTGACATTAAAGCTATAATCGTAAACAAAATTAGTTAAAGAAAAAACACGTTGAAGTCGTTAAAATACATAATTACCCTATTTGTTCTATTGTTGGTTATAAGCACACACGCACAACCCAGCACCGATGAACAATTGGCACTACAGTATTATCAAAACAAAGAATTTGATAAGGCATTGGATTACTATGAAAAATTGTATAACAAAAAATCGTCTGAGCACTATTTTTCGCAATACATTAATTGTTTGCTCGAACTAAAAGAATACAAACGAGCTGAAAAACTTGCAAAAAAACAAATCAAACAAAACCCACAAAACCCTGAATACAATATTGATTTGGGGGTTGTTTATACCTACGCACAAGAGCCCAGTAAAGCCTCGAGTGCTTGGGAACAAGGCATAAAAAACATTAAAGAAGACAATCAAGTATTTTCGGTTGCCAAAGCGTTTTTAGCAATCAAACAATACGATTATGCTATTGAAACCTACCAAAAAGGGAGAAAAATAACCGAAAATAATTATCCCTATTGTTTCGAAATGGCCGATGTATATGCAGCAAAAGGCGATAAAAATGCAATGATTAACGAATACCTTGATGCGCTATTGATTGACGACACATATATACAAACCGTTCAAAACTCCCTGCAAACAAGCTTTGGGAATGAAGCAGACACCAAACAAAACGACCTGTTAAAAGGCGAGTTACTCAAAAGAATTAATAAGCGTCCCGACAAAACAATCTATTCAGAGTTGTTGATTTGGATGCAAATGCAACAAAAAGATTTTGAAGGGGCATTTGTTCAGGCTAAAGCCTTGGACAAACGCAAAAAAGAAGAGGGTGCGCGCTTAATGGATTTGGCCAAACAAGCAATGCAGTATTACAATTATGACGTAGCTATAAAAGCCTATCAATATGTGATTGAAAAGGGGACTAACAATTATTTCTATGCGAACGCTCGCATGGAATTACTGGATGTATTTTACCAAAAGGTTACACTTAAAGGAATATACACACCCATTGAACTCACTGAGCTTGAGAAAAATTTTCAAACTGCAGTTAACGACTTAGGCAAAACGCCAACTACAGCTCCCCTATTAAAAAAACTCGCGCATCTTCAAGCATTTTATCTTGATAAAACGACCGATGCTATTGCTTTACTAGAAGAAACAATTGCCTTGCCAAAGCTTACTCCTCAGGTACAGGCCGAATGCAAATTAGAATTAGCTGATATTTTATTAATGTCGGGCGATGTTTGGGAAGCATCCTTACGTTACTCACAAGTTGAAAAAGCTTTTAAATACGATGTTGTAGGACAAGAGGCAAAATTTAGAAACGCTCGCATATCTTATTACACAGGCGATTTCAAGTGGGCACAAGCACAATTGGATGTATTGAAGGGAGCAACCTCTAAATTAATTTCTAACGATGCAATGGATTTATCTATTTTGATAAGCGATGCGCTTGCAATAGATACAAATGAAACACCACTAATGATGTATGCAATGGCTGATATTCTTGCATTTCAAAACAGAGACGACCTTGCCAATGAACAACTCGATTCAATAAACTTATTGTTTCCAGGTCATGCTTTGGCAGACGATATTCTGTATCGAAAAGCTAAAATAGCCCTCAAACACTCCAATTATCAATTAGCTGCAACATTATACGACAGTATTGTTAAAAATTATGGTGATGATATTCTTGCTGATGACGCCTTGTACAACCTTGCAGAAATGAATGAATATCAATTTAAAAATCCTGAAAAAGCCAAAGATTTGTACCAACAGCTGTTGCTCAACTATCCGGGTAGCATCTATGTAGTAGAAGCTCGCAAACGATACCGAATATTAAGGGGGGACAGCGTCAATTAAAAAAACAAAATATGATTATTTATAATGTAACAGTAAACATTGAGAACGATGTACGCGAAGAGTGGCTTCAATGGATGAAACAACAACACATTCCTGATGTAATGCAAACGGGTTATTTTATAGAAAATAAAATATGTAAAGTACTTGTTGACGAAGAGCAAGGTACAACCTATTCAATACAATACCTGTGCGAAAACATGGATAAACTAAAGGAATACCAGCAACAGCATTCACCTCGACTTCAAAAAGAACATGCAGATAAATATGCCAACAAATATGTTGCATTTAGAACTGTTTTGGAAATTGTGTGAAAAATTGTTTTGCTTGTCATTTCGAGCGAAGTCGAGAAATCTTTTCAATTATAAAGTAAATAAGTGTCTATCAAATCAATAGATTCCTTTCTTCAAAGAAGAATCCGAATGACATTTTGATAGAATATATTTAGTACTAAAATTTTGAAAACAATAAATATAATTTTTTATATAAATCGATATGAGTGATTTGGTAAGAGCAAAAAAGCATTTAGGACAACATTTTTTAACGGATGAATCGATTGCACAAGACATTGTTGATGCACTGAAACACAGCCATTTGTACAAAAAAGTGTTGGAAGTAGGCCCAGGAATGGGTGTGCTCACCAAGTATTTAATTCAGAAGCAAAATTTTGAAAGCCATATTATTGATATCGACCGAGAATCAATTGCCTATTTACAAAAACATTATCCTGCACTTGAAAACCGTATCATCAATGGCGATTTTTTAAAGTTAGATTTTGAAACCTTATTCAAAGGCGAAACCTTTGCTGTTATTGGCAATTTTCCCTACAACATTTCTACTGAAATATTGTTTAAAATTTTAGACCACAAAAATCAAGTGCCCGAAGTAGTTGGTATGTTTCAAAAAGAAGTTGCCGAACGCATTTCAGCAAAACCCAAAAACAAAACCTACGGCATTACCAGTGTGCTTTTGCAAGCCTATTATGATATTGAATATTTATTTACTGTACATGAACATGTTTTTAACCCACCACCACGCGTAAAGTCGGCTGTAATACGTTTAACCCGCAATAAGGTAGAAAAGCTCGACTGTAACGAAAAGCTGTTTAAACAGGTTGTAAAAGCGGGGTTTAACCAGCGTAGAAAAACATTACGCAATGCCATCAAAGCATTTCAGCTGAAACCCGAATTTAAGGATAACATATATATGCAAAAAAGAGCCGAAGAGCTTTCGGTAAACGATTTTGTTGCCCTTACAAACATGGTTGATACCAATGCCTAAAAAAACCACTTGATAATAAGCTGTAATTGATATAGCTTTGTATAATAATCCGTTATGAATAACAATTAAACTAAAAATAATTATGGTATCTAACAAAGTAGAAGCAGCGCTAAATAAACAAATTGAGTTTGAAGCAATTTCATCACAATATTATTTAGCTATGGCATCGTGGGCCGAAACACAAGGTTTAACAGGTGTTGCAGAATTTTTATATGCTCAATCAGACGAAGAGCGTCAACACATGCTAAAACTTATTAAGTATGTAAATGAGCGTGGTGGTCAAGCACTTATCCCTGCTATGAAACAACAACCACAAAAATTCAAATCAATACATTTTGTGTTTGAAGAAGTGCTAAAACACGAAATTATGGTATCAAACGAAATAAACGGAATGGTAGAAATTTGTTTAAAAGAAAAAGATTATACCACTCATAATTTCCTTCAATGGTACGTATCAGAACAAATTGAGGAAGAAGCCTTGGCACGTAAAATACTTGACAAATTGAAATTAATTGGAGATGATAAAGGCGGAATGTATTTGTTTGATAGAGATTTACCATCTATTAGCGTTGCCGCTAGCAATGGTGCAGGCAAAGGTAAGGGTAAAGAAGCATAAGCTTTTTTAGCTCAACTACTTATTTATGATTTAATGAAAAAAGCAAAAGAGGGCTTAAAATTAAATTTTAAGCCCTCTTTTGCTTTTTAGCCTCTCAGGTGGTATGCTTTGGGTTGTGTAAAAGCCCTAATTCCAATATGAGAAAGAGTTGCCCCTATTCCCGAATTTTTTCTTCCACTCCAAGGCAATGCAGCACTCACTCTATCACAACAATTCCAATAACCTGTACCAGCGTTTATTTTTGACAAAATGTTTTCTGCACGCTCTTTTGATGCGCTATAAACACCCGCAGTTAATCCGTATTCGGTATCTTGCATTAATGCCATTGCTTCAGCATCATCCTTCACTTTCATAATTCCTATTATAGGCCCAAAGCTCTCATCGCGCATAGCACTCATTGCATGGTTTACATTCAACAAAACTGTAGGCTCAAAATAATAACCATTTCCTTCAATACGTTTTCCGCCAACAGCAACAGTAGCACCTTTATTAATAGCATCTTTTACTTGCGACTCAACAAAATCAAGCTGAGGTTTGCGTGTTAACGGCCCAATGTAAACGCCTTCATCTGTTGGTTTTCCAATTTTATAACTTTTAACTTCTTTTACAAATGCATCAACATAAGCATCATAAACTTTTTCGTGTACATAAATACGTTCTACAGAACAACAACTTTGCCCATTATTGTAAAAAGCACCATCAGCAGTACCTGCAGCAACGTTTGCTATATCTGTAGCATCATCGGCAATATACAACGGATCTTTTCCGCCCAACTCTAATTGACAAGGCACTAATTTACTAGCTACTTTTTCGTGGATGTATTTTCCTGTTTGATACGAACCTGTGAAAAAATAGCCATTAAATGGCATATTTAGAAGAGCTTCGCCAACCTCACGCGCACCTATTGCAATTTGAAATACATTATCAGGCACACCTGCTTTTTTTAATAATTTTTCAATTTCTAAACCTGTAAGCGAAGCAAATTCAGATGGTTTATAAAGTACTGCATTGCCTGCTATTAAAGCTGGAACAAACACATTTACACCTACCAAATATGGATAGTTCCATGCTGAGATATTACAAACAATTCCAAGCGGTTCGTACACAATTTTTTCGGTCAAACCAGCTTCAGCATTCATAATATCATCAGCCAAATATTTTTCAGCATTTTCAGTAATCCACTTAATACGATTGCAAGCTCCCTTTATCTCGTTTTGTGCTTGTTGCAAAGGCTTTCCAACTTCCGATGTAAGAATTGCAGCATTTGTTTCTAAATTCTCTTTCAATAATTCTGAAAAACGCTTTAACACAGCAACACGTGCTGCCAATGGTTGTTGACTCCACAATACTTGACCCTGTTTAAGTGTTGAAAATTTTGCTTCTAACGTTTGTTGTGTATCTTCTTGAATTGTTGTGATGATGGCTTCTGTAGCCGGATTGATTATGTTCATATAATTTAAAATTATTTTTGTTGTTTAAAGTTTATGGCCGCTTGTAAAAAAGCTGTTCGTATATTTTTTGCAAATGGATTTTCGGGTTGTTCTTGCGCTAACCTTTCAGGATGCCACTGTACACATAAAAGAAAGGCGTAATCTTGAAACTGTTTTAGTTCAGCACTTTCGGCTATACCATCGGGCGAATAACCTGTTATTATTAAACGTTCAGCCACTTTTCCTAAAGCCTGATGATGCGCACTGTTGATGATTCCTTGTTCAGTACCCGTTATTTTATACAGTTGCGTTTCTTTGTTTATTGTTATTGCATGAATCGTATCTCTATTCTCCACTCTACGGTGATTCTGCTTTCCTGCCTCTTCAATATCTTGTATCATATCGCCACCCAGCGCAATATTAATCAGCTGCATGCCTCTGCATATAGCCAACACAGGAACCTTGTTTTTTTGAGTATATTCAAAAACCGAGATTTCAAATTTATCGCGAGTCGTGTTAAATTCAGTAGGTGCAAGCGGATAATTCAAACGTTGATTATTGTAAAACGAAGGGTGGGTATCTACACCACCACTCAATACTATTCCATCGCAAGCATTTAATAGCTCTTTATTGGCTGGTGTTAACCTAATAATTTCAATAGAATCATCGTTTTCTTTTATCCACAAAGGATAATTTTCGTAACGCGCTTCGGTATCTGTTATACCAATTACTAATGACATATAAAATCTATGGTATTGTGGTTCCACAAAGTTAAACAGATTATCCGATTTTATGGAGAGTTAAATCCCAAAACTCAACTACCTGAAAAACAAGTGGTTATCGACAAAAACAAACGCTATTACAATTCAATTACAAATTAAAAGCAATAAAAATTTGCTTTTAAACCAACAAGGTGCTACATTTGTATCACAATTAATTTAGTGAACACCCTAGAAAGAACAATGAAAATTGTTCCTAAAACCGCTAAAAATGAACAAAGTTAACATCTTCCGCAGTATTTCTTCGCTGCAAAACTCTCTTCAAAACATAGCGTTTTTTTCAAAACTAGTGGTGAACCCTCAAGTTTATTGTGGCAATAATTTATTAATCATTAAAAAAACAAACATGACCAACAAATTACGTTTATTGGGTACTATTGCTTTGGCTGGAACATTAATGACAACTTCTTGTAAAAAGGACGCTTCTCCTGCAGAAGACCTAACTTATGAGGAGGTATTAAAATCTGGTGGAGAATTTGAGTCGTTTTCGAATTACAAAATTTTAACAAACAACTCCACTTCTTCTATTCCTGTTGATAGTGGTAATTGGGTTTGTAACAATTCTACTTGGCATGTTTTACAAGGTTATGAAGATTATCCTTTGTATAATCCAAATGTAAATGTTGTATATCCAGGAAGTTTATTACAAGGCGGTTCGTTAGATGACGGAACACCAGAAATTATTGCTGTTATGCGTGGCCCAGGTACAGTTTCTATTGATTTAGTAAATGGTTCAAATGCTGTGTATGTAAATTTACCAGAAGTAAAAAAGAGTTACATCACTCAAGCATTAAACGATATTATTGATAGTAACAATGAGGTTATGCCTGCTCGTTTCAACATGACTCATAAAGAAATTAAATCGAAAGAAGAACTTGCTTTAGAGTTAAAAGTGGATGTTGATATTGCTCCCGTTACAGTTGGTTCAGAGTTTGAATTTTCAAATGAATCGGAAGCAAATCATTACTTGGTAAGTTTAAAACAAACATTCTTTACCATGAGTTATGATATCCCTTATACATACGATGAGTTTTTTGACCCATCTGTAACTCCAATGGATTTAGCAAAGTATGTTGGTCCAAACAACCCCGCTTGCTACGTTTCTGATGTTACTTATGGCCGTGTATTTCACTTGTTAATTGAATCTACTTCATCAATTGCTAAAATTAAAGCTGCTGTAAACTTATCGTTTAGCAATGCTCCTGTAAGCGGAGAAGTAGATGCAAATTACTTATCTTCTTTAGATAGTTTATCTGTTAAAGTGTTAGCATTGGGTGGAAGCATTACTCCTACATTCTCTGCAATATCAGCATCTACACTAAGTTCACTAACAACTCAACTTGGAAAATCGGCTGATATACAAGCTGGAGTGCCATTATCGTATGTTGTTAGAACCGTTTACAACAACAAACTTGTGAAAAATAAAATTGATATGGAATACACCATTAGCGACTGTGCTCTTATTCCATAAATAAAACGTATTTTTACAGCATCTAAATCTAAAAATCGTATATGAATGTTTTTAAGCATTCATATACGATTTAAACTTTTATAACAACGTAACATTATGATAAAAAAACTATCTAGCTTTCTTTTTACTTCGTTATTTTCCGCTTCGGCCTTTGCACAATTTTGTTCTGGTACTATCGTAAAAAACACATCCAGCGGTACGTTTAGCGATGGTAGCGGCTCAAGTAATTATGCCGACAACTCTGACTGTATGTGGCTTATTGCTCCTCCAGGTGCTGGCTCTATTACACTTTCGTTTACTGGCGTGTTTGATTTAGAATTATACAATTGTTCAGATAAAATTACCGTTTATGATGGTGGTGATACTACAGCAAATGTTATTGGTGTTTTGTGTGGAAACAATACATTAACACCACCTGCGCCTGTTACCTCTTCAGGAGGGATAATGTTGGTGCGTTTTACTTCTGATATTTCATATAACAATGCAGGATGGGATGCATCGTATACAACAACAATTGCACCTCCTGTATATTGCAGTGGACAAAACACACTTACTGGGCCAACTGGCAATTTTAGCGATGGAAGTAGTTCTAACAACTATAGCGATAACGCCAACTGCTCATGGTTAATAACGCCTGTTGGCGCAAGCTCTATTACTGTGAGCTTTAGTGCATTTGATACTGAGCCAGGGTTAGATTTTGTAACCATTTATGATTATTCAACATCGCCTGCATCGCAAGTTGCTCAATACAGTGGAAATTCTGTTCCTTCGGCTGTTACGGTAAATTCAGATGCTGTATTGGTAGAATTTACATCTAATAATACAACCACTGCCGGTGGTTGGAATGCTTCATATACAACAACAATGGCTCCACCAGCTGCTTGTAGCGGAACCACCACACTTACCGCACCAGCCGGAACACTAGAAGATGGAAGCGGGTCATCGGCTGATTATAGTAATGATGCAGATTGCTCTTGGGAAATTAACCCTGCAGGAGTAGCCTCTATTACACTTACATTTAGTTCGTTTGAAACCCAAAGCAACAATGATTTTGTGGAAGTTTACGATAACACAACTAATCCGGCAACACTATTAGGCCAATTCAGTGGAAGTGTAATACCAAGTCCTGTGACCCTCAATGGCGACAACATGTTGGTTGTGTTCACATCAAACAGCTCTGTAACAGCACCAGGTTGGGGTGCTTCTTATACTTCATCTAATTCAGGCGTTGGAATCGCAGAAAATAAAACAAATAAAACCATTAGTATTTTCCCAAACCCAATGCAAAATACAGCAACGCTTTTGTTTAGTAACCCAATAAACACAGCCACAACATTCACTGTTTATGACGTTTATGGTAAAACCGTAAAAAAGATACAAATTCCAGCACTAACATCTTCTTTTGTAGTTGATAGAGCGGAGTTAGCTAACGGTATGTATTTTTACACCATTGCTGATTTGAATAATACAGTACAAAATGGCAAATTAATTCTTGAGTAGTTTTTAAAAATAAAAAATATTGAAAGCTCTGGTAAATGATTATTTACCAGAGCTTTTTTGCTTAAAAAAGCGTATCTTTGAGAATAACCAAAAACAAAACATTGAATTTTACCGACTTTAATTTTGAAAGCTCTCTACAAGAAGGGCTAAGCTCAATGGGTTTTAACAAACCCACACCAATCCAAGAACAAGCCATCCCAATAATATTAAGTAATAGGGACTTAATAGGCTGTGCACAAACAGGAACAGGCAAAACGGCCGCCTTTTTGCTGCCCATACTTAACAAGCTGGCACACAAACCAACCGACACAACTAATACGCTTATTATTGTACCAACGCGCGAATTAGCTTTACAGATAGATCAGGCGTTGCAAGGTTTTTCATATTTTACTTCGGTAAGCTCGCTTGCTATTTATGGCGGAGGCGATGGTATTGCTTTTGAACGTGAAAAAAAAGCGCTTTTTGCTGGTGCTAATGTAATTATTGCCACCCCTGGCCGATTAATGGCTCATTTGAATATGGGCTACGTGAAGTTTGATACCATTGAACATTTGATATTGGATGAAGCCGACAGAATGCTGGATATGGGCTTTATTGATGATATTTTAAAAATAACTACCTATTTGCCAAAACAAAAACAAACACTAATGTTTTCGGCAACAATGGCACCCAAAATAAGGGCTTTGGCAACAAAATTATTAGTTAATCCAGAGCAAATTAGTTTGGCTGTATCAAAGCCTGCCGAAGGTGTTGAGCAGGGTGCTTATTTGGTATACGATACGCAAAAGCCAGAGCTTACAAAACAATTGTTTGACGGAAGCGATTATACAAGTGCCATTATTTTTGGGTCGACAAAGCAAAAGGTTAAAGAATTAGAACGCACGCTCCAAAAGGCAGGACTTAAAGCCAAAGCCATTCATTCGGATTTAGAGCAAAATGAGCGTGAAGATGTATTGCGCGAATTTAGAAGCAAAGCACTGCGTATTTTAGTTGCTACAGATATTTTATCGCGCGGAATTGATATTGAGGATATTGGCTTGGTTATTAATTATGATGTACCTGGCGACCCTGCCGATTATATACATCGCATAGGCCGTACTGCAAGAGCAGCATCAAAAGGCGTTGCCATAACATACATCAATGAGTTTGATCAACAAAAATTTGCTCAAATTGAAGCGTTGATTGCTAGTGAAATAAAAAAAATACCATTACCAGAAACAATAGGTGTTGGCCCTGTATATGCACCAGAAGTGAAGGTGAAAAAGCCATTTGTAAAGAAAAAAGGAGGCTTTTCGAGGCATCGAAAAAATGTTGCAAAATAATTTTTTTATCTATGTGACTTTTTTTATGTTCTGAATTATGGATGTATATGCGTTTTGAATAAAATTTGTTCTTGTAATCAAACGTATAAATTGTTTTACACTCTAAATATCACATCTTATGAAAAATAAAACATTATTGTTAAGTGTTCTTGTTGCTGCAAGCACTGCATTTGCGCAAACGAAAGAAATACACTTTGAAAAATCATCATTTGCTGACATTAAAGCAAAAGCAAAAAAAGAAAACAAACTTATATTTATTGATGCATACACATCGTGGTGTGGCCCCTGCAAATGGATGGCCGCAAATGTATTTACTAACGATACAGTTGCCGATTATTTCAACACCAAATTTATCAATGCAAAAATTGATATGGAAAAAGGTGAAGGGCCTGAAATAGCCAAGCTGTATGATGTACGCTGCTACCCGAATTTATTATTTATTGATGGTGAGGGCAAATTGATACACAGAGGCGCTGGCGGATTAAAAACGAAACAGTTAATTGAACTTGCTGACAATGCATTTAATCCAGAAAAGCGTTTTTCGAAATACACCAGCGAATATGCATCAAAAAAAACAGACGCTACTTTTTTATTGAATTATATGGATGCTTTGGATAGAGGATGTTTACCTGCTGACGATGTGTTGAAAGACTACTTTGCAACTCAAAAAGAAGAAAACTTTACCAACCGACAAAATTGGACAGCTATTTACAACTATACTAACGACTATAATAGTAAAGAGTTTGCTTATTTATTAAAGAATATTGATGTATATAAAAAATTATATACCGCAGATTCTGTTAACCAAAAGGTGAAGGGTGTGCTTATTCAGAGTGGGTATAGAGCCGTGTTTAAAAGAGATGGAGTTTCTGATGCGGGATACAATACGTATGTAAGTGAAATGAGAGGTTTAAACAATGGTATAGCAGATCAAGCTGTATTTAACATTAGCCTTGCATACTATGAAAACAAAAAAGATTGGGCAACATATAGTAAAATTTTTGCTGAACAAGCCGATAAATACCTAAAAGAACCTGAGGAAATAAACAACGTTTCTTGGAATTTATACGAAAATTCCGACAACAAAAATGCACTATTAAAAGCGGAGTTTTTGATGAGTAAAATTGTTGAAGGTAGCGAATGGTTTGTTTATGATACGTATGCAGCTGTTCTTTATAAATTGAACAAGAAGAAAGAAGCCAAAGCCGCTGCTGAAAAAGCGATAGAAATGGCTAAAAAAGAAGGTGCTGCTGAAGATGACTACAAAGGAACAAAAGAGCTTTTGAAGAAAATAGACAAACTGTAAATAGCTGTTTACGTTTTAGTTGTAAAAAATGTGATACCGTTCACACTTTCTCAACAACCTCGAAATTATAGCACACAGGCGCTTTTCGAGTGTGTCGAAAACTTAATTTAGAGGATACAAATCGAACAAAATTTAAACACTTACTGTAAAGTATAAATAATTATAACAAAATCGGCTAATAAAGCATTCTGCACTTTATTAGCCGATTTTTTTAACTTTAAAATGAGCTACAACGCTTGGCATAAAATAGTGACGTTAAATTGTTTTTTAGTTTTAGATTTGTAACCGGATGGACTTCAAATTTTGATGGTATAATAAAAATAGTTTTTTATGTTTTACAAACTGGTGTTTTTCACCATTGCTCAATTAATTCCGTTGTACATTTGGGTTCATTTGCTTAAAAAAAAGCAAATTCAGGTTGATTTGCGCCTAGTAGCAAGCTATTTTATTTTTGGTTCTTGGTTTGGCATGTTTGGGGAGTTGTTTCTTTTCAAATTTATTGATTGGATTTTTAACGCTCCTATTTGGGAATACCGCACACTACCCATTCATGATGGTATTACATCGTCTTACGGCCCAATCATGTGGGGCTTGGCAGCTGTTTATATTTGTTTGCATAAAAATTATCCGTTTACTCCTAAAAAAAGAAGCTTAGTGATGTCTTTTATTCTAGAGTCGAGCTTTTTACTGGTGCTGGAGCTGTTGTTTAATTTTTTAGCGTACTTTTTATTCCACGAATATTTCTTCTATTATTTTGTACCTGATTTATTGCATTGGTCGAGTTTTACCAATATGCCTTTTTGGTGGGTTGGCTACCAAATAATGGTAAAATACGCTAAAGTAATGTACAAACAAGAAAAGTTAAATTTAGCAATAGCCGTTATGATGATAATTATTGCTTTTGCTTATCAATAGACTATTTAAATAAAATAGTGTATCGAATTAAAAGCCTGTTTAGGCTTCTTTCTTGCTCAAATAATTTACCAAAAAGCCAAAAGCTGCAGCAGTAAAAAACATTATCAAGCTATAAATTGCAGGCGGAATGCTCATGGTGCTATTACCCAACAAGGTAAGTGCAATGTATATAGCCAAAGTACCATTGTGAATACCTATTTCCATACCAATGGCTACCGCTTGTTTTTTACCTACACGTAACCAAAGCGGAATAAAATACCCTGCAAGCATGCTCAATACATTAAAGCTAAGTGCGGCCAAACCTACTTCTTGAAAATAAGCTACAATGTTTTGTTTTTCTTTAATTACAGCCATCACAATAATTAACACCAAAAATACTGCCGACAAAATTTTTACAGGCTTATCCATTTTTAATGCAACGTCAACAAATTTAGAGCGAATGAACATACCAATTGAAACAGGAATTATTACAATTACACACACCTCAACAATTTTACTAAACTGCATTGTTACAGCCAAATCGGCTTGCATAAAATAACCAATAGAAAAATTTACAATTAGTGGGAGTGTAACTAAAGATAAAACACTATTTACCGCTGTTAGTGTTACATTTAAAGCCACATCGCCCTTTGCTAAATGGCTGTAAAGGTTGGCCGTTGCACCACCAGGGGCTGCCGAAAGCAACATTAAACCAACAGCTAATTCGGGCGACAAATTGAACCCTTTTGCAATTAAAAAACAAACAACTGGCAATAATAACATTTGGCAAAACAAACCAATAATAACCGCTTTAGGATAAACTACAACACGTTTAAAATCATCAATAGTGAGCGTTAGGCCTAAACCCATCATAATAATACCAATTGCCAAAGGCAATAAAATAACCGTTAGATAATTTGATTCCATAATAATTGTTATTAAAGTAAAATATTGGTTTTTACGTGTTTAAACTACAGCAAATTACAAATTTATTGCAGTATAATTCAAAAAACGATATAAATTGTTGGCAAGCAAGGTAAAGCCTTAGTTAATCAAATTAAATTATTTAACTTTGTCAGAAGCAACTCTTTTAAATTAAAGAAAAACGGGGATATGCATATAGAAGTATTAAAATCCAAAATACACAGAGTAACAGTTACCGAAGCTGATTTAGATTACATTGGAAGTGTTACTATTGACGAAAACTTAATGGACGCAGCTAATTTGATTGAAAACGAAAAAGTAGATATTTTCAATTACAATAACGGAGAACGTTTGTCGACATACGTAATTAAGGGTGAGCGCGGCTCTGGGGTAATTTGCCTAAATGGACCAGCATCACTGAAAGTAAAAGCAGGACATCAAATTATTATTGTTTCATACGCATCAATGGATTTTGAACAAGCAAAAACGTTTAAACCAAGCGTTGTGTTCCCCGACAGTAAAACCAATCAACTGCGTTAATTTTGAAAAAACAGCTAAGCAATATTTTAAAATTTCTATTCTTTTTAGGAATAGGTGTATTATTAATATGGCTTGCTATACGAAATCTTACGCCAGAAGATGAAACAACTATATTAAAAGCGTTTCAGGAAGCCGATTATTGGTGGATTATTTTTGCAACTGTATTAAGTTTGATTAGCCATATTGTTAGAGCAATGCGCTGGCAATTATTACTACAACCGTTGGGGTTTAACCCAAAACTTTACAATACTTTTTTTGCACTCATGGTTGGCTATTTGGCTAATTTGGCATTACCACGTGTTGGAGAGGTTTCGCGTTGCGGAATACTTACCAAATATGAAAAAATTCCGTTTACCGAATCGTTTGGTACCGTTATTGCCGAAAGAGCAATTGACTTACTCTGTTTGATGCTTATTTTTATGGGGGCACTTGTGTTTCAATTTCAAGAACTATGGGGCTTAACCAACGAGAAAATAATAACACCTCTAACCACAAAACTTTCGGGGGTAATGCACAACAACGTGCTTCTTATTGTTATTGCATTTACATTAGCTATTTCAATTGGTTTAATAGTTGTACTTGGTAGAAAAAACAAAGGCGTTTTTATTAAAAAGGTAATAGATTTGGCCGTAGGGTTTTGGGAGGGTTTAAAGGCCGTAAAAAAAATAAAACGCCCCTACCTATTTGTTTTTCAAACCATTATTATTTGGTTTTTTTATACGTATGTTATTTACCTATCATTTAATTGTTTTACCGAAACAACAAGCCTTGGTTTTGGCGCAGCATTAGCAACCATGCTTTTTGGTAGCTTGGGCATAGCTTTTGTTCCTGGAGGCACTGGAGCATATCAAACCTTGGTAACCGAAACACTTACAACAGGTTACAAAGCTCCTTTTGCATTTGCTTTTGCTTTTTCGTGGCTAATATGGGCTTCTCAATTTATTTTCTTACTGTTAGTTGGGGTTGTGTCACTTATTTTATTGCCCATATTCAATAAAGAATTGGTAAAAGAAAATACTTAACTTAATATAAAAATTACTTTTTATGGTTCCTTATGTAAATAAATTATCGGCATTAGAAGTTTTAAAATCAAAAATTTATGACGCTGAACCTCTATTAAAAATGGTGGCAACATGGCGATTTAAAGATCAGAAAGTTGTATTTACAAATGGGTGCTTTGATATTCTTCATCTTGGACATATTGATTATTTAGCCAAAGCATCAAACCTAGGTGGGAAATTAATTGTAGCCTTAAATAGCGATAACTCCGTAAAGCTACAAAACAAAGGCGTAAACCGCCCATTACAAGATCAACAATCGCGTGCAATGATTTTGGCTTCTTTGCATTTTGTTGATGCTGTTATATTATTTGACGATGCAACTCCTTTATCTTTAATTGAATTTTTAAAGCCAGATATATTGGTAAAAGGTGCTGATTATGATGCAAACGAAACAGATAAGAGTAGCAAAAAATATATTGTTGGCTCAAACATTGTAAAAGCAAATGGTGGTGAGGTAAAAACAATTGAATTTTTGGAAGGATATTCTACAACAGCTATTGAAAATAAAATAAAAGTTTCGGTTAACTAGTACTCTGGGCAAATAGCTTAAAGTAATAGCTTGGCTATTGGGTATCAACTAAAAGCATGAAATCGAAAATAAAAATTTTACTATTTATTGGTTTTCCTATTTTGTTAAGCTTTGTTTATACACCAGATTTTTTATCAGAGCAGAAAAAGCACGAGCGTGTAAAACAGGTCTACAAAGAAAAAACTGCCACTATTGAGCAGCAATTAAAGCTTTTGGGCTTAGAAAAAAATAATTTGAACATACTAATAATCGCCTTTAAGGAAGAAAAAGAGTTGATTATTTATGCAAAAGCTAAAACAGCAACAAGTTATAAAAAACTAATTACATACTCCATTTGTGCAAACTCGGGAAACCTTGGCCCCAAAAGAAAACAAGGCGATGGGCAAGTACCAGAGGGCTTTTATCACATAGATAGGTATAACCCAAGTAGCTTGTATTACTTATCGTTAGGGCTTAATTATCCTAATAAATCGGATAAAATACAAAGTGCGGCAAAGGATTTAGGAGGCGATATTTTTATTCATGGCGAATGCGTTACTATTGGTTGTTTACCAATGACTAACGATAAAATAAAAGAGATTTACATTTATGCGCTACAAGCAAAACATTCAGGACAAAATAATATACCTGTTTATATTTTTCCGTTTAAAATGAATGCAGATAACATTAAAAAGCACACAACTCAATATGCTTCAAACAAAGAGTTGTTAAACTTTTGGAGTAACTTAAAAATAGGCTATGATACCTTCCATAAAGATTTACGTGAACTGAACATTGTTGTTGATAAAACAAGTGGTCAATATGTGTTTGAGTAAGAGTGAATTCAATAACCCTTAAAAACAAAAATCCCGCAATCGATATGATTGCGGGATTTTTTGTTTAATAAAAAAGCTTTTTAATTATTTTGCTCCAATTTAGCTTCAATAGCTAATGTTGCATGTGGCACACTTCTTAAACGCTCTTTAGAAATTAACTTTCCTGTAGCACGGCAAATACCATATGTTTTGTTTTCGATACGAATTAAGGCATTTTGCAAGTTTTGAATGAATTTTTCTTGACGGCTTGCTAAATGCGCTGTTTCTTCTTTTGATAACACATCCGATCCATCTTCAAGCAATTTGAAGGTTGGTGAAGTATCGTCAGTACCATGGTCGTCTTTATGAGAAAGTGTGCTCTTTAATAATTCGTAATCTTTTTGAGCTTCTTCCAATTTCTTTAAAATCAACTGTTTGAACTCTTTTAATTCAGCATCGTTGTAACGCGTTCTTACATCGGTATTGATGTGTGGCTTAGGCACAGGCCCCATTGGACGTTGAATACTTGGTGTTTTGTATTCTACTACCATTGGCTCGTCTGACATTCTTCCTCCATCATCATCTAAATCAATATCTTGTTTTTTCTTAGGTTCTACCTTTTTAGCAACAGGAGCAACTGGTTTTGGTGCAACTACGGCTTTTTTAGGTTCAACTTTAACAACAGGAGCAGGTTTTGCAACTACCTTAGCAACAGGTTTAGCTATTACTTTTGCAACTGGTTTTACAACTGCTTTTGGCGCTGGTTTTGCTACCTTTTTAGCAACAGGTTTATTTACTTTAGCTGGTTTAACAACTTTTTTAGCAACTGGCTTAGCAACTACTTTTTTAGCTGGCTTAGCAACTTTTTTAGCAATTGGCTTAGCAACTACTTTTTTAGCTGGCTTTGATACTTTTTTAACTACAACTTTCTTAGCTGGTTTCGCAGCCTTTTTAGGAGCTACTTTTTTAGCTGGTTTAGCGGCTTTTTTAGGAGCTACTTTTTTTACAGGCTTAGCAGCCTTTTTAGGAGCAGCTTTTTTAGCAGGTTTTGCAGCTTTTTTTACCGGTTTTACAGCTTTTGCTACTGCTTTTTTAGCAGGTTTTGCAGGTTTTGCTGCTTTTTTTGCCGGTTTTGCTTTTTGCGCTTTCTTTGCCATTGTATGTATCGTTAATTTAATTTAGTAATGGTGATTAAGGTCTTTGTTTGTTCGTCTAATTCAATTTCGGCACCGATTTTTGCCTCTAAACTATCGACAAGCTCCAATGAAGATGCCAAAATTTCGGTGCAAATATAGTTCAAATTATTGTTAATAGCTTCATTGATAGCAGAATTTCTCATGATTTTAACATCAATTTTATCTGTTACATCCAAATTGCTCTCTTTTCGTAGGTTTTGAATTCTGTTGATTAACTCACGCGCCAAACCTTCTTCTTTCAACTCCGCTGTAAGTGTAACATCCAGAGCAACAGTTAATTGACCCGAATTAGCAACCTTCCAACCTGGGATATCTACTGGAATAATTTCAACATCTTCGGCATCCAGCTCAATTACATCAGTATCAAATTTTATTTCGAACTTTCCTGTTTTTTCAATTCCTGCAATTATTGCTTGTGCATTTTCATTGGCAAAAGCTTGGACGCCTTTCATGTGTTTACCACATTTTTTGCCTAATGTTTTGAAATTCAGCTTCATATTCTTCACAATTTGCGTATCAGCCTCACTCACAAACTCAATTTCTTTCACATTTACTTCCGACAAAATCAAATCCTTAACTAGTTCAATTTTAGACTTATACGATTCGTCAAGGATTGGTATTTGAATTCTGTTTAATGGCTGGCGCACACGAATATTTTCCTTTTTACGGATAGACAAAATCATAGACGATATTTTTTGAGCTAATTCCATACGTTCTTCTAAGTCCTTGTCAATCAAGAATGTATCTGAAACAGGGAAATTACTCAAGTGAATTGATTCCACTTTATCTCTACCTGTAATGCTGTTTAAATCGCAATACAGTCTGTCCATAAAATAAGGTGCTATTGGTGCCGAAAGTTGAGCAATAACCTCCATACAGCGGTAAAGTGTTTGGTATGCTGCTATTTTATCTTGGGAATACTCGCCTTTCCAGAAACGTCTGCGACACAAACGTACATACCAGTTGCTAAGATGCTCATCTACAAATGTTTCGATATAGCGCCCAGCACGGTGTGGTTCATAATCAGCATACGCTTCATCAACTTTTTTTACTAAAGTATTAAGCTCTGACAATATCCAACGGTCAATTTCGGGACGATCGATAACCGGAATTTCGGCTTCTTTGTACGAAAAACCATCTACGTTGGCATACAAAGCAAAAAACGAATAGGTGTTGTGCAAGGTTCCAAAAAATCTGCGTTGCACCTCTCCTATCCCCTCAATATCAAATTTTAAGTTATCCCAAGGTGCTGCATTGGTAATCATGTACCAACGGGTAGCGTCCGGACCATATTTTTCGATGGTAATGAATGGGTCGATAGCATTGCCCAAACGCTTGCTCATTTTTTGTCCGTTTTTGTCGAGTACCAAACCATTACTCACTACGTTTTTGTATGCAACGGAATCAAAACACATGGTAGCGATAGCGTGTAAGGTAAAAAACCAGCCACGCGTTTGATCAACGCCTTCAGCAATAAAATCGGCTGGGTAATATTTTTTACTATCTATTAACTCCTTATTCTCGAACGGGTAATGCAATTGTGCGTAAGGCATAGCGCCCGAATCGAACCAAACATCAATTAAATCAGGCTCACGGAACAGCTTTTTGCCATTGCGTTCCAACACAATATTATCGGCATAGGGCTTGTGCAAGTCAAAAGTATTGTAATTGCTTTCGCTCATATCGCCTGCTTTGAAAGCGGCCAATGGACTGCCGTTCATCGCTCCTTTTTCAATTGCATTTTCAATTTCTTTTTGCAATTGCTCTACCGAACAAATACAAATTTGTTCGGTTTTATCTTCACTTGTCCAGATAGGAATAGGGATGCCCCAAAAGCGAGAACGGGATAAATTCCAGTCGTTCAAGTTTTCGAGCCAGTTGCCAAAACGCCCAGTTCCAGTAGATTCTGGCTTCCAGTTAATGGTTTTGTTTAACTCAATCATTCTATCTTTAAACTCTGTAGTTTTGATGAACCAACTATCCAATGGGTAATACAACACCGGCTTATCAGTTCTCCAGCAGTGCGGATAACTGTGCTCGTACGTTTCTTTTTTGAAAAGTTTACCTTCTTCTTGTAATTTCAATATAATGCGCTCATCCACACTCAAATAGGCTTTCAGCTCTTTTATTTTGCCATTGTCTTCCAATATTTTTTTCTGAAATTGGAATTCGTGTGCTTTTTCTTCGTCTGTTAAATAGGCTTCTTTTACATACTCTTCGCCATACAAGAAAATACCGTCTTTTACTTCTGGTAAAAATTTACCACGTCTGTCAACCAATGTTAACGAGCCAATGCCATTTTGTTTGGCTACTCTAAAGTCGTCTGCACCAAAACTAGGTGCAATGTGTACTATGCCAGTACCATCTTCTGTGGTTACGAAATCGCCAATGATAACTTCAAATGCTTTGCCATCGGTAGGTTGTGCGAAAGGAAGTAGTTGTTCGTATTGGATGCCTGCGAGCATATCGCCTTTGAATTCGGCAATAACTTTTCTATGATTATCAGAAATTTCTTGCGCCTCCTTTACAGGATCTTTACTAAAAGGTTCTTTTTCTAATTGCTTAATTAGAGTTGGCACATTAATGGGTGGCATGACAGAATCTAAGAGATTTTTTGCCAAAATCACGTTAACATTTTTCTTGGAGACTTGATTAAATCCAGTTACCAAAACATAATCAATATTTTTCCCAACCGCCAAAGCAGTATTTGAAGGTAATGTCCATGGAGTTGTTGTCCAAGCTAAGAAGAAAACATCGCCAATGATTTTCTGAAACATAGGTGAATCAGAAGTTACTTTAAACATCGCTACAGCCGTTCTATCCTTCACATCTCTATAGCATCCTGGTTGGTTTAACTCATGCGATGAAAGCCCTGTTCCTGCCGCAGGAGAATATGGTTGAATAGTAAAACCTTTGTACAACATGCTTTTGTCGTACAGGTTATTCAGCAACCACCAAACACTTTCAATGTACTTGTTATCGTAAGTAATGTAAGGCTCTTTCATATCCACCCAATAGCCCATTTTCTTGGTCAAGTCTTCCCACGTATCGGTGTATTTCATTACATCTTTGCGGCACTCAATGTTGTATTGCTCCACGGTAATTTTTTTACCGATGTCTTCTTTGGTAATACCCAAAGCCTTTTCAACACTTAGTTCTATTGGCAAACCGTGAGTATCCCAACCCGCTTTGCGTTTTACCTGAAAGCCTTTTTGTGTTTTGTATCTACAAAAAATATCTTTGATAGAACGTGCCATTACGTGGTGAATACCCGGCAAACCATTGGCACTAGGAGGTCCTTCGTAAAACACAAAAGGAGCTTTTCCTTCACGCGATGTGATGGATTTTTCAAATATGTTGTTTTCGTCCCAGCTTTTTTGTATGTCTTTTGCTGTTTTCGATAAGTCTAAACCTTTGTATTCAGTGTATTTTTTCATTAATCTATTATTTTAAAAATGATTGATGGAATTTTTTTTGTAAAACCTGAATTAACATCTTTTACAATGATATTTTCGATATAGATATTTGTAAGCTCCTCTAAATTTTTAATCCCATTTAACTTTAACGTATTACCTATGCAAACTTCACTTACATAGGTTCCTCCTTGATTATAACTCAATTCAAAAGAGACCACTTCATAATTATCACATCCTTTATTTAATTCAATTTTATCAATTTTTGATACATCTTTTTTGCGTAAAAATTTATCGTCTTTCCCATATCCTAAAACTGTTACAAAACAATCTATTTCTTCTGTTTGTTTTTTTACTTTGATTGTTCCCTTCAATGTATCTTGTTGACAAAACGCTACTCGAGAAAAAAGCATAAAAAGCGATAAGGCAACTGTTTTCATGGGTGTTTTATATCGTTGCAATAACCTTTAACTCAATAGCAATAGGTGTTGGCAAACAATTGATTTCTATGGTAGTACGGCAAGGTTGGTTATCCTTAAACCACTCGGCATACACACGGTTATACGTTGCAAAATCATCTTTCATATTGGTAAGAAATACTTGTACATCTACCACGTTTTCCCAG
The DNA here is from genome assembly GCA_049651825.1 of Bacteroidia bacterium. GTDB lineage: Bacteria > Bacteroidota > Bacteroidia > 2-12-FULL-35-15 > 2-12-FULL-35-15 > 2-12-FULL-35-15. The sequence continues at coordinate 21,757 of JBASCV010000040.1, forward strand.
CTGCTACCGGAATCTTCCAAAATGTATTTTACATTCTGAAACACGCTACGGCATTGAGTTTCAATATCATATGAAATGATGTTTCCTTTTTCATCCAACTCCACACCTGGAATTTTTTTTGTACCACGCTCACGAGGTCCAACTCCTGAAAGGAACAACAAATTACCTACTTTACGTGCATGTGGATACAAGCCAACCGGTTCGGGTGCTTTGCTCGAATTTATTCTGTCTTCTGCCATTGGTTATGGTTTTTAAAGGGTTGCAAAGATAGCCAAAATAGGGGAGAAAAGCAACCAACAAAAGGGAACTCAATGAAATCAGCTTTTAAACAAGTCGAGATCTATTTTTAAAGGATAATGACAGTGTTTTAGACAAAAAAACGGTTCTTGTTTTTGGACGAAGGAAAATCAGTACAATCGGAGCTTTTTTATTTTTTTGAGCTTTCTATTTGTGAGGTTCTTACCGATAAACTTGCTCCTAAAATAATCGCATCGCCCTTTTTATCGTCATAACGAATTTTATATTCGCAATATAGCGACAATCTTACTCTTCGATCGAGCATGTAAAAATGAAGTCTAGTTCCCCCAGAACCAGCAAACGACCAACTTGATGGGTTTGCCTCCCTGTCGTTTAGTTTACTGTACTGAAATGGACTCAAATACGGGGAAAAACTCAACCACTTGGTTGCTTCTAATTCATAAAACACTCCTTCAGGCAATATAGATGTAAGTAGAGTAAAAAAAATGGCTGAACCTACCCTAGATTTGATTGAACTACTATCTCCAGCAAGATGTAAACCAGCTGTAATGCCAAATAAAGGACCTGCGGGCATATTAAAGAACCTATCACCAGCAAGAATCGTATAATAAAAACCAAAATTTTCTTTAAATTTAATAGTTAACTCAATGCCACCAAAAGCTCTCTCAGAATATCCAGATGGTATTATATGCCCGCCATTTAGGCCCAAATAGGTCTCTGTTTTTTGACTCCATCCTACTAAAAAACTAAATAGAAAAAAGAATGTTAAGAGTGTTTTTTTTAGTTCATTCATAAATTTTCCAAAACTATAAATTATTATATAATTCTATTGTTTGTAAGGAGTTTAGTTATAAATACAGAACTATTCAAACCAATAGGTACTATTTTAATCTCTACAAACATCCTGTTCTTCCGCCATCAACGGGCACATTTATACCTGTAATGTAACTTGCTGCAGGACTTGCCAAAAACGCAATGGCATTTGCTACTTCTGACGCATCGGCAAAACGAGCCATTGGAATTTCGGCAATCATTTCATCTTTTACTTCATCTTGCGACTCGCCAGTGTTTTTAGCCTTATTTTCAATTATCCCTTTTAAGCGACCAGTTAACGTTGCGCCAGGAAGCACGTTGTTTACCGTAACCCCATATTTAGCAACCTCATTTGATAGGGTTTTTGACCAATTGGCAACTGCGGCTCGTATAGTGTTTGAAACGCCTAAATTTTTCAACGGAAGTTTTACTGAAGTGCTTATTACATTTACAATGCGCCCATACCCAGCTTTTTTCATCCCTTCAAGTACAGCCTGCGCAAGTATGTGATTACACACTAAATGATTATTGAATGCTTGCAGAAACTCTTCAACCTTAGCATTTGCAATAGCACCAGCAGGAGGCCCACCTGTATTGTTTACTAAAATATGTATGGCGCCCAATTGTGCTACTAAAGTTTCAACCTTTTGTTTTAATTCTGTTGGTTGCTGAAAATCAGCAACAATATACTGATGTTTTTGACCTTTTGAACAATCCAATTCGTTAAGCGTTGCCTTCAAAGCCTGCTCATTGCGAGCTACCAAAACCACATTTGCGCCTAAAAAAGCAAGCTCAATAGCCGTTGCCTTTCCAATGCCTTGTGTACTACCGCATACCAAGGCGTTTTTTTGAGTTAAATCTAAATTCATTCAATAAAAGTATATAAAATATTTTTTACAACTGCCACGCTTTTCAATTTTAGTATCACTATTTTAGCCGAACTTTATCTAGATAAAATTATGGAAAACTGGGATGTTATTTATAAAAATAACGCATCCAAATTATTAGGAGTCTGCAGGCGTTATATAAATGACGAACAACTTGCTGAAGACTTGATGCACAATGCTTTTATAACCGCAATGAACAAAATCAGCACTTATTCCGGAAGTGGCCTATTTGAGGCGTGGTTAAGAAAAATTGTGGTTAACACAGTGCTATTGTATTTGCGTGAAAGCAAAAAAATGCAAATATCTGACACAGAACAAATTGAAAACCACCCCATTAGCGATTCCGAAACCGAATCAGAACAAACACAAAAAAAAATAATAGAAGAGGCCGGGTTTAGCCAACAAGAGTTACTAGAAATTGTTGACAAATTGCCTCTACATCACAAAACTGTATTCAATTTATATGTTATTGATGGTTATACACACAACGAAATTGGTGATTTATTGAAAATAAGCGGTGGCACGTCAAAGTCGCATTTAGCAAGAGCTCGCAAAAAAATCCAAGAGCTACTGCTTGAAAAGGCAAAAAGAAAAATACAATAAATATTAAAAAAATTAAATCATGGAAGACGAAAACTACATTGATAAACTATATAAAGATTCTTTTCAATCGTTTGAAATACAACCAAAGAAAGGTTTAAATGTTAAGGAGAATTCCAAATTATTAAACACTATTGAAAAAAAATCACTTATAAATAAAATAATTGGGAGCAAATTGGGGATAGGTCTATCAATAGGATTTATTTTAAGTGTTATTGGTGTTTTAATGTTTGTGCATAAAAACAAGCCCAAACAAGAAGAAAAGGATCTGTTAGAACCCGTTTTTACCAAACCAACGCCTAATGAAGACAATGTTTTTAAAGATTCTGTGGTGAAAATTCAATTATTTGAACACACAGAAACAACAACCGAAACCAAAAAAAATAAAGCAAAAAACAGAAATGAAAAAGCTGAATCTGACAGCGTTGCACAACCAGTAATTATAAGAAAAACAATTATTAAGCGTGATACAGTGGTAAAGCACAAACAAATAATTGAAAAGGGGGATACAACAAATGAAAAATAAAATTTGCTTTTTTGTTTTTACGTTAATTACACTTTGCGCACAAGCACAACTCTATCAAAATAATACGGCCACAAAAACTATCATTGTATACGACACGATAACTGTTTACGACACCATTTTTGTTTATGACACCATAAAAACTGAAAATAAAGTACAAAACGAAAATATTTTTAAAAATAATTTTGAAACCGAAAAAGCTTATTTAGCAATAGATACAAACGATTTTACTGCAAATTTACTAGTGTTAAATAAAAACGATACTGCCACCATTTCCATAAATAGTATCATACTAAGTGAAAACTCTAAAAACTCAGATACTATGAAAAAAGAACTTTTAACATTGCTTGTATCAGCATCGCTAACACAAGCAGTAAAATCGCAACAAACCACAAATAATTCCTCAGAGAATGATGTTGCTTATCCAAACTACACAATAAGTATTGGTGCAACAATTGCATTAAATACACAGAGCTCTGGAAAATATATTTATGGTGAAAATGTTAAACTAAACAAAAATATAAACCCGAGAAATTCCTTTGGAATAAGTAGTGATGTTGGATACGTTTACGACAGGGGAGAGACGCCACCAAATTCGAGCAATACTTTGTACGACCTATCTGGATTTTATTCTAATTTTTTTATAAATCACAATTATTACATTAATAAAAATATTCAAAAAAATAAATATGGTGTTTACTTGATTTCTGCTTTAGGAACAGTCTATTTACAAACATCACAAAAAGACTCATATTTTGTTAATAACGATGCTTATGGAGGCAAGACTAAAATAGTTTCATTAAATATTTCTGCACAAATTGGTCTAGGTTCAGAAATAAAGTTTAACAAAGGAAAACTTTTTGGAGAAATAATTTCTACTCCATCACTTATAGAATATAGAATGCATAATTATAAATCCGACCAAGAAATTCAAATAGAAACTGGGCCAACTAAGCAAAATTTGACAATTTTCAATGGTTATACTCAACAAATAATTTTGAGATTCGGTTATAAATTTATAATTTAATACGAACGAAACAAGAACAAGATGTTCTTTAAACAAAATCGCCCAGGAACACTGTTTTCTAGGCGATTTTTATTTAATTGTAAAGGTGGCTATATTTTTATAAACTCTAATGGTACATTTACTAAACGAGCATATTCTTCTCCAGAATCTTTAATATCTTCATCTATTGGCTTATAATACCACTGCACCTTTATTACAACTCCTTTACCTTGATTATTTTGTAAAACTCTAAGTACTTCAAGTATATACTTGGCAGAAACCGTATTAAAATAGACTAATTTAAACTGAAAAGTAATTTCAGAAATAGGCTTTTTACTTTTTATATTTTCTAGAAAAAAATCATCTAACCAGTTTAAAACAGTGCCATATAATTTACCTGCATCTTCAGGACGAGATTCGCCCGATATGACGTATAATGCAGCATCTGGGTTAAAAACCACTTCTGGTGAATACTCTGTTCCTTTAATGTGTAAGGGTTTCATTGTAAAAAATATATTTTATTAAACAGGCTATTACTACTTTTTGGCTATTCGTTTATCTTTTTCTTTTTCTTTCAATATTGATTCAAAAGAACGCCCTTCTATTTTACTTTCAAGCCACGCCAAAATATCAAAATTATTTAATATTACCGTTTCAGAAGCACCTCTTGAAAATGCTATTAAATAATTTTCAAGATTTGCAAACAACAATTTGTTTCTTAATTGAATAAAAAGTTTTCTTTGTTCTTGCTGAGAATCGGTTTTAAGTAGCTTTTTTATGCACGAAATTACCATTAGCTCAAACTTATGAGCCGATTTATTTTTATCCAACAAGCGCTGAGCGTTGCGAATTAAATATTCCAACAAATCTTCATCATTCATTTCGTAATGCAAAACAATATTTACTAGCATTGCAAACGTTTTAATATCCTGACGAATTTCTGTACGCCTATCATTAAGTATTTTATTTAACCATTTAATTGCTTTCGAATATTCTGACAATACAAAATAACCGTAAAATACATTGAAGTAAAACATCATTTTCACATCACTCGTAATTTGATTATCAAACCTTTTAAGTCCATCTTCTAAAAAAGGAATTAAATCAATACATTTTTTATATTGAGCAGTATAAAACAAAAGATTCCACTCATGAATAAAAACATAAGAGAACGCTCGCGCCTGAAAATGAATGGTTTTAGACTGTACTTGTTTTAATTTTTTTAAAACAACATCAAATTCATCAAATTGGCGCAACTCTTTTAAAATAACCAATAAATGGTTTAACGCTAAAAGATACGATTGTGGATTTTTTATTATTTGATCGGGATTTGCTTCAATTAGCTTAACGAGCTTATTACAATAGGAGTGTGCATTTTTATAATCTTCTTTTGCTGAAAAATAATTGCTGTATAAATACAAAAACGAGTAATTGGTATTATACGAAACAGCCTTTTTTTCATCTTTTAATAGAGGGTGTTCAATGATGCTCTCTAGCTCTTTTAAGTCTTGTTCATCGCGAACGGTGCCTTTTGTTTTTGTAAAAATTTTAAGCTTTTCAGATAAATACTTATACTGCCGAGTATTTTTGTATTCAACAAGTACACGCTCTTCTTCTTTTGCCCCATTATTAATAACTATTTTGGCGGCTTCCATATCTTGAAGTGCGAAAGCTATTTTATTTTCAAGAACAATGGCTTCTAAAATGTAAAGTTGTTTTTCATACTTGGCGGCTTTCTCTTTTAATTTTGTTAGCATTTTCGAAGCCTGTTTATACAAACCCTTGCCAAACAATATTTCGGCACTACTCAACAGCTCTCTTAATTGAATGTTTGTTGAATCAACAGTATGGTACTCGTTCAGGGCTTTTAATACAAGAGTATATAAATAGTTTTTAGCAACATGAAGCTGAATGATAAATTTTTCATTTTTAAACTTCTTTTTAATTGCATTCTCATCATACACATTTTGCTTATCTATAGCATCAAACAGCTTTAAATAGTTGTTTTCATCGCCAATAACATGACGTTGCGCATAAAGCTTAAAATGTCTTTTTTCTGAAGAATTAAGCGAACATATCAACTCAAACAAATTATCAGACGGACGCATACTACAATTATTACACTCGTTTATTTACACTTTAAATTACTTAACTAATCTTATACAAATATAACAATATTTAGCAAAAGACAGAATGAACACAAAAAAGCACAAAAAACCTTTATTTAATGGAGTTTTAAGACAAACTAAAGAAAATAAAAACAATAATCAGACTCCTACAGTTAGAGTAAATTTGGTTTGCGATAGCTTTACATCAAAACTACTTTTATCACATCAAAACATTCAAGCAATGTTTATTTCACGTAGCAAATAAAAAACTTATATAAATTTAAATTAATCTAAAAAAATGAAAAAACTATTACTTCTTTTAATTTTTGCTCATGGAGCTATATTCGGCCAACAAAAGATTGAGCTTGATGCTAATGTAAAATCAGAGTATGCTGATTATTTTCGTAATGCATATATGCAATACCCAGCTATTCCAAGAGGAATATTAGAAGCGGTAGCATATGGCAATACGCACATTTTTCATGTTACCCATGTTGATGGTCAAGAAGAAAGCTGCATTGGTTTACCAATGGCTTACGGAGTAATGGGATTAACGCTTGATGGAAAAGATTATTTTAAAAATAATTTAGTTTTGGTTTCCAATCTTTCTGGCATCTCTGTAAATCAAATTATAGAAAGTCCTAGTCAAAATATTTTGGCATACGCAGCTGCATTCAACTCAATAATGACAACGTTAAACAATCAAAAAAATGAAGAAACAAAACCAGAAGAAATTATTTTTAATACCCTAACTGCTTTAAGCGAATTGCCCGCAGAAGACGATGGCCAACTATTTGCATTAAACACACAACTATACTCCTACTTTTGGTTTTTAAACCAACCCGAATTTCAACAAGCATACAATTTTCCTAATCATAACTTTGATTTACCAACCCTTTTTGGAGAAGAAAACTATTTGGTTTTAAGTTCCGATAAAGTAGTACTTGGCGAAACAGAAGTAAGTGATAGTGAAGGAAATGTTTTTAAATCAATAGGAGGAAACAATGCGCCAAGCATTCAATCGACAGATTATGCACCTGCAATTTGGAATCAAGCAGCAACATGTAATTTCAGTTCGCGCTCACAAGCAGTTACAGCTATTACAATACACGATGTAGAAGGAAGTTATGCCAGCTGCATTTCGTGGTTTCAGAATTGCAATGCTGGCGTGTCTGCACATTACGTAGTGCGTTCTTCTGACGGACAAGTAACGCAAATGGTGTTAGAATCAAAAAAAGCATGGCATGTTGGCACTGAAAATGGGTATACCATAGGCATAGAGCATGAAGGGTATGCGGCCCAAACAGGCTGGTATACAACAGCAATGATGCAAAGTTCTGCCAATTTAGTAAAAGATATTTGTGCAAGTGGATATGGAATTAGCCCAACAACAGCATACAACGGCCCATCGTGTCATTGCCATTCAACACAACCTGCTTCTGTAAAAATAAAAGGACACCAACACAATCCTAATACAGGAAAAGTTGACCCTGGGGCAAACTGGAACTGGGTAAACTTTTACAACCTTATCAATAACAATACGATGAGTTGCGGAACTCCTAGTTCGTTATCTGCAAGCTCAATAAGCTCATCAGGAGCAACATTAAACTGGAGTGCTATTTCTGGTGCTCAAAGCTACACCATTGTTTATACCTCTAATTCTGGTTCTGTAACAACAACATCAACAACAAACTCGCTAAACCTTACTGGGCTTACACCATCAACCCAGTACCAATTTAAAGTACAAGCAGTTTGCGGACAATCTAACACTGGCACATTTTCTGGGCAAACATCATTTACAACAACCGCTACATCCACATCCAACTCCACAATTACAATTGGAACAGCAACCACACCGTATTCTGCTCATCCTTTTAGCACAGTATATATGGATCAACGCGTGCAGTACATCATAAAAAAATCAGAGCTTGTTGCAGCGGGGTGGTCATCTTCAGCGCCTTATTTAAAATCATTAGCATTTTATGTATCCTCTGCTGCTCCACAATCAATGGGAAGTTTCAAAATAACGGTTGCACATACCACAGGAAATAGTTTTACAAGCACAACATTTTTAAACGGAACAAATGCAACTACAGTATATACAGGAACTGTTACTGCTACTCAAGGTTGGAATACATTTAATTTTACAAACCCGTTTAATTACAATGGAAGCAGTAACTTATTAATTACTATTTGTTGGGATAACAGTAGTTTTACAGTTAATTCTGCTGTAAATGCAAACAGCTACTCGAGCTATGTTGCACTGTATTACAGAGCTGATTTAACAAGTAGTGGCCCTTGCAATAAAACAACTGGCACAAGAAGCTATTTCCGTCCAAACGCACAGTTGGAGTTTTCGTCAACCACAACACTATCAATGCCACAAGGTTTAATAACAAATCCATTAAATCAAGAAACAGAAAATCAACGTTCACTTGAAATATATCCAAATCCATTAGAAGGAGGAGTTTTATCTGGCCTATTATCTGACAGTGATCAAGAATTTTTAACACTAAAAATATACGATTTAATGGGTAGAGAATTGTTTTCAGAAGAACTATTAACAAACGAAGGTTCTTTCTCAATCAATCTTTCTAAAACAGTTTTCTCAACAGGGATATACAATGTAATTGGG
>JBASCV010000041.1:0-14039 GCA_049651825.1 Bacteroidia bacterium
CTGGTGTGGCCGTTCCAATACCTAAGTTTCCGCCTGTTATCCAAGAATCCCCTTCTGAAAATATTTGCACGCCTGTTGCACCTGAATTGTTGTATAATTGAAGTACACCAGATTCTGCACCAACTGTACCTGTTCCCGTTCCCAGCGTTGATACTATATTTGCACCTTTATAAAGCCTAAATTGAGCATCTGCATTATCAGGGCCAACAACATCTAATATTTTTCCTGGTGCAGTAGTCCCAATCCCTACATTGCCACCTGATAAAACACGCATTTTTTCTGTATTATTGGTTTTAACAACAAAGTCAACATTGTCATTAGTGCCGATATAATTAGTACCAGCAACAGTACCTGTATTCCCAGTAAGTTTCCAATTCGTACCCGAATCAGTGCCTGTTGGTCCAATAAGCCCCGTTGCTCCGGTACTTCCTGTACTACCCGTTGTCCCTACAGCCCCTGTAGTTCCCGTTACTCCAACTGCACCAGTTGTACCCGTCACCCCTACACTTCCAGTTGTACCGGTACTTCCTGTGGCACCAGTAGTTCCTGTTACCCCAGTGGCTCCGGTAGCCCCGGTTGTACCTAATCCAACGGGTTGCCAGCTACCTTGTCCATTGGCATCAGAAGTAAGCACTTTACCAGCAGCTTGGTTTCCATCCACAATTTTTATAGTAGAACCGGAGTTTCCGCTTACTTCAAGTCTGGCAGCAGGGCTGCTTGTTCCAATTCCAACATTACCAATAGTGCCAGTACCGCTGGAAGGGCCAACAAATAAAGTTGGGAGATTACTATTAAAACCAACCATTAAGGAATTGCTTGTTGCGTTAGTCAATTGAGAACCAGAACTGGCTCCTGTACCAAGACAAAAAGCATTTGACGCGTTTGTAGACGCATTATTTCCAATAACTAAGGATGAACTTCCAACAGCACTGGCTGAATTTCCTATTGCTATTGAATTGGCGCTTGCCGTATAATTATTATTTCCCATAGCTATAGACTCTGCTCCTACGGCTTGCGTATTATTACTCCCTAAGGCAAACGACCTTGTTCCTGCGGTAGTAACATTACTTCCAATGGCTATTGAGTATTTACCTGACGCAGCTGTATTATATCCAAGTGCCATTGAGCTATCACTATAAGCTTGTGCAGAAACTCCTATTGCGGTAGAATTAGTCCCTGATGCTGAAGCCGCATTTCCAAATGCCATTGCATAAGGCGAGTAAGAATGTGCATTGTATCCGAATGCCATTGAATTTAGACCAGATGCCCAAGTACCTCCATTACCAATAGAAAATCCCCAGGGAGCAGAATTTGTTGTCCATGTTATGTTATTTGTATTCACATTGAAACTTGCCGTATGTCGTCCAAATGAAATAATACTATCCCCATCTACAGGCATTATTCGTGTTACTTTCATTGTGTCCGCAACTACTTTTGTAATTGCTATGGAGTCAGCAATCAAATTCCCCTGTACTGTCAGACCGCCCTCAATAAGAACATTGTTAATGGTTTTCATGGAATCAATACCATTGGAATGCCAAGTGGTATCCGTTTGTGCAGAAGAGTTTTTTATAAACATACAGACTATTGCAGTAAATAATAGCACTCGAAGTGATAGTTTTGTTTTCATTGTTTTGTAGGTTTAGGGATTATGATTTATGCTGCAAGATTAAATAAAATTTTCTTACATCCGACATTAAATTTATAGACCGATGATTGTTATTTTATGGTTAATGACACATTTTTAATGACAAACTGATTGAGTGTGAGCAAAATAGCTACACTCATATAAAACTTTACTTTTAGTCAATTTTTTATTTAATATGATGCTGAAAATTTTCTTTGTCACTTAAAGCAATAAAACATTATTCACTACCAAATAACTCTTATCTGATTTTTTGAATACCCAGAACATGCAATAACAAACAATCCATAAATTGATTGTGTTCACAGGGTTAACTCTCCTCATCTTCTTCGCTGTTTTCTGCGTCCTCATAGTCTTCGTATAATTCCTCTTTTAGTTCTTCTAAGAACTCTTCCAGTTCATCTACAAGTGCTGATTGTTCACGCTGGTAAAAAACTTCTATCAGAATTTCATCTTCATCATTTTTTCCAATTATGGAGTTTTTTAATTTCATTTCGGTCAGCTTTTCTGTGAATGCACCAATGATTTCAGCTGGTACTTCCAATTCTAATTTTCTCATGATTATTGTTTGTTGTGCTACCGAGGGACAAGCGGTTAATAAAAGGAGGGGATAGCAATTAATACGGTAAAATGGATTGTTTATTATGTGCGATTGTAATTATTTCCTACTAAAGTACTGTGCAAGTCAGGTGAAAGTTAGGTGCAAGTTAAGTGCAAGTTGGGTGAAAGTTCAATAAAGTAGGGTGAAAGTTAGATAAAGTTAAAAAAGTTATCCTGATTTTAAGTTTACTCTGCTTGTCTTTACTCTGTCAATTAAATTATAAAAATTAAAGCCTTAAGATGTAGAGGCAACTAAGTACAAATCACATTTTTTTCCTTCCAAAATACAATTTTATACAAACAAAGGCGTTCTAAACCAAGTCTCCTCAGATTAATTCCCCTCTCAATCCCTCTATTTTTAATCGTTCTATAAAATAGTTTCTTGCTTTTGCATTTCTGCTTTTCCTTTTCGTAACTTAAGTATGAAATAGAAAAAAAAGAGTTTTTAATCAGTATTACCGTTTTTGATGGCTATGTAAATGGATTAATCAAACGGTTTTTATTGGCTACGTAACGTGTCGTTAATCCATAAGGGTTAATGTCATTTATATGTGATGTGGCCATGAGAACCATTAGAGAAAGCGAACGTATTTCGCTTACTGAATGCAAAAAAATCCTGAATAAAAACGGTAATAAATATACTGACAGTGAAATAATAGAAATAAGAAACTGGCTCTATTATATAAGTGAAATTGCATTGAGAGTATTAGAAGCCAAACAGGAAAAAGACAAACTTAATAGCGGAAAACCATGAAAAAGAAAGCAATTTTGTACACACGTGTAAGTACAGACGACCAAAATGACGGGTACAGTCCCGCAGACCAAAAAGAGCGTTTAGTTAAGTACTGCGACCAAATGGGAATTGACGTAATAGCGTTTTTCCATGACGATGAAAGCGGTAAAAGTTTTGACCGTCCCGAATGGTACAATATAATGACGTTTATAAAAAAGCACAAAGGGACAATTGATTTACTGCTATTTATTAAGTGGGACAGATTTAGCCGGAATGTTGCAGAAGCCTATATAGCCATTAAAGAACTACAAAAATATAGAGTTGAACCGCAGGCAATTGAGCAACCTTTGGATTTTTCAATCCCTGAAAGTAAAATTATGCTCGCTGTATATCTTGCAGCTCCCGAAGTGGATAACGACCGAAGGGCATTAAATGTATTTCTCGGAATAAGACGGGCAAAAAAAGAAGGGCGTTTGTTGGGTGGCTGCCCTCGTGGGTATAAAAATGCAAGGGATGAAAAAAACGAACCTATAGTTATACCCGAAGGGGGAAAACAACAGGCGCTCATACAGGAAGCATTTGAATTGTTTGCAAAAGGATATTACCCAATTGAAGATTTAAGGCGTTTAATGTATCAAAAAGGGCTAAAATTAAGTCGTAATGCTTTTTGGTGCTTACTTCGTAATAAAGTCTATATAGGTATGATAAACGTACCTGCATATAAAGACGAACCAAGTATATGGGTTCCCGGACAGCACGAAGCTATAATTGATGAAATTACTTTTTATAAGGTACAGGAAATCTTGCAAGCCCGTAAACGGAACATTCCACCTAAACGGGCAAAGATAAGGGAGGAATTTCCGTTGCGTGGGTATTTAATTTGTCCGCAATGCGAACGTATTTTGACGGCTTCTGCTTCAACTGGAAGGTGGGGAGGAAAATTTCACTATTACCATTGCAGTAATGGCTGTAAAGAGCGAAAAAAGGCAAATGAAGTAAACGATGAATTTTTGAGTGTTTTACATAGCTTTAGGGTAAACCCCGAAACTGTGGAGCTTTACGGTAATATTTTAAAACAGTCCTTAAATGAAAATAACAAGACTGTTAAAGCAGATATACTGGATGTTAACAAAGGGATAGACAAACAAAAACAACGGTTGCAAAATGCAAGGGCTTTAATGCTGGATGGTGATATTACCCCAGACGATTACAGGGCAATGAAAGGCGATATTGAAAGCCTGCTAAATGAGTTGATTGTAAAACACACTTTGCTGCTTAATAGTGGTAATGATTGCTACGATGAACAAATAGATTTTTGTATAGCTCTCTTAAAAGATATTGATAAATTGTATATGGAAGCTAATACGGAGCAGAAACAAGATATTATTGGTTCGATTTTTCCTGAAAGGCTAATTTTTGTAAATGGAACGTATCGAACCCCAAGATTAAATAGTGTTATTTCACTGGTTTGCGCTAATCACAAGCAACTCGGAGGGGGTAAAAAAGAAAAGCACCCCAAAATTGAGGTGCTTTCCTGTGAAGTGCGGATGAAGGGACTCGAACTCACTAAGCGCTAACGAAATATCAATATAATCAAGGCTTTCAGCTTTTCGATTTTCGACATTTTAACGCTTTTTTGAGCAAAACCTAACACCAATACCTAACACCTTTTTTGTTTCAGAATTAGTAAAATTTGAGCTATAAATTTGAGAAAAAAAGTTGATGCTTTCTTACTCGTAAATATACAAAAAAAGCAGGGGAATTATTCTGTTATTTTTTTCAATTTCTCAAAAATCATGTAAGATGCTGGTTGGGATACTCCTCTTTCTACATGGCAATCTATCCATTCAAAAAAGTCAGGTCTCTTTAATAAGTTCAAAAATTCTGAACGTAAGTAATCTTTAACAGCCTGGTCTGCATTATCTATTTCTTCCCATATAGCCTTTCTGTTTTCTAAGATATATACGATATCTTCAAAATCTTGACTAGTTCTACCATCATTTTCGCCACGACCTTTAAATGCTTCAAGTTTTGTAGCAATGTAATAGGGTGAACGGAGTATTTTTACCGTACATCTTTCATCTATAACATAATCAACTGCTTGATTAAAACCTTCGGGATACCATTTGTTAGTAAAACCAATTGATGAATCATTTGTTGGCATTATATCAACTATAATTCCTTGGATACGGTACCGACAAACTACTCCCGATTCAATATCGTGAGAGAAACCTATTTCCCTTAGTTTTTCTTCCAACTCAGCTCTATTTAAATAGTTCAAAATTTCAATTATCACATCCACATCATTGGTAGGCCTCACTTCAAGTACTTTCCTATCAGGATATAAGGAAATGGTTGCGCCACCCACAAAAACCACTTTTTCTTTTAAGGTATTTAGAGCGTTAGCAACGGCTTTAATTCGTACTATATTAATGTGATGGCTCATTGATGATGATTTTTTTTAATTCGTTGACAGCATATTTAACTTCTCGCACCTTGCCTACCCGAATAACATCCACAAGAGCTAATAGCTTATAAAACTCCTCATCCTCCTTTACCGCTTCAACTTGCTTTGGATAAAAAGGCTCAATCATTAAGCCCATTTCATCTCCCTTATTATCAGGCCAAACGTAATTGATTTCGCTTATGAAGTTTTTTTTCATGAATGGATGAGAGTGCGAAGTTGGAATACCTCTTACCATTGCTCCTGGTTGCTGCGGAAAAACATAGCTCACCCCATGCTCCAAAAATTCTAATAAATTTTGTTTGTTAACTTGCTTTTTGTAATAATCTATAAGATTTGCCGATTTACTTCTATTTAGCGACTCCGAAATCTCAGAAATACTTATCCTTAATGAATTCGCTAATCCCGACAATTGCCAGTGTTTGCCATTCATTGAAACAATTTTTAATAGAATAGCCACATCCTGAGGACGCATACCATTGTGTTTTCTCATGGTACAAATATAGCAAAATATTTCTCATTTCGCAAATCGCGAAACGAGAAATAAGCAACATTGCTTTTGATGGATAAATACTCCTATAAGCTAAAAAAACAGCAATTTAGTGAATATATGTTCTCTAAATTCTATTTAAAGATGTAACTATTTATCGGCCAAAGAACGGCCAAGGTCAAAGCAAAATTAATTAAAGACTGCCTTCCAAAGTCATTCAAAGCTGGTATAAAGAACCATATTAAATGAATTAAAACTGCATAATAATACTTATTGAGTGGACACCTTACTACTAATATCTTTCAAAACCATTATTACTTCTTGAGCTGAAGATTGAAACTCCTCAATTGCCTCATCCCTATTTGTTAACGCCCATTGCATAACTTCATTTAATAACTGTTTTTTAGCCTCTCTTTTCTTATTGTCTTTAAGAATTAATATTGCATCAATCTTATTTTTGAATCTAATTGGATAATACTCTTCAAAATTACCTTTAGTGAAATTAATAAAATGCTCTTGGGGCCACGATTTAAAATTTTCCTTTAATTTCTTTATGCAATCTGTACCCACCTTATCACCATCTGCAATTACCCATGCTTTTCCTAAATAAACTGGGCTTGTATGAAGAAATACAAATAATCTATTAAAGTCGATTACCCTGACTTCTAAATCATCAACTCCTTGTGCGGCTATTGTTTTTATTTTATTATAGAGTTCAGGAACAATATTGGGAATCAGAAAATCCCTTATTATTCTTTCGGCCGAAGATTCTTCCAAAATCAAATAGGCACCAAATAATTCAAAGTCATGGAACTCATAACCAAGCTTTTCTAAAATTTCAATCCTTTTTTCTGGTGAATTTTCCACTTCGTTAATTACTGATGTAGGAATACTCTCTTTTAAATTATCTGTTTCAAAATATGGATTCCAATCAATATAAAATATTTTGCTTTCAGGTACAATGCCTAAATTTTTGAGAATAATATGCGAATGAGTAGATATTACAAATTGATTATTATTGGATTTATCAATGATTAAATCAAGTAACTTCTTTAAAGCTTTGGGATGAATATCATTTTCTAACTCTTCTATTAAGAAAAGCTTATTATTTTCAGTTAATAAAATAACAATAAAGCCGACAATATTGGCAATCCCATCCCCCATTGAACGTATAGATATTAATTCCGTATCGGTTACATATATTCCTGGTTCAAATCCATTATTCTGCTCTGCGGGAATCACTCCGATTTTGAAACCCAATATATCATCACACAACTTAATAAATTCTACATGTTTTGGATGAGACGAATTATCAATTTTTTGGATTTTAGCACCTAAGTTGCGAAGGTCTTCTGATACTTTGAAAGTCTGTTCTTGATTAAAATTTGAATCATAAAATTCGGACTTCCTTTTTGCCAAAAATGGATAAATAAAATTATTTCGGTCCTCGCTATCAGCAAACCTCGGAAATGTTTTAAGCTCGATTTCTTTTTGATTATGTCTGTTTTTTACAACAACCCTATCAAATTCAACTCGTTTGATGTTATGGTTTGGATTATAATAAAAATTATCCTCTGGCTGGTCATTTTTACCTATTCCCCAACAAATTGTAAATTCCTTACTTTCTTCGTATTCCTTAGGGTTTTTAGTTGAGTAAAAGGAACGATTATCTTTTTCAGTATCAATTTTTATAATTTCTGTATAAATTTTAGCATAGCGTTGGGTGGCACGTATATCTTTTTTATCAAAGATTCTATACTGTAAATTAAGTAAAGATTTAATAATAGTTGATTTGCCCGAATTATTGGCTCCAATCAATAAATTGATTTTTTCAGAAAACTCAATTTTTGAATTTTTATAGCTTTTAAGGTTAATTAATTCAATAGATTTTATTCTCATTTAACTTTGCTTTTTAAAGAAATTTATGGCTATACGCTGTAATAATTGATTAAAGGTATATATTTTTTAGCGCTTAAATTATGTTGCTCAATTTCAGCGACTTAGAAATATTTGTTTTCTTTTTTTTACGTAATTAATGATTTTATCTTAGATTTGACAAAGTTGTCAATATAAAAAAAACAGATGGGAGAATTTATAGATTTTGGTGCACTGATAAATGAACTTAGATTAAAGAACAATTTATCTCAAAAAGTTGTAGCAGACAAACTAGGGATAGATGTATCTATGTTGAGCAAAATAGAACACGGAGAAAGACAAATTCAGCAACGTATGTTGCCAATATTGTCTAATCTTTTTAATCTCGATTTTAAAGAACTACAAATAAAATATTTAACAACAAAAATGGAATCGGAATTTGGGCGTGAACCATTTTTTAAGGAATCGCTTGAAAGGTATTTAAGTACAGCAAAATAATATATATGACAGATAAACTCGATTTAACTTCACTTGATTTAGTGAACGAAAATGTAAAAAAAATAGCAGAGCTTTTTCCTAATTGCGTTACGGAAAATGCAAATGGAAAAACCATTGATTTTGATTTGCTGAAACAAGAACTTAATCACGAAGTGATAGAGGGCAATAAAGAACGATACCGATTAGAATGGCCGGGCAAACGAGAAGCTATTGTAACTGCAAATTTACCAATTACAAAAACTTTACGACCTGTGCGTGAAGATTCTGTTGAATTTGATAACACACAGAATTTGTACATAGAAGGAGATAACCTTGATGTATTAAAATTGTTGCAAGAAAGCTATTTGAGTAAGATTAAAATGATTTACATAGACCCTCCTTATAACACAGGAAAAGATTTTGTATATAAGGATAATTTCACACAGGATAGTGAAGAACACAATATTGAAAGTGGGTTTAAAGATGAGTACAATCAAAAATTAATTTCCAACCCTGAAACATCAGGCAGGTATCATTCAGATTGGTTAAGTATGATGTATCCTCGTTTAAAATTATCAAGAAATCTGTTAAAAGAAGACGGTGTTATATTTATTAGTATTGATGATAATGAAGTGCATAATTTGAGAAAATTGTGCGATGAAATATTTGGAGAGGTAAATTTTATTGCTGATATAATTTGGGAAGGAAACGGAAAAAATGATTCTAAATACATTTCTATTGCACACGAGAATATACTCTTCTATGCAAAAAACAAATCTTATTTAATAGAAAACCAAATTACATTTCGAGCAAATAAAGAGGGTGTAAATGAGATATATGAAATTGTAAATAAATTAATTTCGGAAAATAAAGAAGATTATAGCGTTGCTTCAGATGAATTACGAAACTGGTATAATCAATTAAATAAAAATCATCCGTCTTGGCAACATAGGCATTATAATAAAATAGACCATAAAGGGGTTTATTTTCCGGGTGATATTTCTGCTGAAAGTGGTAGAGGTCGAGAACCCTATGATGTTATACATCCAATAACAGGAAAAAAATGTAAAATGCCTGAAAGGGGCTGGCCGACAAAAAAAACGATGGAGGAATGGACATCGCTTGACTTGATTGATTTTGGCGAAAATGAAACATTTGTACCCAAAAGAAAAAGGTATTTGGCAGATACCGATAATTATGTTTTACCAAGTGTAATTTATAAAGATTCTCGAAGTGCTTACAAAAATATGGTGAGCTTAATGGGAGGAAAAGTATTTGATAATCCTAAAGATGTAGGTATTATTAAAAAGTACATAGAAATATGTACTAATAAAAATGACATAGTAGTTGATTTTTATTCAGGTTCTGCAACAACAGCGGAAGCTACAATGCGATTGAATTCGGAAGATTATGGAAATAGAAAGTTTATTTTAGTTCAGTTACCTGAAATTACCAATAATGATAGTGAAGCATATAAAGATGGCTTTAAAAACATTTGTGAAATTGGCAAAGAAAGAATCCGTAGAGCGGCTAATCAAATTAAAGAGGAAACAATTGCCAACGAGAATGATAAAAAAGATAAAATAAATTTTGACGAGGAATCCAATAAAAGCAATAATCTCGATTTAGGATTTCGAGTATTTCGCTTAGCAGAAAGTAATATGAAGGATGTTTATTATCGCCCTCAAGATTTTAAACAGGAACAATTAGATGCTTTTTCTGATAATATTAAACCTGATAGAACTGCTGATGATTTGTTGATTCAGATAATGTTGGATTGGGGACTACCTCTTTCGCTTAAAATTGAGCAATTAACCATTGATAAAAAACAAGTATTTAAAGTTGCTGAAAACTCCTTGTTAGCTTGTTTTGATAATGGTTTAAACGAAGTCTTTGCAAAAGAAATTGCAAAGCTAAAACCATTGCGAGTTGTATTTAAAGATTCTTCATTTGCAGATAATTCAGCAAAAGAAAATGTAAAACAACTATTAAAGCAATTAAGTCCTGAAACCGAAATGAAAGTTATTTAACTATGCAATTACAATTTAAACAACAGCAGTTTCAGGTAAACGCAGTTAAATCAGTTGTCGATTGCTTTAAAGGACAATCAAAGGAAACTGCACGTTTTACACTTGAACGAAGTGCTGAATTAATACGAAAAGCAAAACTTGCGGCAACAAGTGAGGGTAAGTTAATTGATGTAGAAGAAGAAATTTCAGAAAGCATTGGTTATAGAAATAGACCAATAAACATTACTCCCGCACAAATACTGCAAAATATTAAAGCTGTTCAAAATGCAAACGAGATTATTGAAAGTGAAAAAATTGAACGCCCTGCGAAAGATAAAAGCGGAGTTCATTTAACCATTGAAATGGAAACTGGTACAGGTAAAACCTATACCTATATCCGTACTATGTACGAATTGCATAAAGAATATGGCTGGAGCAAATTCATTATTATCGTTCCGAGCATCGCTATTCGTGAGGGTGTATTCAGCTCGTTTGATTTAACGCAAAATCATTTTCAGGAAATATACGGTCATAAAATTAGTCCATTCATTTACAATTCAAGTCGTCCGCAGGATATTGAAAACTTTGCCTCGGATAATAGAATTAGTGTAATGATTATAAATACTCAAGCATTCAACGCAAAAGGCAAAGATGCAAGGCGTATTTATATGGAGCTTGACCAGTTTGGCACACGCAGACCGATTGAAATAATATCGCAAACAAATCCGATTCTAATAATTGATGAACCGCAATCGGTTGATGGCGAAAAGACTTTGGAGGGGATGCAAGATTTTAATCCTCTTTTTACACTTCGTTATTCAGCTACGCACAAAGTAGAATACAACAAAGTTTATCGTTTAGATGCGTTGGATGCATACAATAAAAAGTTAGTTAAGAAAATACAGGTAAAAGGAATCAATTTAAAAGGCTCTACCGGAACAACTGGCTACTTGTATTTAGAAAACATTATACTAAGCACAAACAGGCCTCCAATGGCTTTAGTTGAATACGAGAAAAGAAGTGGTACTGGCGTAAAGCGAGTAAGAGAGCGATTGTCTGAGGGGGCGAAATTATTTGAATTATCAGGTAATATGCCACAATATAAAAATCACACAATTCAAAAAATTGATGGTTATTTTAATAAAATAACTATAAACGGAATTGAAATTGAAGCAGGTGAGGCAGTTGGCGACCTTGATGAGAAAGCGTTTAGAAGAATTCAAATACGAGAAACAATCATTTCGCATTTGACAAAGGAGAAACAATTATTTGACAAAGGTATCAAAGTGCTTTCCTTATTTTTTATTGATTCTGTTGAGAAATATAAAAAGTACAATGAATCAGGAGAGGAAGAAGCAGGAGAATATGCGAGAATATTTGAAGAAGAATACAATTTAGTTCGTAATGATTTCATTGATTTATTTCATCAGGAATATAACGACTACTTAAAAGATACCAGTCCTAATCAGGTTCATAAAGGTTACTTGCCAAGTAACTACCATAAGTATTTAGAACGAGATACCGCAAAAGAAGTACACAATGGATATTTTTCCATTGATAAGAAAAATAAAATGATTGACCCTGATGTAAAAAAGGGTAAAAAGGATGAAGAAGCTGAATCGGATGACATCACAGCGTATGATTTAATTATGAAAGATAAAAAGCGATTGTTAAGTTTTGAAGAACCAACACGCTTTCTATTTTCTCACTCTGCATTAAAAGAGGGTTGGGATAATCCAAATGTATTTCAAATATGTGCATTAAAACATTCTGATGCCAAAATTAGAAGAAGACAAGAGGTAGGGCGTGGTATGCGTTTATGCGTAAATGAACACGGAATAAGATTAGATTACGAAGCGGTTGGCGAAGCAGTACACGAAGTAAATAAATTAACTGTTATTGCATCCGAGAGCTATGAAGCATTTGCTAAAGGATTGCAATCTGAAATAGCTTCAACGCTGAAAGAACGACCACAAAAAGTTGAAGTAGATTTTTTACTTGGCAAACTAATCAAAGATGAAAAAGGTGCTGAATTGAGAATTGATGAGGAACAAGCAAAAAAATTAAACAAGTTCTTATACAAGAATGATATTTTAAACGATGACGATAAAATAACAACTGAGGGGCGTGAAAAGATAGAGAACAATACAGTTCCATTGCCTGAAGGGTTTGAGCCGTTTAGAAACGATATAGTAAAGCTATTGAAATCAGTTTATACTGGCGAGGTATTTAAACCTGAAAACGAAAGGGATGATGTGCCTGTAACTGTTAATGGAAACTTTGCTAAAAAGGAGTTTCAGGAACTTTGGAATAAAATAAATATTAAAACAATTTACGAGGTAAAATTTGATACCGATAAATTGATACAGGATAGTGTAATCAGGATAAATGCGGATTTGACAATCTCTGAGCGTACCTATGAAGTAAAAAGCGGAGAGTTGAAAAAATCAACTAAATCCGATTTGGAAAATAATGAAGCCTTTACACAAACAGACAGAACAACAAAAAAATTGGATGCAGATGTAAACACAAATACAGTATATGACTTGATTGGCGAAATTGTTACTCATACCAATTTAACACGGAAAACAGTAGTTGAGATTCTTAAAAAAATCAGTCCGCAAAAGTTTGTGCTTGTTCGCAAAAATCCCGAAGAATTTATTGCTAAATGCGGTAAACTAATTAATGAAGTAAAAGCGAGTTTGATATTCAACAATATCGTTTATCATAAAACCGAAGAACGCCACGATTCAAAAACTGTATTTACTAATAGTAAAGCGGCTTTGAGGCAGTCGGAAATATTGAAAAAACACATTTACGATTACCTAACAACCGATTCTAAAACAGAAAGCACCTTTGCAAAGCAACTTGAAGATGCCACAGAAGTATCTGTGTATGCAAAACTGCCGAAGAGCTTTTATATCACAACACCAGTAGCTAATTATAGTCCTGATTGGGCAATCGTTTTTGATAAAGATAAAGTGCGTCATATCTACTTTGTAGCGGAAACAAAAGGTTCTGATTCTGATTTGGAATTAAGAGAGATTGAAAAGCTAAAAATACATTGCGCTACTGAACACTTTAAAGAGATTAGTGGACAAGAAGTGAAATTTGCGAAAATAAACAGTTACGATAAGTTACTTGAAATTGTGCAGGTAAAATAAAACGAATAAGGATAGATGAAATTAATTGACAACATAAATAATCGTTTAGTGGATGATTTAAAGGTCGAGATAAAAAAGGGTAGCAAATTGTCAATTGCCGCTTCTTCCTTTTCTATTTACGCTTTTGAAGCATTAAAAAAGGAATTAGTAAATATTGATGAGCTGAAATTTATTTTTACTTCACCTACATTTATTCAAGAGAACTTAGAAAAACAGTCAAGGGAATTTTATATACCTCACATCTACAATGAATCCCATCTATGCGGTGGCGAATTTGAGGTGCGTTTAAAAAGTGAATTAAATCAAAGAGCCATTGCAAAAGAATGTTCGGAATGGGTAAAACAAAAAGTTACTTTCAAATCTAACAAACATTCTAACTTGCCTTTAAATGGAGCAATTCATGTAGAAAACAATAATGATGAAAGTCCGGCATATTCAAATATTGTTGGATTCACAACTTCCGATTTAGGAATTACTCACAAACAAGGATTCCCGACACTAATACAAAAAGTTAATTTTCCAGATAGCAAAGCATACTTAGATTGGTTTAATCAGGTGTGGCAAAATGAAGAAAGTTTAAAG
>JBASCV010000042.1:0-5742 GCA_049651825.1 Bacteroidia bacterium
GAACAAAAACCTTAAATCAAAATACTACTGTAGGGGGCACTTCAGGTACACTGGCTTTACAGGCCAATCCATTTGATTTAAACGGATATACATGCAAAATTACTAATCCATTAGCATCAGCAATAACTCGAACTTCGGGATACATAATTTCAGAAACATTACCAACCTCTACAGAGGGCTATGGGCTTGTTGATTGGGAAATAGGCAGCACTGTTGATAATTACACCATTCCTTTTGGTACCGTTGCCGGAACTTATATTCCGTTTATATACAATGTAACTAGTGCTGGTACTACAGGCGGTAATATATCCGTTGGTACCTACCCTACCGATGTGACACAAAGCCCCAATAATCGTCCGTTACCTAGCGGTGTAACTAATTTAAATGACTCTGATGGCGCAGAAGCAGCCACTGATGTATTGGATAGATTTTGGATTGTTGACTTAAATAATTTTTCAGCAAATCCTGTTGCCGATTTAACATTCACATATAGAGAAGATGAATGGGATGCAATTGTAGGTAGCACAAATCTTATTGATGAAGATAGTTTAGAAGCATGGAGATGGAACGGTTCTTTATGGCAAAACCCCACAATTGGTAATGTAAACATTACAGCGAATACGGTTACGGCTCCAAATATCGACTATTCAGGTCCATGGACTTTACGTATGCTGGATTCTACCATTACAATTATTCCTGATTGCAATAACCTTTCATTACCTAATGCATTTTCTCCTAATAACGATGGGCGTAACGATTTATTCTCGATACACGGATGGCCAGGTTGTGTGAGTGATTTTAGCTTAGTAATTTTCAATCGCTGGGGACAAAAAGTATATGAAACAGAAAATGTTTCAGCCTATTGGGATGGAACATTAAAAGGTAAAGCTCTCGATCCGGGAGTTTACATTTATTACATTAACGCTAAAAGTGTAAACGGTGAAGATATTGTAAGAAAAGGGAATATATCGTTGATAAAATAAGCTAATTTAACCTGAGTTCTATTATTGATTTCAGATAAAAATCTAATAATCAAACGATTGGCATTTTCGTTCGACTCTGAAAGAGTCAACTATTAATAGAAATTACGATAACGTTATAAATAAACGACCCTAAAAGGGCCGAATACAAAAGATAAAATAGATTAACTTGATTATCAGTTTTTTTGTATTGTTTTATAATCGCACTCAGGCTAAATTAGAATTGCCAACCAACACAAAGCATTAACAATCAACTAGTTACACCTCTTATTCGAATACATACCAATAAAAGCGAAAAATTATAACATCCTAAAACCGCTTTTCCCCTTTCAGAGTATATCGCCCCAAAACAACAAATAACTGATTATCAATAAATTAAACTCTTTTTTTCCATTATCGAACAAAACCAATTAATCATTAACAAACTTGGGGTAACACAAATAATATTTTTTTACCGTTTTGCTTAACACATCAATGTTTAACTGATCGGATGCTTTAGCAAGGTCAATTGCTTTTTTATCTTTCATTAAAACAAGAATTCCACCCGCATACGCATCATTTGATACTGAGCCCGAAAAAACAAAATAATTTATTTCTTTGTCAGATAGTTTCGTTGCTTTTTTTATCTGCTTTTTGAGTGCAGTAATTTTAGCTTGCTTAAATGGCGTATTTTGCATTTCTATTTTAAACAACTTTCTATTTACCAACTGATTACAAAGCTGCGACAAGATAACATCTTCATGCTGCGTCCACACTTTGATTGACGACATAATATCGTAATCATCCAAAACAGCAAAGGTATCTAGCAATTGTGGATTGTTTTTGAAATCGGCTTTACTGTAGTTTTTGTACAAAAATGTTTTTAAGGCTGGTGTAGCAAACAATTCTATCTTTTTTTGTGCTAGTTCTTTGGCTCTTTTTAAAATGTTTACAAGCAATGTTTCGGCACTCAACACTGTTTTATGTAAATATACTTGCCAGTACATCAATCTGCGTGCAATTATAAACTTTTCAACCGAATAAATGCCTTTTACTTCTATTGCTAATTGGTCGTTTACAACATTTAGCATTTTTATTATTCTATCAGAACTAATAACACCTTCCGAAACACCTGTAAAAAAACTATCACGCTTCAAATAATCTAACCTATCCATATCCAGCTGGCTTGATACCAATTGGTGTAAAAACTTTTTAGTGTATTTATTTTGGAATATTTTTATTGCAAGTGTTAGTTCGCCATTA
The DNA here is from genome assembly GCA_049651825.1 of Bacteroidia bacterium. Lineage (GTDB taxonomy): Bacteria > Bacteroidota > Bacteroidia > 2-12-FULL-35-15 > 2-12-FULL-35-15 > 2-12-FULL-35-15. Next base: position 2,223 of record JBASCV010000042.1, read on the forward strand.
AACTCTTCATTTAACTTACTCATCAGCAATTGCGATATGTGTTCATGATTTACATCATTTACAATACTGTGTTCCAGTGCGTGCGAAAATGGTCCATGACCAATATCGTGCAGTAAAATAGCAATGGTTGCCGCTTTTGCTTCATCCTCAGTAATTTCGTGCCCTTTTGAGCGTATTTCTTCAATAGCCAACTCCATCAGATGCATAGCACCAATGGCATGATGAAAACGTGTGTGTAACGCTCCAGGATATACTAAATTAGTTAAACCAAGCTGCTTAATACGCCTCAACCGTTGAAAATAGGGGTGCTCAATTAAATCGAATATTATTTCATACGAAATAGAAACAAAACCATAAATAGGGTCATTGAAAATTTTTCGTTTGTTGGAAGATGAATTCATATAATAATTGATTTCAATATAATAGTTACAAAGTTACTGATTTTTAAGGGCATTCAAATACAATTTAAGATTTGAATGATACTTTTCTTCGTATTCTTTTTGGAAAATTTCATACTGCGAATCGTACCTATCAAAGGCCATAAAAAAAGCATTTTTTTCGCTAAATGCTTGTAATGTAAATTTAAAATAACGCCACTTTTTGTGCAATGGAAGGCGGTTTACTCCTAAAACAATCGTGTTTATCAATTCCATTTTTTTTAAATGTTTCGTTTTTTCATCCGTCTTAGAATCAAAACTTTTATACAAACTATCTAAACGTTGCGTACTTTTTAAAATATAATCGGTATAACATTTATCGTCCAACTTGCTTTGTTGGTAATTGATGTATGGTGTCGAGTATTCACCGTATTTATGTTTCAAAAAAGCTTCAGCACCTTTGTCGCCAATAAAGTTTGCCAAATTTTCGTTAAACGTAACGCTACTTTTTAGGTAAATGGTGCTGTGAGTGAGTTCATGTATAATAAGGTTGGCAAGCTGTCCTTCGCTTTTATACAACATATTGGTAAGTATGGGATCGTTAAACCAACCTAGTGTCGACCAGCCCGATGGGCTATACACATCAATATCATAACCTTTCATTTGTAATTTCAACAACTCTTTTGCAGCCGCTTTTTTATCAAAAAAACCTTTGTAGGATACTGCACCTAAAAACGGAAAATACCATTCTTTAGCCTTTAGTGCATAAGGCTCGCAGGCCGAAACAGTAACTAAAAGTGATTTATTATTCTGATTATAAACTGTTGAATAATTATTACTAGGTTTAATGCCAATGCTATCAATAGCAAAACGTTTTATTTCTTCAATCAGTGTTAATTTATTTTTTAATGAATCAGGAAACGTTTTATCAGCCATTACTTCATTTATTGGTTTGGCATCCAACACCATTTCAATTTGTCCTTTTGCTTGCGAAATACCATATAACACTAGTTCATGAAAACAAATGCAAAAGAGCATAATAAGCACAAACAGTAACTCAAAAATAAATTTCATAACCATTTTAACCATCTTCACAAAGGTATTAAAAACACTAGGGATTAACTATGAACTTGTTTAAAGTTAAATTAAAGTATTTAACAGTCTATATCTTCATTGCGTGCGATAACATTTTATTACGTGTGTCAGTTCGAGCTAAGTCGAGAACAAATTGCTAGAATATTGTACTTTAAACAACTTCAATACCAATAATTGCTCTGTCAATGGTATAAATTTATACTTTTGATTGTACATTCACAGCTATGTTTTTTACCGTTTCAAAAATTTTAAACTTCTTACTATCGCCTTGGGTGTGGATAGTAATAATGCTCATATATGGCATACTAACAGCCTATCCCAATCGTAAAAAAATAGTTTTAAAGTGGAGTTTAATACTAGCTTTATTTTTTTCTAACCCATTTATACTGGACGAATGTATGCGTATGTGGGAAGTACCAGCAATTGACAAGAGCGAATTAAAAACGTATAAAGTAGGTATTGTGCTTGGCGGTATGAGTGTGTACGATTCAAAACTAGATAGAGCACAATTTTTTAGAGCTTCGGATAGGCTTATACAAGCTGTTGAACTTTATAAAAAAGGAGTGATAAAAAAGATACTATTTTCGGGTGGTTCAGGGCGCTTGTTACATCCCGAAATGAAAGAAGGCAATTACATTAACCGTTACTTACTATATATGGGAGTACCGGCTGAGGATTTTATAATTGAAAGTGAATCGCGCAACACCTATGAAAATGCGGTGTTTACAAAGATGTTAATTGAACCTGATGATACTTTTTTACTCATTACTTCGGCCATACACATGAAACGCAGTTTGGCTTGTTTTGAGAAACAACATATAAAAGTAATTGCTTATAGTACAGATAGATATGCTGGTCCACGAAAATACGAGTTGGAACACCTTTTTATACCCGATGCCTCCACGCTGTATAATTGGACCAATTTAATGCATGAATTTTGGGGCTATATAACCTATAAAATTGTTGGTTATATTTAGAGGCTGTTTAAATTTATGTTTAAATTTTTCATATCATTTTAATGAGCTCTTAGGCGCATTACTATTTATTTATCCATTTATCAAACACCTTTAAATAAAAAGGTAAAATAATATAAGCTACCAATGGCACGGCTATTACGGTAAGTATAAATGTTCTGATGGCAATAGGAAATTGAACGAGAAAATCGCCCAATAGAAAAAATAAAATAGTGATTAAAGGATATATTGCAAGCCATATCAAAAAGGCTCGTTTATGTTTAGCATTTTTATTCATTTGAAATTGGATGTAAGTATCTGTTTAAATTTCATTCAAATTATTTACAGTTAATCCTTCGCTCATTTCTCGACAGGCTCGAAAAGACCCTTGCGCGCTGTCATTTCGAGGCTGTCGAGAAAGGGGGGAGGCTTTATAACACTTTTTACAAACAAAATTTAAACAGTTTCTAAATGTTCGCTTAAAATTAATGCATCAGAATTCCACACTAATACTTTCACCTTCCACAGATAAGATGGTGTTTTTAAAAACACTTTGCGTTTCTTCTAACAAAGGGTTTAAATCTCTGTAGCGAGCCGAATAGTGCCCAATCATTAATTGTTTTACTTCCGCTTTGTGAGCAATTGTTCCGGCCTGAATAGTGGTGGTATGAAATGTTTCTTTAGCCCGTGGAAGCATTTCGTGCATAAACGTAGCTTCGTGATACAAAAGATTTACGCCTTTTATGCTTGGTATAATGCGCTCATCATAGCAAGTATCTGAACAATAAGCATAACTACGTGGTTGGTATTTATGACTCACAAGCACATGATTCGGAATTATTGAGCCATCAGCACGCACAAAATCCGCTCCGTTTTTTATTGGTAAAATTTGCTCAACAGGTATTTGGTATTCTTTAATTGTTTCTTTCGAAATATTCGCTAAAATGGGCTTTTCTTTAAATACAAAGCCACAACAAGGAATACGGTGATTAAGCACCACCGTTCTAACTTCAACCTTATTGTCTTCAAAAATTAAATCATCGTTTATATAACGATGATGATGGTATACAATTTTAAATTTAAGGTATGTTTGCG
>JBASCV010000043.1:0-27859 GCA_049651825.1 Bacteroidia bacterium
GGCAGGCAGTGTGCGTAAGGGCTTAGTGACAAAAATAACAGGTAAGCTCAGCTTACCAACCCCATTTGGTCGGGATTTGTGTTTTCGACCTAATAGTTAGGGATTTTTAATCCCCATTATGGGTTAAATATAGTAGTAAGCGGTTCGTTTAGATGTGATAAAGCAATTTAACCATCCAACAATTAAACACAATAACCAATCAACAATTTAATTATATTTGCGTAACAATAAAAAATTAAAAACCACATTGAATTATGAATTTTCCTGAAAATTTAAAATACACCAAAGATCACGAATGGGTAAGAATAGAAGGCGATATTGCATTTATCGGAATTACTGATTTTGCACAAGGCGAGCTAGGTGATATTGTTTATGTTGAAATTGAAACGGAAGGCGAAGAGCTTGCAAAAGAAGAAATATTTGGAACTGTAGAAGCTGTAAAAACAGTTTCTGATTTGTTTATGCCAGTTTCTGGTAAAGTGTTGGAGGTAAACCCAGGTTTACAAACCAATCCAGAGTCGGTAAATAAGGCTCCTTATGGCGATGGTTGGATGATTAAAGTTGCAATGAGCAATGCTGCTGAACAAAGCGAATTGTTAAGCGCAGCTGATTACAAAGCATTGATTGGGCATTAATAGCTTTTTATTAGGTTGGTGTCATTAAATTAAGAAATCTTACGCACATATTTCGACAGTCTCAATATCACTGAGCGCAGTCAGTCTGAGTAAGCCTTTGGTGAGCTTGTTGAACCATCGAAGACTGTGGGAGGGCGATAAAAATATAAAATAGTCCCCTCTCCTGAGGAGAGGGCTAGGGAGAGGTGCTATGTTTTTAAAATACAATTGGCAAGCAATGCTTTGGGCATTGGTTATACTTATTTTATGCGGAATACCTGGAAAGGATATTCCGCATATTTCATTTTTGGAGCTACTCAGCTTTGATAAATTTGTACATGCAGGTGTGTTTTTTGTGTTAATTACACTGTGTTTAAGAGGCTTTTTATTACAAACACGTTTTCTAAAACTACAACAATCGGCAAAACAAATAGCACTTGTTTTTTGTATTCTATATGGAGTGTTGATGGAAGTAATGCAAGGTACTCTATTTGAGGGCCGAAGCGCTAGTTTGTTAGATATTGTTGCAAATAGCTTTGGTTGTGTTGTTGGTTTACTGTTATACAAAAAAATTGAGCAGCGCTTTTTAATCTACATCATTCGTTAACTAAAAAGATGAGTATGGAAATCAATTGGATTATTAAATCATTCAACGAGCTTTCTAATAAGGAGTTGTATCACGCATTTCAATTGCGTTTAGAAGTGTTTTCGGTAGAGCAAAATGTAGCGTACCAAGATGCCGATGGAAAAGATTTAAAATGTTTTCATGTGCTTGGATATGATCATGAAAATGAACTTATTGCTTATGCGCGCGTGTTACCTGCTGGAGTTGCTTATAACGAAGTATCGATAGGGCGTGTGGTAACATCGCCTAAAGCCAGAGGAACTGGGGCCGGACGCGCGTTGTTTAAAACAGCAATGGAGTTTGTGAGTAAAACATACGGCAATGTGCCCATACGTATTAGTGCACAATCGTATTTAATTAAATTTTATTCGAGTTTTGGCTTTAAGCCTTATGGCGAAGAGTATTTGGAAGACTCGTTACCACATACAGGTATGTTGCGTGAAAAACAATAATTTAATTTGAAGGCATAGGTGGCTGCTCCCATTCCATTCTTTTCCATGGTGCTGGGCTACACGCTTCGTTCTCGTTGCCGTTTGATAGTATTTTTCGCTTATACAAAGGGTCGCCATTAAAAAAGCAATCAGGCGCTTGTTTAAAAAATATGGTATTTGTAACATTTTTATTATTACAATAAATTTTCCAACTGTTTTTTGTGTTATCACCTTGAATGAGTTTTCCTTTTCGTTTTTTTACCTCCCCCTTATAGTTAATTTCAACCCCCTTTTTATTTTTAATATCCATGGCATGTGAGCCACTTCTTACACCAATTATAGGGTGTTCATCTTCTTTAGGAACATTGGCCCAAGGGTAAATAATAAATTTTTTGTGGCTGCTAAGTCCAATGTAGTGTGGGGTGTTATTTTTTACATAAACAAAATATTTTTCCCAATCATGTTCATGATTATTTAAATAGTCGTTATCGGCATAATAAAGCCAATACTGATAAATATCGTAACCGTTGTGTTGTATAAAATTAAAATAAATGGCTGGTGATTGGTTGTTGGGCCCTCTGTTTACAAGTCCACTTCTCGATGTTCCATATATGCTATCTCCAATTGCATATCCAACAATGTTTTCGCATGCATCTTCTACATCAATTATCCCGTTATTATTCCCATCTTGAGTGATGTTAAATAAAAAACAAACTGGAAAAACTTGCGTGCTTTTACGAACAAAATAATCTTGATAGTTAATACCAAAACGTAATGTTGCTAAGTAAATATACGGGTTTATTGATTGGCCTTTAGCGATAGGTGTAAAAAATAAAAAACATAAAATGCAAATGATGTAGCGTTTCTTAACTTGTAGCATTCAATAGGGTATTGTTTTTTATAAATAATTACCGAATCTACAAAAAATAAGAATCATTTATATCACGGGGAGCATTGCTTTTGTTCATCCTTTAATAACAATAAATTGTTGTTTTACTTCAAATTCACAATGAATAATTACATTTTTTGAATATCTTTGTTAGTATACTTGAAAATTTAAATAATGAGTACAAGAATAATAATTCCCGATTTTAGAAGCACACCAACAATTGACCAAGTGGGCGTTGAAGAGCGTGTAGCACGTTTTACTACCAGAAGCATTAAAAAAGCTACTAAAATGCAAGGTTTGAAAATGGCTTTGAGTATGATTGACCTTACTACATTGGAAGGAAAAGACACAGAAGGCAAAGTAAAACAAATGTGTTATAAAGCGGCTCATTTACACGATGTTATTCCCGGAATACCAACCGTTGCCGCAGTGTGTGTGTTTCCAACAATGGTTAAAACAGCAAAAGAAGCATTGAAGGGAACATCAATAAAGGTTGCATCTGTATCAACAGCATTTCCTAGCGGACAATCAACACGTGAAATAAAAATTGCCGATACAAAATTTGCCGTTGATAATGGTGCCGATGAAATAGATATGGTAATTTCCAGAGGAGAGTTTTTAAAAGGTAACTACAATTTTGTGTTTGACGAAATAGCGGCAATAAAACAAGCTTGTGGCAAAGCACGTTTAAAAGTTATATTTGAAACAGGCGAACTTTCAACACTTGATAATGTGCGCAGAGCAAGTGATATAGCGATGTATGCTGGTGCCGATTTTATTAAAACATCAACAGGTAAAATTTCGCCTGCTGCTACTATGCCTGTTACATTGGTTATGTTGGAAGCTATTCGCGATTATTACTATCAAACAGGCCGAATGGTGGGGATGAAACCTGCTGGTGGAATATCTACATCAAAAGCAGCTTTACATTATTTAGTGATGGTGAAAGAAACCTTAGGCGCTGCTTGGTTAAGTAATGAGTGGTTCCGTTTTGGTGCAAGTAGCCTTGCAAACGATGTTTTGATGCAAATTGCAAAAGAAACAACAGGTGTTTATCAAAGCGCTGATTATTTTTCAAAAGATTAATTTTAGTAACCTTATTTATTTTAAAAGTCATTCCGATTCTTCGCTGAAGAAAGGAATCTTTTAAATAAAAACAATTGTTAAGTCAAAAGATTTCTCGACTTCGCTCGAAATGACAGTGTAATTAAAGTATTTAGTACTACATAAAAAACAAAAAATGAGTAAAAAAGCGGAAAATAAAGTGGAATTAGACTTTGCAGGAAACTGGTCGTATGCACCAGCTCCAGAAGATACTAAACACATTAAACTTGAAAAACAATACGATTTATTTATTGATGGTAAGTTTGTAAAGCCCAATAGTAAAAAATATTTTGATACGGTTAATCCTGCTACTGAACAAAAAATTGCAGAGGTAGCTGAAGCTGACGAAAAAGATGTAGACAAAGCTGTAAAAGCAGCACGCAAAGCATTCGAAAAATGGAGCAAAACGCCTGCTAAAGAACGTGGTAAATACATTTATCGCATTGCCCGTATAATGCAAGAGCGTGCTCGTGAATTTTCGGTAATCGAAACCATGGATGGCGGTAAACCTATTCGCGAAAGCCGCGATATAGATGTGCCTTTGGCTGCCAATCACTTTTTTTACAATGCTGGTTGGGCTGATAAACTAGAATACGCATTCCCTAATCGTACGCCACAACCATTGGGCGTTGCAGGGCAAATTATTCCTTGGAATTTTCCTTTGTTAATGGCTGCTTGGAAAATAGCCCCAGCATTGGCTACAGGTAATACAGTGGTGTTAAAACCAGCTGAAACTACTCCACTTACAGCATTAAAATTAGCTGAAGTAATTCGCGATAGTGGTTTGCCTGATGGTGTTGTAAACATCATTACAGGTGCTGGTAAAACTGGTGCTGCAATTGTAAATCATGCTGATGTGAATAAAATAGCATTTACTGGTTCAACCGATATTGGAAAATTAATTCAAAAATCAATTGCAGGCACTGATAAAAAACTTACCCTTGAGTTGGGTGGTAAAGCTGCAAACATCATTTTTGAAGATGCACCAATTGACCAAGCAGTAGAAGGTATCATCAATGGTATATTCTTCAACCAAGGGCATGTGTGTTGTGCCGGTTCACGTTTATTTGTTCAGGAAAGTGTTGCCGATATTGTTATCCGTAAACTCAAAGACCGTATGGCTTCTTTAATTGTTGGCGACCCTATGGATAAAAATACCGACATTGGTGCTATTAACTCTAAAGAACAATTACTGAAAATTCAAGAGTATATTAAGATTGGAAAAAATGAAGGTGCCGATTTTTATCAGCCTTCATGCACTATTCCTTCAAAAGGGTTTTTCTGCAAACCAACGTTATTTTTGAATGCTTCTCAATCGCACCGTATTGTACAAGAAGAAATATTTGGACCAGTATTAGCCGTTCAAACATTCCGTACAATTGAAGAGGTGATTGAAAAAGCGAATAATGTTGCCTATGGATTATCTGCTGGAGTTTGGACAGATAAAGGTTCTAAAATATTTAATTTAACTACAAAAATGCGTGCAGGTGTAGTTTGGGCAAATACGTACAATAAATTTGACCCTACTTCGCCTTTCGGAGGCTACAAAGAAAGTGGATTTGGTCGTGAAGGCGGTGTGCATGGTTTGTTGCCGTATGTTAAATTTTAGCTATAAGTTGATTTAAAAGTTTAACAAAAATTTAAATTAATTAGCTTATGGATACTGCTTTTTCGCTATTGTATTTGATTTTTTAATTGTTTAACTTTGTTTAAGGCGTTAAAAAAGTAAAAAATGGTTTTAACATTAAAGAAATCAGCATCTAAGAAAGATTTTGACGAGATGCTAAAAAGAATGAAAGTTGGTCGACCATTTCAGTCTAAAAAATATTTAGGTAAACTAAAAGTAGATATCGATGCTTTAGACTATCAAAAAGCAGTAAGAGATGAGTGGAGCTAATATTATAGTTGATACAAATATTCTTATATATCTACTGAAAGGAGATTCAAAAATAGCTGAACAACTTGAGGGGAAACAATTGTTTATTTCTGTAATTACTGAGATGGAAATGTTAGGGATGTATGGTGTGAGTCAAACAAATTTGAAAATGATAAAAAGATTAATCAACGACTGTGTTGTGGTTGATTTGAATAATGAGATTAAAAATAGTGCAATTGAGCTTAAACAAAAACAGAAAATAAAGCTTCCAGATGCTATTATTGCATCAACAAGTATTTTTCTAAATTTTCCACTACTTACAGCAGATAAACAATTTGCTAAAATACCTAGTTTGGATTGTATAATTTTTGAAATTTAAGCTCAATTGTTTAATTATAAAGCATTAACATTAAAACCTATGTCAAGATTGGAAGTTTTAAAAACATATAAAATATACATTGGTGGTCAGTTTCCTAGAACGGAATCAGGTCGTTTTTATCCATTAAAAAACAAAAAAGGCGATGTTGTTGCTAATATTTGCCTTTCATCGCGTAAAGATTTTCGTAATGCGGTAGTTGCTGCTCGTGGTGCATTTGGTGGATGGAGTGGCCGTGCAGCGTTCAACCGTAGCCAAATATTATACCGTATTGCCGAAATGCTTGAAGGCCGTAAAGATCAGTTTATTGCAGAGCTTGTGCAACAGGGTTCAACTCCCAAAGCCGCTCAAGATGAAGTAGCGTTGTCTGTTGATCGTTTGGTGTATTATGCTGGTTGGTGCGATAAATTTCAAGCAATATTAAGTTCGGTTAATCCAGTTGCTTCATCGCATTTTAATTTTTCAGTGCCTGAACCAACAGGTGTTGTTGCAATTATAGCTCCTGAAGAAAGTGGTTTATTAGGTTTGGTAACAGCTATTGCACCTGTTATTGCTGGTGGTAGCACTTGTATTGTATTAGCTTCGGAAAGTAAACCATTATGTGCTGTTACATTTGCTGAGGTATTAAATACTTCCGATTTGCCAGGTGGTGTGGTAAATATTCTTACAGGAACAAGCGAAGAATTACATAGTTATTTTTCGAATCATATGGATGTAAATGCGCTACTTTACTACCGAAATAATAAAGCAGAAATAAAAACAATAAAAGAAAATGCGGCTTTAAATGTAAAACGTGTTTTCGTTTATGATAAGTTGGATTTAGCTTCTGATAAAGCGCATAGCCCTTACATGATTTTTGATACGCAAGAAATAAAAACTACATGGCATCCAATTGAAAATATAGGTTCAGCAAAGGCGGGATATTAATACGTATTCAAATTATTATTAAAAAGAAATCGCGATGCAAAACTGCATCGCGATTTCTTTTTACAGCAACTATTTTATTTTAGATATCGGATTTGCTAAGCCCGAATAGCTAGTTAACTCCATTTTTACCGAGCCAACCAATACATCTGCCTGACCTAATATTGGAATGTGGTTTTTGTCATCACTAATCCACACATTTAAATCTTCTTCGTGTTTAAATACACGTCCTTGTTGAATAATAGGTCTGAATTTTAAACATTTGAACGTACCGATTCCTGTTGTGATTGTTTCGCGAGCAATGAATTTTATTTTTACTGGAAAAATCTCTTTATCAACAAACGCATTTATGGAGTATACATCGCCAGGTTTAGCGCCAGAAAGATCGAGTGTGCGCGCATGATAGAATGCCGAAAGCATATCTTGCATATTGGGGCCTGTTTCAAAAATTTCATTATTGCCAGTATTTACTTTTTCTGTAAAGTGGTTAAATACATAATCTTGGCTGCATGTATAACTACCTTCGGAGATACGTCTAATAAAAATCCAAGGTACTATCGCTTGTTCGTCAATATATGTTTCATAACGATCTCTTACTTTAAAAAACCAGTCGAATGCACCTTGGCTTTTTCCTAAACCAACAACATGAAATGTTTTACGTCCAGCAAAATCTTTTGCTTCATCTGTTACTGATAAGCTTGCAACGCCTGCATCTATAATACCATAATACATTTTAAAGTTTAATACTTCGCCTCGTTTGAAAGCTTCATTTTTAATTACAGGCAAGTCTTTTACGGGTGTTTCTTTTTCCGACTGAAACTCTAATTCTTTTTCGCTTTTAAACGAAAAACCTATAATACTTGTTAGTATGATACCCGACCCAATGATTGCTAACTTTTTCATGACCTTAAAATTAATGTGTCTTTAGCTTCAATTCCCAAATCTTATGCCAATTTTTGCTATCATATCGTTCTACGGAAATAAATTATGTAAAGTTTTGTTTTTGAGGAGTTTTTTTAGGCTAAAATGATTGTACAATTATTGAAAAAAATCGTTCGTAGTTAGCTGAATAACACCTTTTTGCACATTAGGACTTATTCCAATTTCGTATGACGAAAAAGAAACGCTTGTGCCTTGTTCTTTTTGTTGCATTTTAAAATTGTTTTTTCCTGTATTTAATGCAAAAAATCCAATTTCGTTTGAAAAACCTCCTTTTACAGCATTGTTGTTGAATGTTTTTGTGGTATCCCAATTGGTGCCAAAGTATATTTTTAAAAAATAATTTCCATCGGGTATGTTCATCATTTTAAATGATCTACCAGAATTTATATATTGGTTACGAATTGTTTTCTTTTCTTTATCGGCTTGTACCAAACATACAACGGCTTCAGAAATGTCGCTGTTGTGGATAACGATATTGTTTTGTGTGTTTTCATCTACAAGTTCTTGCCCGAAAAAATAGGAGTAGGGCGATGCATAGTCGTCAATTTGTGGCTTTGTTTCTTTTGGGGCTTTAATTTCAGTGTGTTGTGTAACAATTCGTGTTGGATGCGCTTTTTTACGTGACGAGTAAGTAATGATAAAATACAGTAAAATAAATGCAATAATAATGCTTGCTAAAATTTGGTAGCGCTCAGATTTGTCGCGTTTTTTTGGTGTAGCTTTTCTAGTTGTATAAAATTGATTTTTTGTATTTGCCTGTTGTTGTGCATATTGATATGCATTTCCATTGTATTGTGTGTAGTTGTTGTTTGTGTTGTATTTATTGGTGTTTTGCGTAGAACCAAATAATTTTAAATCGTATGCTTTTCTTTTTTCAGGATCGGATAAAACGTTATAGGCTTCTTGTATTTCTTTAAAAAAATCTTCTGCGCTTTTATTGTTGGGGTTAATATCGGGATGATACTTTTTTGCAAGATTTCTGTATGCAACCTTTAGTTCATCAGGTGTTGCGGTGCTATTTACTCCAAGTAATATGTAGTAATTTTTTTGTTGCATAAATTAAGTAACTTGCTAATAACAGATGCAATCATTCATAGGAAAGTTGCATGTTGTTAGAATAAAGATAGTAAACTTATTTTTGCTAAAACTACATATAAAACTAAATGTGTATTAATGGCAAATTAAATTTACAATGCAATATGTTTTGATTTTATTGTATTACCCCAAAAAATACTAGCCGAAGCATCAAAATTTTCGGGATAATCGGTGGTATAAAAATCTATTTTTTGATTTTTACTGCATAGCTGCTCTATTTCGGGATGACGATTTAAGTACTCTTTTAAACTTTTTGCAACAATTTCTCCTTGAAGTAAAATAGTTACATTTTCAGGAACGTATTGTTTGATTTTTTTTAGTAAAAGTGGATAATGTGTACAGCCAAGTATAATTGTATCTATTTGATTGTTTTTAGCAAGAAGCGCGTTCAAGTTTTTTTGTATAAAAAAATCAGCTCCATCGCTGTTATATTCATTGTTTTCAACTAGTGGAACCCACATAGGACATGCTTCTTGATATACATTTATGTTGGGCGAAAACTTTTCTATTTCAATTGGGTAGGAGTTGGATGTAACTGTTCCAGATGTTCCGAGTACTCCTACATGGCCTGTTTTTGTATAGTTGCCAACAATTTCTGTTGTGGGGCGTATAACACCAAGTACTCTTTTATTGGGAGCGATTATGGGTAAATCTTTTTGTTGTATGGTGCGTAATGCTTTTGCCGAGGCTGTATTGCAAGCCAATATCACGAGTTCGCAGCCCATGGAAAACAAATGTTTTACACATTCCAAGGTGTATTCATAAACCGTTTCAAAAGCTCTGGTTCCGTATGGTGCGCGTGCATTATCTCCTAAATAGATATAGTCGTACTGTGGTAATTCTTTTACAATTTCTTTTAAAATGGTAAGCCCTCCGTATCCCGAATCAAATACTCCAATTGGCTTTTTTATAGGTGTTTCCATTGTATAGGATTTTTAATAGATAATAGGTAGCTACTGCATTTAAAACACACTATTTATTTTGACAACCATTCTTCTGGGTTAAGTTTTGTTTGCCCTTTCCATATTTCGAAGTGTAGAACAGTTTTAGACTCTTCGTTATCCAAAAGTATTACACCAATATTTTGTTTTGTTTTTACTTTATCACCAACTTTAACGTACACCTCTTGCAGGTTGGAGTATATAGTAAGAAATTCGCCATGACGTACTAAAATAAATTGACCTGAGCCAGGCATGTTTACAACAGCTTTAACTTCGCCATCAAATACAGCTCTTGCCAATGCACCGTTACTTGTTGTAATGTCTACTCCATTGTTGTTTACATCAATGTTTGGCATTAATGGGTGTGGATGCACTCCAAATCGTTCGCTAATAATACCTTTTATTACAGGCCACGGTAATTTGGATTTGTTGCTAGCAAAAGAGTTTGAAAGCAATTGCGATTCGGGAGTGAGTACCAAACGTTCAGGTTTGGGTTTGTTTTCTGAAACAGCCTGTTTTTGAATTTTCTCAAGTTCTTTTTGAATTTCTCTTTGTATTGCCTGTTGAAGTTTTTCAGCATCTTTTTTCTTTTTTTCTAAATCCTTTTTAAGCTTACTTTCCTGTTGTTGAAGCGAAGAAAATATTTGCTCTTTCTCCTTTTTTTCAGAAGTTAGATTTTGTTTTTCGCTTTGTTCGTTATTTAAAAGCGAACGCTGTTCTGATTTTTTTGATTCTAGCTCTTGTACTTTTACATCTAAATCGGCTTTTGTGGCCAAAATCATATCGGCCTGTTTTTTTCGGTATAAGCTATATTGTTGAAGATATTTTAGTCGCATAAATGCCTGTTCAAAATCTTTTGATGCAAAAACAAACATTAATTTGCTATATGCATTTTGATTTTTGTAGGCATAATAAATCATTTTTGCATATTCGGCTTTTAGTTTGGTAAGCTCTTTTTGCAAACTTTTAATTGCCTCGTTTTTTTCAGAAATCTGTTTGTTTAATATTCTTATTTCGCTATTTATAGTTGAAATAAGCTCTTCGCGAGCAGATATTTTTTTGTTGAGTGTAACGAGTTGATTTAATGATAATTTTTTATTTTTTTTTGTTTCAGTTAAAAGCTGATTGGTGTATTCTATCTCTTTTTGAAGTTCTTTTTTTTTGTTTTCTAACTCCTTACGTCCCTGTTTTTGAGCAAGGGAAACCGTACTGTTTGTAAGTATAAAACAGAAGAACAAACAATAGAAAAGTAATTTTTTATTTTTCATTGTATATAATCTGCTCATAATTTTCTGGTATTTTAAAAGGGAAATTTTGTTCTTCGTTTAAACGCGGTTTTACGTAGGTAATATCAATATTTATATTTTTTTGTGTTTTTACAGAATAGTTCATTTTTAATGGGAATAATTGCAACGAATCAATTGTTTCGTAGTTAGAAAAGCGTGCGTCAAATACTCTTTCGGGGTTAAATTCGTAAAAGAGTATGCGCGATATTTTAAATGTTTCTGGTGTCATGTATATGCTTTGAGCTGATTCTTTGAGCTCTTTACCTTTTTCCATTACTTTGCGAAGTTTGTTTTTTCGTACAGTCCCTAATAAATATTGACAATTATCAATTCCTGATTTCAATTTTTCATCTTCGTTGTAAAAAGTAACACTGTTGCCAACAAGCAGTGATTGTAATATTTCAAAGTCTAAAGGAGTGTTCAGTAATTTGCTTATATATGTAAAGTCGCCTTTAAAATAAGTGTTATTTAGTTTATTAATAAATTTAACGGAGTCTTTTGTGATAAATACTCTTGCTCCTTCAATACCAAGTTTTGATATGGATAGCCATATTATACTATCTTTTCTGATTCTTAATGATATTGTAAAACTATTTGAAGTGCTATCAATAAGTGCTTCAACAGTTAGTTTAGCATTTAGTTTTTCGAATTTAAATTCGTTTGATTTTAAGTGTGAAATTAATGTTTTTGCATTTTTATAATCAATGTTGCATTTTGTTTCAGGAATAGGTGTTTGCGCAATTTTTTTTTGCTGTTTGCATGATAAAAGCACAATAGAGAATAGAAATACTATAAGTATGTTACGCCTTATATAGAAACGAGGAGTTATAGTATTAGCAGGCATCTTATTCATACAGTTTTTTATCCGCTATTTTTTTGTCAATAAAATCAGTAGTGCTTCCTGCCTTTTTAGCGTCATTCCAGTATTTTATAGCTTCTGTAGTTTCTCCTAGTTTAAAAAGAATATCGCCATAATGTTCTAATAATGTGCCATTTGACATACCGCCTGTTTGTAGTGCTTTTCCAATCCATACTTTAGCATCATCGTATTTTTTCATTTGGTATAAAATCCAACCGTAGGTGTCTTGGTAGGAACTGTTGTTTGGCTCTATTTCATTGCTTTTTTTTGACATTGCTTCTGCTTTTTCCAAATCGGTATTTCGTAATGATAAGTAATAAGCAAAATTGTTTAGCACGTATGTGTTTTCTGGATCAAGTTCAAGTGCTTTATTGTAAGCGGAATCAGAGGCTGAATAATTTTTTAATTGATGGTTTGCATCACCAATATTTGCATAAAACTGTGATAAAAGCTGAGTTTCGTTAGTAAGCACAAATTCTAGTCCTTTTGATAATATATCGATGGCTGCTTGATAATTTTTAAGTTGAATATTAGACACGCCATTAAAAAAATAAGGTAGTGCTTGATTCGGAAATAGTTCAATTGTTTCCTTACTTTCTTTTTCCATTGATCGGAAATCATTTAGCTCCGAATCCAATAAAAGCAACTGATTCCATAGTGCGTATTTTTCTTTATCAATTTCAATTGCCTTTCTGTACTGTGTTCGGGCTTCTTCAAACTTTCGATCCCTATATAAAAAATCACCGTAAATAGAAAATGATTTTGCCTCATCAGGATGAACAGCAACAATTATTTCGCAAAGTTCGTTTGCATCTCCTCGTAGTTCGGTAAAGGCTTCGGAAATGGAGTAATATGATAATAGTATTTTTACTTTTGTGTCAATGTCGAGCTCTTTGCTTCTGAATGCAATTTTTATTTCGTCAAATGCTTTTTCATTTTGTTTAATTTTTCTGTAGTAATCGGCTAAAGATAAATGTACATAGGCGTTTTCTGGGTCAATTTTTAACAAATCGTTATAGGCTGAAAATGCTTTTTCGCTTTGACCATTATCTATATACAACTCTCCTAGTATGCCGTAATACTTTGCTTCTTTTGGAAATGCGTTAATTAGTTTTTGAATTTCTACAAGCGCTTTATTAAAGTTGTTGATGGATTTATAGATTTTAAATTTTTGAAGTGTGGCTTCATCTGAAACGCCCGATAGTTGTTCTATTTTATCATATACTCTTACAGCTTCAATCGCTTTGCCTTTGTACATGTATAAATCAGCTAAGTCGTAATAAAAGTCAATTCGTTCAGGATTATTACGAACTAGTTTTAAAGATACTTTGATTGCTTCATCAATAAATTTATTTTCTCGAAGGCAATCAATGTAAAGCATCTGATACCAGATGTTTTTGGTGTCAGCTTCAGCGGCTTTTTTGCTATAGATTAGCGCTTGTTTTCTGTTGTTTTTAAACGCATAAATTGTTGCAAGCTCATATAAAGCGGCCGCATTTGTTGGATCAATTTTTAAGGCTTGTATTAATTGAATTTCTGCTTTAGCATAGTTTCCAAGTATTTTTTCGCGGTTAGCGTCAAAAAAAAGATATTCAAAATCAATACGTTGTTTTTCTGTTAATTTACTTGTTGATGGTGTTGAATTTGTTGTTGGTTTTTGTGTACTTGTATTGCTTGATTTTTTTGAGGTTTTGCAAGATGTAATAAGTAGAATAGAAAACAAAAACAGAGGTATTAATGCATTTTTATAGCATTGGCTAACTATTGTTAACCAATGTTTTTTGATGCAACTATTGAGTTCTCTGTTTTTCATTTATTCGTTTTTATATGTGTTGTTTAGCGTACAGTTGAGTAGTCGCCTACGCTTGCATCGTTTGATTTACCCGAGTATTCAGCATAGTTTCCAATCATTGAGTTGCTCAATTCTGCATTTTTTATTTTAGAATTGGTTTGAATGATGGTGTTTTTTACGGTAGAATTTTCAACTACGGTATTTGCACCAATTGAAGCGTGTGGACCAACCGTAGAGTTAATTATTTTAACATTTTCGCCAATAAAACAAGGTTCAATTATTGTTGAGCCTTGATTTAAGAAATTTGTTGTTCTTGGATTATTTTTATTGAATTCTAAAATGCGTTGATTGGTATAAACTGTAGCATCTTTGTTGCCACAATCAAGCCATTCGGTTACTTTGCCTGGTGTAAAGCGAGTTCCTTTTGTTTTCATGTTTTCTAGAGCATTGGTAAGTTGGTATTCGCCTTTTTCTCTAATGTCATTATCTAAAAGGTATTGTAATTCTTTTTTTAGATAATCGCCATCTTTAAAATAGTAGATACCAATGATTGCTAAATCAGAAACAAAGGTTTGAGGCTTTTCAATAAAGTCGGTAATAACGTTGTTGGTATCTAGTTTAACAACTCCAAATGGTTTCGGATCTTCTACTTTTTGAACCCAAATGATACCTTCTTGATTGGAATCCAATTTAAAATCGGCTTTAAAAAGAGTATCAGCAAAAGCAACAAGCACCTTTCCTGTCAAACACTCCTTTGCACACATAATAGCATGTGCAGTGCCCAGTGGTTCATCCTGATAAAAAATACGTCCTTTTGCACCCAAGCTTTCTGCAATTGTTACTAAATTGTTTTCAGCTTCTGTTCCAAAACGACCTACAACATAGGCTATTTCATCTACTTTTTCGTCACAAACTTTAATAATATCTTCAACAATGCGTTGAACCATTGGTTTTCCTGCAATAGGTATTAATGGTTTAGGTGTTGTAAGTGTGTGTGGGCGCATACGTTTGCCCATACCAGCCATAGGGATAATTATTTTCATATAAAAGTTACTATTTTGCCTTTCAATAAAGGCATATTTTAAAATATTCTATTTATTTTTTTCCTGTACTGCCAAATCCGCCTGTTCCACGTTCGGTATTTTCTAACTGCTCTACAAGTATCCATTCTGCTTGTTCGTGTTTAGCAATTACCATTTGTGCAACTCGTTCGCCATTGTTAATTGTAAACTCTTCATTTGAAAGGTTTACAACTATTATTTTTATTTCCCCTCTGTAATCTGCATCAATTGTACCTGGTGAATTAAGAACTGTTATTCCGTTTTTAAATGCAAGTCCACTTCGAGGACGAATTTGTGCTTCATATCCAATAGGTAATTCAATAAATAAGCCTGTTGCTACCGCACATCTTTCTAAGGGTTTTAATACAATTGGTAAATCAATATTTGCACGAAGATCGAGTCCTGCCGAAGCACTTGTTGCGTACTCTGGCAAAGGATGCACCGATTTGTTTATTATTTTTATTTTCATTGTATTTAAGATTAACAGTAATTTATTGAACCGCAATTTTTTTAAATGAGTTCTTTTCTATTTTCCAGATAAAAGCAATGTATGCTATTACCAGAATGTTGTTTATTAGTAAATTTAAAATTACGTTATCAAACTTTATAAAAATACTGATAATATACAAAGTTAATGATAAACCCAAGTAACCCCAAATGCGTTTTAAATCATAATTAACAGGGTAATGTTTATTACCCCAAAAATACGATACAATCATCATGGATGTGTAGCAGAAGAGTGTTGCCCAAGCAGCACCCATATACCCCATTGTAGGGATTAGCCACACGTTAAGCGAAATAGTTATAATTGCTCCAAATATGGTAAGGGCGGCTCCATAGGCGGTTTTTCCACTAAGTTTGTACCAAATGGATTGATTGATGAAAATACCAAGGAACATATTGGCAATAAGTAGTATGGGCACTACGGGAAGTCCAACTCTGTATTGTTCCCCAATAAAATACTGTATCCATTGAATATTCATCATCGTTCCAAGAAAAAGGATTGAACAAATGATTACAAAATAGTTCATTATGTCAGCATACATTTTTTTAGCATCTTTTTCTTTTGAATATTTGAAAAAGAAGGGTTCTGCGGCAAATCGAAATGCTTGAATAAAAATGGTCATTAAAATGGCTATTTTGTAGCAAGCACCATAAATACCATTCTGGCTTTTTGCAATTTCTTCGGGTAAAAGGTAAGGTATAAGTACCCTGTCGAGTGTTTCATTGGTCATGCCAGCAAGACCTGCAATAAGCAATGGGAGTGCATAGGCCATCATTTTTTTAAATAATTTCCAATCTATTGCCCATTTAACCGCTCTGATTTCTGGAATGAGTAGCAAAAGAGTAATTATGCTTGCAAAAAGATTAGATATGAAAATATAGCCAATACCTATATTGGGGTTATAAATTAACGCAACAAAAGGTTTAAATATTGATTCCGAAGCATCATATATATTTTTGCAAAAAGCAATAAAAAACAGGTTTAAGCCAATGTTGATAGCGATGTTGATTGATTTGATGATTGCAAAACGTTTGGGTTTACCTAATTCTCTAAGTTTAGCAAAGGGTATAGCAGAAAAAGCATCGCAACCTAAAATAATTGCAAACCAAACAATGTACTCGGGATGGCCAGCAAAATTAAGTGTTTCAGCAATTGGATTGGAAAAAGCAATTGCGACTAAAACAAAAGTAGCAGAAGTAATAAAGAGCGAAACTAAAGCTGAGGCATACACTTTTTCTTTATCAGTTTCGGTTTGCGAAAAGCGGAATAGTGTTGTTTCCATTCCATAGGTTAAAAGTACCATTAGAAAAGAAACATAAGCGTATGCAGATGTTACATCACCAAATTCGTTAGGCGAAAAAAGGTAGGTGTAAAGTGGGGTAAGAAAATAGTTAAGCAAACGGCCAACAATAGTAGGTAAACCATATATGGCCGTTTGTGATGCTAGTTTTTTTAGTGGATTCAATTTTAGTTAAAAGTAAGCGGATACTTATAAAACAAAATTTATAATAGTTGTGTTGTTATCTTCCAACAAATTCAGCTTTTCTTTTCTCAATAAAAGCATTCGTTCCTTCCTTAAAGTCATCTGTTGTGAAACATTTACTAAATTCTTCAATTTCTGCTGCAAAACCATCTGTAGCGAAATAAGCGTTTACACTGTTTATAACACCAGTAATTGCTTTCGGTGCTTTACTTTTTATTTTAGTAAGCAACTCGATACATTTTGCCATCAATTGTTCTTGTGGTACAACATAGTTTACTAAACCCAATTGAAGGGCTTGTTCAGCATTAATCATATCACCAGTCATGTGAAGCTCAGTAGCTTTTGTTTTTCCAATGTATTGAATTAAGCGTTGTGTGCCACCATAACCTGCTATTAAGCCTAAATTTACTTCGGGTTGACCAAATTTTGCATTTTCGCTAGCAATTCTCATGTGGCAAGCCATTGAAAGCTCACAGCCTCCACCCAATGCAAATCCGTTTACTGCTGCAATCACAGGTTTTGAGCAGGTTTCAATAGAACGAAATACGTCTTGGCCTGCTTGTGCTAATTGTTTTCCTTGTTCAAGAGTAAGCCCAACAAACTCACTTATATCGGCACCAGCAACAAATGCTTTGTTCCCTGAACCTGTTATAATAACAGCTTTTACGTCTGTACTTTTTTCAGCGTGTTTAATGGCTATTCCTATTTCTTGAACGTTTTTTTTATTTAAGGCATTTAATTTATCAGGGCGATTAATGGTAATGGTAAATATTCCACTTTCTAGTGATGTAAGGAGGTTTTCGAAATTCATAAAACAAATAATATTAATTAGTAAAAACAGAACACGAATATACAAATAATTAAAGTTAAAAGCCGTTATTAGATATTAACAAAAAAACTGTTAAATATTCATTTTTAGTGAATTTAAAATGTTTGATTTTAAACAATATCCGTAAGGTTAAATAACTTATGGCCTTTTTTGTAACTTTATACGCTATTAGCCTGATTATAGAAAACAGAAAAAATAATTATACTGTGCGTTTATTAATAAAAAATCGTTATACATCTTTTGCATTTGCGGCTATATGCTTTATTCTGGCTTATTTTTTGAACATCTCTTTTGTAGATAATTCGAGTTCTTTTGTTACTTCATTTGAAAAAAAGCTTCATCAGAAAGAAAATGTTATTAAACAAGAGTTGAATAGCTTAACTCTTTTTTCAGCAAATAAAACGGCAGTAGAGCTTTTTGCTAATACTCCTGTTCATTATCAAAAGCTGATGGATGAAAAAGGCCTTGCACTTTTAATGTATGAAAATGATTCATTAAAATATTGGACAGATAATACGATTGCAATTCCTGCTACTTTAAACGAAATACCAATTAATTGGGGTGTGCTTAGACTAAAAAATGGTTGGTTTGAAGTTGTGAAAACTCCTGCCGATTTTAATAATAGAGTTTTTGTTGGATTAATTTTAATAAAAAATGAGTATCCCTACCAAAATAAGTACTTAGTAAATGATTTTCATAAAAGCTTTAATGTGTTGCAAAATGCAACATTTGTAATTGATACAAAAAATAAAAATCAAATAAAAAATGCAGATGGATTTTATTTGTTTTCAATACAATTGATTAATGATGCCAGTTTTTTTGGTTTAAAGGCAGCCTTTGCTTTATTTTTCCATTTATTAGGTTTTGTTTTTTTAACAATTTGGGTTCGACAACTAACTCGTTTGTTGGAGAAAAAAATGGGTGTTAATGTCGCACTTTTAATTTTTGTAATAACAGTAATAGTTATTAGATACGCTGCTATTTGGTTTTCTATTCCAAAATCATTTTATAATTATGAGCTGTTTAACCCCACTGTTTATGCCGATGCAAATTCATTGTGGCTATCATCCTTAGGAGACTTGCTTATAAATGCTATTTTATTCGTTTGTTTATGTTTGTATACCAGAAAACATTTACACTTACAGCCTTTATTGATAAAACTTACGGTAAAAGGGAAGTTGTTTTTTTCTTTTTTTGTATTAGCCTCTTTTTATTGGTACACATGGATAATAACATCTCTTTTTCTAAACATTATAAGAAATTCAAATATCCCCTTTTCTATCGATAATCTCTTTAGTATAAATGAATATACTTTCACGGTTATTTTAATTGAAGGACTGCTTCTTTTTTCGGTTTTTTTAATTGCTGATAAGATTATAAATACACTAAAGCAACTATCTATTAGTCTTAAGTATCTAGCTTTTGTTTTTGTTTTTGTAACTGTTGCTTATTGGCTAGTTTTGCATTTGTCGGGAGTTTTAGATTTAATAACTGTTTTTTGGCCTTCGCTTCTTGTACTTTCTGTTTTTGTGATAACCCAAAAAAGAGACACTTATCCTTTTTTACAAACTGTTTTTTTGGTTTTTGTTTTTTCATTTTTGGCAATGCATATAATGGTAAAGCATTCTGGAATTAAGGAGATGGCTAATCGTAAAGTGCTTGCCGAAAAACTAGCAGCCGAACAAGACCCTTTTGCTGAATTTCTTTTTGAAGACATACAAAAAAAAATCCAGGCCGATACAGTACTTATTGCCTTTTTGCCTAAAAATAATATTCAAGCAAGTTCATTTGAAAAGCGTATTCGACAAGAATATTTTAGTGGTTTTTGGGAAAAATATGATTTTCGAATAACACTTTTTGATAGCCTATGTTTGCCTATTATAGCGTCTGCAAATTCGTCTTTTGATAATAATTTGTATTTCGATGAGTTAATTGAAAAAAAAGGATTGCCCACCTCATGTGAATACCTTAGTTATATCAACAATGAATCCGGTAAAATAAGCTATATAGGAAAAATACCTTATCAAAAGGCTGGTAAAAATAGTACACTATATATAGAGCTTGATTCTAAATTTATTTCCGATGAAATTGGTTTTCCTGAGTTATTACTTGATAGAACAATTGGTTTATCTAAAGAAGTATCAGATTATTCTTATGCAAAATACAAACATCTTAAATTGGTAAATCAATATGGTAAATTCCCTTTTAATTTATCGTTGGCTTATTTTTATAAAACAAATCAACTTTACACGTTTGTTGATATAGCTGGTTATAATCATCTTATATATACGCCAGATTCCGAAACAACTATTGTGCTTAGTAAGAAAAAGCAAAGTTTATTAGAAAAAGCAACGGTGTTTTCTTATTTGTTTACTTTTTTTAGTTTGATTTTGTTGTTGGTTTTATTTTTTCAGCAAGTATATGAGAATAAATTGTTTGCCAACTTTAATTTTAAATTTCGTATACAGTTATTTATTGTAAGTATTGTTTTAATTGCATTAGTACTGTTTGGCACAACAACCACTTATTATATAAAACAGCAGGTTGAAGCAAAGAATACAGAGAATATCAGCGAAAAAATACATTCTGTTTTAATGGAAATGAAAGCAAAGTTTGTTGAAGAAAAACAGTTGAGTGAAGAAATTGTAGAATACATGACTTTTATGCTTAAGAAATATGCCAATGTTTTTGTTACAGATATTAATATTTACGATGTTAAAGGTAATTTGTTTGCATCTTCTAGTTCAAAGTTGTTTAATGAAGGTGTGCTTTCAAAAAAAATGAATCCTGTTGCCTTTTATCAAATTTCTATTTTAGAAAAAAGTGAATATATACAGGAAGAAAAGGTTGGTCAATTGAAATATCTATCAGCTTATATACCTTTTAAAAACAAAGATGGTAAGTTGTTAGCATACCTTAATTTGCCATATTTTTCTAAGCAAAGCGCATTAGAAAATGAAATTTCAGGTTTTTTAGTTGCTTTAATTAATATTTATGTATTCTTATTCGCTTTGTCTATAGTACTTGCCATAATTGTTTCCAATAAGGTTACACAACCATTAAAAATTATTCAAGATAAACTAAGCAGCATTAAATTGGGTCAAAAAAACGAACCAATAGAGTGGCATGAAAATGATGAAATTGGAAATTTAGTGAAGGAATATAATAGAATGATTGCTGAATTATATAAAAGCACTGATTTACTTGCAAAATCGGAGCGTGAAAGTGCATGGAGAGAAATGGCAAAGCAAGTTGCACACGAGATAAAAAATCCATTAACTCCCATGAAATTAAGTGTGCAGCACTTGTTGCGTGTTTGGAAAAATAACGATCCTGATATTGAGTCAAAATTAGAGCGATTTACGCAAACCATTATTGAGCAAATTGATACCTTGTCGGCTATTGCAACAGAATTTTCAAACTTTGCACAAATGCCTAAAGCCCAAATTGAAAAAATAGATATAAATCAGGTTTTAAAAACAGTTCTTTCCCTTTTTCAAGAACACGAAAATATAAACATAGTTTTTAATGAAGAGTACAGCGAAGATACATGTATTATGGCTGATAAAGAGCAAATGATTAGGGTTTTCAATAATTTAATTAAAAATGCAATACAAGCAATTCCTGAAGATAGAGCTGGTAAAATAGAGGTGGTTTTGAAGAAAAGTGATAATTATTTTTTAATAAGTATTGCAGATAATGGAACTGGAATAGCCGAAGATGTGGTAAGTAAAATTTTTACCCCAAATTTCACAACAAAAACAACTGGTATGGGCTTGGGTTTGGCAATGGTGAAAAGTATTGTAGAAAGTATTGGAGGGAAAATTACCTTTGAAACGGCATTAAACAAAGGCACTGTTTTTTATGTGTATTTACAATGTTTGGCTAAAGAATAAATTCATTTGTTTTTTGTATATTCGTATAAATATTCAAATATTGTTTTTATGAACCGACCGATAAGAGTTTTAATCGCTAAAGTGGGATTAGATGGGCATGATCGTGGAGCTAAAGTTATTGCGTCTTTTTTAAGAGATGCTGGTATGGAGGTTATATATACTGGTTTGCGCCAAACCCCAGAAATGGTTGTAAATGCTGCCCTTCAAGAAGATGTGGATGCAATAGGGGTAAGTATTTTATCGGGTGCCCATAACACAGTTTTTCCTAAAATAATAAAACTAATGCAGGAAAAAGGAATGAACGATGTGCTGCTTACGGGAGGCGGTATTATTCCAGCCAATGATATGGATGCGCTTAACAAACAGGGTGTTGGGAAGCTTTTTCCGCCAGGAACAGATACCAAAGAGATTGTTGAATATATTACTAAATATGTAGAGCAACACCGTGTTTTTTAATTGTTAAAAACATGCATAAAACGTATTCTTTATTTTCTTTTTTATTAATCAGTTGTTTGCTTTTTTCATGTATTGATAATACTGAAAAGTCACAATTTCCTCAGGTTTCATTAAAATCTATTAATGATTCTACTGCTGCACTTCTTCCTCCAACAGTAAAATATCTTGATTCCTGCGCCCCACCACGTGTTGAAATAATACCCGCACAAACAGTAGAAAATTTTAAAAAAAATGCTTTAACAGCGAACATTTTTACTGTTTACCCTATTGAGAAAGTGCCTTTAAAGCAAGGAAGCGCTAGTGGTTTTTTACAAATGAAAAACTATAATACAGAACATGGTCTTGCATTGGGAACCATCTCCTGTGGATTTTGCGATAAATTGGGACATCTTTGGTTTGGTACTTATAATGGGGGTGTTTCTCGTTTTGATGGGTTTTCATTTACCAATTATTCCACTGCTAATGGATTAGCTGGCAACCTTGTAAAAAGTATTGCTCAAGATAAGTACGAAAATATGTGGTTTGGTACTAATGGTACAGGCATAAGTGTATACGATGGCTATTGTTTTAGAACATATACTGAAAAGGATGGATTGGCATCTAATTTTGTAAAGAGTATTATTTCTGATCAGCAGGGTAATGTTTTGTTCCTTACAGGTAACGGTATTAGTAAGTGCAACCCTTCCTTTATAAATAAAAAAAGTGTTCCTTTATTTGAAAATTACATTCTTGATTCTGAAGAAGCAAATAAATCAACTTCTTGCATTATGGAGGATAATAATGGAAATATATGGATTGGTAGCAACTTTGGAGTATACATTTGGATGCATGAGGATATTATTAAAAATCAGGTAAAGTATTCTCGTATTACTACTAAAAATGGCCTTTCTACAGATATTGTTTTCCATATATTTCAAGATAGTGCTGGTAAAATATGGATTGCTAATGCAATGGGTGTTAGTGAATACAGTACAATTACTGGTGCGGTTATAAATTACACTGAAAATAATGGTATTGTACCTGGTGGAATTCAAGATATTGGACAAGATGAAGTTGGTAACCTTTGGTTTATCTCTTCGGATGGTGCGAGTATGTTGCCCTTTAATTCAACAAAAACTACAAACATGTTTGTTAACTATCGTGTTGAACAAGGATTTATGTCTAATAAATTATATAACATCACTAAAGATAAAAATGAGAATCTTTGGTTTGGAACTGCAGGAGCTGGTTTGTCGAAGTATGAAGGTGTTGTGCTTACAAGTTACACTTCAAAACAACGCCTAATTTCTGATAAAGTATGGGCTATAAATTCTGACATGTCAGGCAATTTAATACTTGCAACAGGTAACGGAATTAGTATAAAGCCGAGCCAGTCAAAAAATAAAGAGAATTTAGAATTTTTGAATTATAAATTTCAACCAACCAATATAAGGTCTGTCATAACTGATAAAAATAATAACATATGGTTTGGTTGTAGCGCTGGTGCTACTATGTTTGACGGTAAAAAATTTGTTACATACAATGTTCCACAAGGTTTGCCTCACCATTTACCATTATGTATTTTGGAGGATAGCAGAGGCAACATCTGGTTTGGTACTTATGGGGGAGGAGTTAGTAGATATGATGGAAATCGTGTAGACGAATTAGCTGGAATTGAAATAAAATCATCACAAGACACCATTGACTTAAAAAAGATAAAAGGGAAATACGTAAAAACATTTACGAATTTCAACACTTCTAACGGACTTGCCGATAATACCGTTAAATGCATGATTGAAGATAGATATGGTAATATATGGATGGGTACTAATGGAAATGGTGTTAGTGTATATAGTTATGCTGCATCAACCAATAAACACAATTTTACAAACTATTCACTAAACGAAGGTTTGTCCAATAAAACGGTACTAAGTATGTTGGAAGACAGAAAAGGTAATATTTGGATTGGAACTTCTGGAGGTGGGGTTTGCAAATATACGCCCAATAATACCAATGGTACATCAAAGTTATTTACTGTTTATAATTCTGCAGATGGCCTTGCAAACGATGTTGTTTATGGTATAGTTGAAGATACAATTAATGATATAATTTGGTTTGGTACTAATTTAGGCTTGTCTGGTTTACACATAAACTCGCTCGAAAAAAATGGAGGTGATGTTAAGTTTGAAAATTATAATGTAAGCACTGGCTACTCTATTAAGGATGTTAATACCAGTGCATTGTATATAGACTCTGCAGGAGTTATATGGGCTGGTACTGCCGATAAACTAGTCCGTTTCGATTATAACAGCATACATAAAAGCAACGCACCTCCTGTTGTTATGTTTAAGTCTGTTAAAATTCACGACCAGCATGTGATATGGAGTAGTCTAAAACAAAATAAACATTATTTAAACACAAATAAATTAGTTGATTCGTTAACCATATTAAATGAAGAAATGTATGCTTTTAATCATGCATTAACTTCAAAACAAAGAGATGCGCTTCGTCAAAAATTCGGAGCACTAAAATTCGATAGCCTTTCAACATATTATCCCATACCTCAAAATCTTGAGCTTTCATACGATAATAATAATATAACTATTGATTTTGTTGCTATTGAAACGGGTCGACCGGCAATGGTAAAGTATAGCTATAAACTCGAAGGTTATGATAAAGATTGGAGTGAGCCAAGTCAAAAAGCAACTGCTACTTTTGGCAATATTTCCGAAGGCTCCTATATTTTCAAAGTAAAGGCTTGTAGCCCCGATGGGATTTGGAGTGAGCCCTTAGTATATGCATTTAAGGTGTTACCCCCTTGGTATCGCACTTGGTGGATGTATTCATTATATTTACTTACTATTATCACTACTGTTGTTTACTATATTAGGTGGAGAGAGAAAACATTAAAGCAAGAGAACATTGTGCTTGAAAACAAAGTACAACAGCGTACAAAGGAGCTTGAAGAAAAAAACACTATTGTTGAACTTCAGCGAAAAGAAGTACAATTAAAAAACAAAAAAATAACAGATAGCATTAATTACGCAAAACGAATTCAACAAGCTGTTTTACCTGCCGATGAGTTAATGCAATCAAAACTGCAACACTATTTTGTACTTTCGCTCCCTAAAGATATTGTTAGTGGCGATTTTTATTGGATTGCAGAAAAAACAATAGAAAACAACCAAACAAAACTAATTATAGTTGTTGCCGATTGTACTGGACATGGCGTACCTGGTGCATTTATGAGCATGATTGGCAATACGCTACTCAACGAAATTGTGAACGTGAAAAATATTTCTACGCCAGGTACAATTCTGAAATTAATGAACGAAAGAATTATAGATATCCTAAATCAAAACAATGAAAATGCTTCCACTCAGGATGATGGCATGGATGTTTCTATTATTACCATCAATAAATCAACAGGAGAGCTTGAGTTTGCAGGCGCCAATCACTATGCATACATCCTTCAAAACAATACATTACAAGCCTTAAAAGGCGATTACTATTCTGTTGGAGGTGTTTTAGGAAATAATGAAATAGACTTTTTTACTCAATCATTTAAAGCCATACAAAATAGTTCTATCTACCTCTTTACAGATGGTATTATTGATCAATTTGGAGGCCCTCAAAATAAAAAGTTTTTGTCCACTCGTTTGGAACAATTGTTGCTTAGTATTCAACATCAATCAATGGACCAGCAACAACAAAGCATATTAGCCGCTTTTAACGAGTGGAAAGCCAATAATGTTCAAACTGACGATGTGTTGATTTTGGGTGTTAAACTATAAATTTAAAAACAACTACTATGAACAAAATATTTTTGTATTTATTTATACTTCTAACTCTATCAATCACATCTTGCCGTGAATTGAAAGAAGTTTCGTTTAAAGGTGTTGAAAACGTTAAACTTACAAGCGTTAATCAAAAAGGATTAGAAGCGCAGATTTTCGTAAAAATTAAAAACGAAAATAATATACCGTTTAAGGTTCATAAATCGGGTTTAGATGTAACTGTAAATGGTATTGATTTGGGAAAAGTGTTTATTTCAGAAAAAATAAAAATAAATGCAAATTCTGAAAAAACGTACACTTTTAATCTTAAATCCGACTTTTCGAAATTAAACGTTTCATTGCCTCAATTAATATCCATTGCAGCTAGTAAAAGCTTGAAAGTCAGCATAAAAGGAGAGCTGAAGGGAGGCGCTTTTTTTGTAAAAAAAACATATCCCGTTGATATTACACAAACCGTGCCACTTGGTAAAATGTAGTTGGTGGTATAACATATAATTGCTTGACGGAGAAAAAAAATATAAAAAAACTTGTTTTTAAAACAAATACCATTAACTTTGCAATAACAAATAATTAGTTTAGTGAACACCCTAGAAAGAATAAATGAAAATCATTTATTCCTAAAACCGCTAAAAAATGAACAAAGTTATCTTCACAGCTGTAAATACTCACCGCAGCAACTCTCTTCAGGATTTAGTGCAATTTTATCTCTTTGGGCTTTCAGCTAGTACTATTTTTTTGATTTTTTTAATGAATTTAACCTTTAATTAAAAGAACAACTAAATGAAAAAAAACTACCACTTAATCGGGGCTTTAGCAATTGCAAGTATAGTAATGATGAGTTCTTGTAAAAAAGATATCTCCCCCGATCAAGAAGTATCGTTTGAAGAAGTTTTAGCATCTGGTGGAGAATTTGAAGATTTTCAAAATCATAAAATTCTAACAAACACTACTACGTCATCAGTTACTGTTGATAGTGGAAGTTGGGTGTGTACGCATAATACATGGGATGTATTACAAGGAAATATGTCGTTCCCTATATACGATCCTAATGTTTCTGTTGTGTACCCTGGTAGTTTACTTCAAGGAGCTTCGTTAGATAAAGCAACACCTGATATTGTTTCTGTAAGAAGAGGAGGCGGAACAGTTTCTATCGACTTAGTAAATGGTTCATATTCAGTTGCGGTGCCAATTGCTGAAATCAAAAAAAGTGCTGTGTCTCAGGCCTTGAACGATATTATGGCGAATAACAATGAGGTAATGCCTGCCCGTTTCACATTAAAGCACGAAGTTGTTAAAACACAAGAACAATTAGCCTTGGGATTAGGCTTAGATGTTGATGTTTGGGGTGTTACAGCTGCAGGAAATCTTTCCTTTTCTAATAACGATGATGTAAATCACTATTTAGTGAGTTTAAATCAAACGTTTTATACAATGAGCTTTGATATACCATACAACTATAACGATTTGTTTCATCCAACTACAAAACCTATGGATTTGGCAAAATATGTAAATCGCAATAACCCTGCTTGTTATGTATCTGACGTAACTTATGGCCGTGTGTTTTACATGTTAATTGAATCAACATCCGATGTAGCTCAAATTTCAGCTGCTGTTAGCGGTTCATATAGTGATGATAGTGCTTCATTTAATGCTAGTTATTTATCATCGCTTGAAAACTTAAATGTTAAAGTTATTTCATTGGGTGGCGATGTTGCAAGTACTTTCTCTACAATTGAGGCATCTGAACTTCCTACACTTACTTCAATGTTAGGACAATCGGCAAACATTAAAACAGGAGTGCCTTTGTCTTACGTTGTTAGAACAGTTTACAACAATAAACTTGTTAAAAACAAAATTGATTTAGAATATACTATTTCTGACTGTGATTTAGTACCATAATCTATTTATCAATACACTTTTAAAAATCGTTTTTGAGAAAACTAATCTCAGAAACGATTTTTTGTTTTCAACAAATTTGTAAATAAAATGCATTTTATGTCCTTTATTTACAGGCTTTACATTATTTTTACGTAATTATTAATTTATAATCATTTTATCTCATGAAAATTGAAAACAACACGGTAGTATCAGTAAACTAC
>JBASCV010000044.1:0-19209 GCA_049651825.1 Bacteroidia bacterium
TTTTAAACCAATAAAAAATCAATAATTCTACATGAAGAATGTAACAGAATAGAAAAAAAAACGTAGAAATAGTATTAATCTTATTACATATTTAGGGAGAAAACAAATGAAGTTAAAAATTTTCAATATTGTTATTGCTTGTATATCATACACAGCAATTTTTGCGCAAAACTGGAACGGAAGTGGTGTTGTTTTATCTTCGGCAGGATATGTTGCAACAGTAAACCATAATCTAGAATCGGGTTATCATTTTGAAGTTGATATATTTAATAATGGGATAAAAAAAACGTACCAAGCTAACCTAATAAAATCAGATGCTGCAAATGATTTAGCTATTTTGAAAATAGATGACCCGCTTTTTGCAGCTGTTGGTTCTGTACCTTATGGTTTAAAATTAAGGGATGTAAAAGAAGGAGAGAAAATATTTGTAATGGGGTTTCCACTTGGTGAAAAAGATGAAAAAGTAAAATCTATTGATGGGTCGGTAACTTCTAAATCGGGATATGCGAATGATATAGGAGCATTACAACTTTCATGTGTTATTACATCAGGAAGCGAAGGGTCGCCTGTATTTGATAACCAAGGAAACATTATAGGTATTATCAATTCAAAACTAAATCAAAGTTCGGGATATGCTACAAAAGCATCATGTTTACAAAACATGATTGAAACCTTGCCCAAAATGCCATTAATGCCGGCTAAATCAAATATGGGCGGTATGTCGCTTTCAGAAAAAACAGATGTTCTTGAAAAATTTATTGTAACAGTGCGTTCAACAAATCAAGCTTTTGCATCACAAGATAATGGAAATAAAAAAGTAGTAGGTCAAACTTATGGTGGTGGCATTATATTTTATGTTGACGCAAGTGGCGAACATGGACTTATTGCATCAATTGATAATGGTGATGGTATAAGAGCGCAATGGGGATGTTATGGCTTAGAAGTTACTGATACACAACTTGGAATTGGAACAGGATATGAAAACACAAAAAAAATAATTACAGCATGCCGTACCGCAGGAACAGGTAATATTGCAGCACGACTTTGTAACGAATTGGTTTTAGAAGGTTATACGGATTGGTTTCTTCCTTCGAAAGACGAATTAAATTTACTATATGAAAACAAAGAAATTATTGGGGGATATGAACATGGTTACTACTGGAGTTCATCAGAGGTAGATGGTCATTTTGCATGGTATCAACACTTCGACTTTGGTTTTCAGGATTATCTAAAAAAAGATTTCTCTTATTTTTTCAGACCAATTAGAGCATTCTAAAAAAGTATAAACATCTATTCATATAAATACATTGAATTCATTTTCAGCAAAAAACAGAGCATCTGTTATAAACAGCATAAGCAACACATCTTTTGATATAATAGTTATAGGCGGTGGAATAACAGGTGCGGGCATTGCACTAGATGCAATAAGCAGAGGATTAAAAGTAGCATTAATAGAAATGCAGGATTTTGCTGCAGGCACATCAAGCAGATCCACCAAACTTATACATGGTGGTTTGAGATACCTAAAACAAATGGAATTTAAACTTGTTGCTGAGGTAGGTCAAGAACGTGCTATTGTTCATCGTAATGCGCCACATTTAACAAAACCAGAACATTTATTGCTCCCAATTGTAACTGATGGTTCGTTAACTAGATTTACGGCTCGCCTTGGGATGACCATATATGAATGGCTTGCAGGAGTTAAAAGAAGCGAACAACATGTTGTTTTAAGTAAGGAACAAACAGCAGCTACTGAACCATTATTACGCAAAGATAATTTATTGGGTGGAATTTTATTTTACGAATACCGCACAGATGATGCCCGTTTAACAATAGAGATAATGAAAGAAGCGGTAGATAGAGGTGCAATGGTGCTCAACTACATGAAAGCAAATTCATTTTCATATACCAATGGAAAAATTTCAGGAGTAGTATGTGAAGACCAACTGAATAAAAAAACGCTAGAAATAAAAGGCAATTATGTTGTAAATGCAACAGGCCCTTGGGTTGATGAAATAGATGATATTGATAAAAAACAAGAGCAGCACAAATTACATATTACAAAAGGTGTACACATTGTTGTAGATTGGAATCGTTTGCCGTTAAAGCAATCTTCGTACTTTGACACGTATGACAAACGTATGATATTTGTGATACCACGAGAAGGCAAAACCTATATAGGAACGACTGATACATTTTATAAGGGCGACATTGTAAATCCCAAAATTACACAAGAAGATATTAATTATTTGATAAAATGTACAAACGATGTTTTCCCTGATGCTAAACTAAAAGAAAGTGATGTTGAATCGAACTGGGTAGGCTTACGCCCCTTGATTCAAAAGCCTGGCAAAGGGCCATCAGAAATTTCACGTAAAGATGAAATATTTGACTCGGCATCGGGTTTAATGACTATTGCAGGTGGAAAACTAACGGGATATAGAAAAATGGCACAACGTATTGTTGATCTTATTGCAAAAAAAATAAAAAACAACGAAGGAAAAAAGATTGCCGAATGTTCTACTGCAACAATTGCACTATCGGGCGGAAAAATTACAGATAAAGGTACTTTTGACGATTTCGTAAAAAACAAAATACTAAAGGGTAAAGTGCTTGGTATTGATAGTAAAGAAATAGAAATGCTTGTTAACCGTTATGGTTCTAACATTGATACTATTTTTTCGATAGTAGACAAATTAAAAACCGAAGATAGCGAAATTCCATTAATCATTAGAGCTCAGTTGCATTATTGCATTGAACACGAAATGTGTAGCACCCCTAATGATTTTTTTATTAGACGTACAGGGGCCCTTTATTTCGACATAAAAACAGTATTAAAATGGGCTAATCCAGTACTGTTGTACATGAAAGAAATTATGCAATGGGATGATACTTTAACCGCAAAATTGGACAAAGAATTGGATAAGCTGAATCAACACACATTGGTTGTTGCTTAAAAAACTACACTTATACTATTATCATTATGCAACCTCTTGAAAATAAAGTATACTCGTATGAGGAAGTATATGAAAAATGTATGCTGTATTTTAATGGTGATGACCTTGCTGTTTCTACTTGGATAAATAAATATGCTTTAAAAAATACTGATGGTCATTTTCTAGAAACTACCCCTGATGACATGCACAGAAGAATGGCAAAGGAGTTTTATAGAAAAGAAAAAGAATATGAAAATAAGCGCGAAAAAGCAGACAAAGAGCTATTATCAAACTACGGAAAAACACGCAAGGAATTAAACGAAGAAACTATTTTTAATTATTTTAAAAACTTCAAATACGTTATTCCGCAAGGTAGCGTAATGGCATCGCTAGGCAACAACTATACTTTTGCCTCACTATCCAATTGTATTGTATTACCAGAAATATTTGATTCGTATGGTGGTATATTTTATACTGATCAACAAATGGCTCAACTCTTTAAAAGACGTTGTGGTGTTGGAATTGACATTTCTTCCTTACGACCTTCGGGTGCACATGTATTAAATGCAGCAGGTACAAGCAGTGGAGCAGTTTCTTTTATGGAACGATTTTCTAACACAACACGTGAAGTTTCTCAAGATGGAAGACGTGGTGCACTAATGATTACAATGGATGTAGCACATCCAGACATTGAACAATTTGTAAGTATAAAACAAGATCTTACAAAAATTACAGGTGCAAATATATCGGTAAGAATATCAGATGAATTTATGAATGCTGTGATAAATAACAGTGATTATGAATTAAAATTCCCAATAGATTCAAGCAACCCAATAGTTAGAAAAAAAATAAATGCACGAACACTTTGGGAAACTATAATTACATGTGCTTATAATACTGCTGAACCAGGCATTATATTTTGGGACAAACAACACTCCTACTCCACTTCATCAGTGTATCCCGGTTTTAAAAATGTATCTACCAACCCCTGTTCGGAAATTGCTATGCAAGGTGGCGACAGTTGTAGATTGATTGCATTAAACCTATTTAGCTTTATTCATGAGCCTTTCACTACAAATGCAACATTTGATTATACAAAATTTTATCAAATAACATACGAAGCTCAACGATTGATGGACAACTTAGTTGATCTTGAATTGGAGCATATAGAACGCATATTATCAAAAATAAAAAATGATCCTGAGCCCGATTATATAAAATCGGTAGAAGAAAGTACATGGAAACTATTTTATGATTCAGGAAAAAAAGGCAGAAGAACGGGTTTAGGGTTTACGGCATTAGCAGACACACTAGCAGCGCTAAATTTAAAATTCGATTCTGATGAAGCACTTCTAATTATAGATAAAATCATGAGAACAAAATGTGAAGCGGAGTTTGATAGTTCTATTGACATGGCGATTGAAAGGGGGAAATTTAAAGCATTTAACAAAGACATTGAAAACACATCAGCATTTGTAACAATGCTAAACACAGAATTTCCGAACGTATATAGAAGAATGATGTTACACGGAAGAAGAAACATTTCGATAAGCACTGTAGCGCCTACAGGTTCGATAAGCATTTTATCACAAACATCATCAGGAATAGAACCTGTATTTCAGACACATTATAAAAGAAGAAAAAAAGTAAATCCAAGCGATAAAAACTCACATGTAGATTATATTGATAAGTCGGGAGATAGTTGGGAAGAGTTTGATGTTTATCATCCTAAATTAAAACAATGGATGGAAGCGACTGGTTCCAATGACATTGCAAACAATCCCTACAAAGGTGCTACAGCAACAGAAATTGATTGGCTAAAACGTATAGAAATACAAGCTTTAATACAGAAATATGTAACGCATTCAATCAGTTCTACAATTAATTTAGCATCAACTATTGATAAGGAAAAAGTAAAACACATCTATTTTGAAGCTTGGCAAAAAGGCCTAAAAGGAATTACGGTATATAGAGATGGTTCGCGCAGCGGAGTGCTTATTTCGGCTGAAAAAGAAGAATTACCGAATACAACTGTATTTGTAGAAAAGCGACCAGAAAAAATAGACGCAACTGTTGTACGCTTTATGAATATTGAGGAAAAATGGATTGCGGTTATAGGTATTGTGAATGATAAACCTTATGAAATTTTCACAGGCAAATCAAACGACATACAAATACCTGAATGGGTTGAAAAAGGATGGATTGTAAAAACAAAAAATGAGAACAACGAAAAAGAATACAACTTTCATTTCATAGACAATAAAGGGAAAACAGCTATTATAAAAGGCTTGTCGGGTACTTTTAATAAAGAGTATTGGAATTATGCTAAATTAATTTCGGGAGTGTTGCGTTATGGAATGCCTATACACAAAGTTGTTGACCTTGTACATAACTTAAATTTGTATGATGCATCTATCAACACTTGGAAATATGGAGTAGAGAGAGCATTGAAAAAATTTATACCATCGGGCACTACACCAACAGATAAGACATGTCCGAATTGCAAATCACCAAACGGATTGATTTATGAAGAAGGGTGTTTAAAATGCAGAAATTGTACTTATTCGAAATGCTCGTAAACAGAGTGAATACAACTAAATGAAATCTCCTGTGGTTTTTATAAGTTGATTGCGGTATTGAACAAAAATACTTGACTTCGAAATAAATCCAATATACTTTCCGTCTTTTAAAACTGGCAAATTCCATGCGCCCGATTCATCGAATTTTTTCATCACCACTTCCATTCGTTCATCCAAAATAATTGTATCTAAAGGTTTTCGCATAAGTTCTTTTACATAAACTGTATCGTACATTTCTTGCTTAAACATTATCTCACGGATATGGTCTAAAACAATTACCCCCATCAAATTTCCGTTTGAAACTACAGGAAATATATTTCGTTTAGAATTAGAAATAATTTCTACCAATTCACCTAATGTTGAATAGGGAGTAACCACCTGAAAGTCAGGCTCAACAAGCGTATCCATACTCAAAGAAGTGAGTATATTTTTATCTTTATCAGAAGTAAATATACCTCCGCGTCTTGCTAATTTTTTTACATCCATTGAATATTTGTCGAAATATTTTGAAATGATGTAACTAGAAGAAGATACAATCATAAGTGGAATCATTAATTCATAACCACCCGTAATTTCAGCAATAAGAAATATTGCTGTGAGTGGTGCATGAAACACCCCACTCAATATCCCTGACATTGCAACAAGTGTAAAATTACCAATTGGCAGATTAGCTATGCCTGCAATATTTAAAATATAAGCAAAAACAAAACCCAAATATGCGCCAACAAAAAGAGAGGGTGCAAAGTTCCCGCCATTACCACCACTTCCGATAGTAATTGCAGCTGCTACTGTTTTCAAGAACATTGTTAATAATATTAAAATAATGACCGTCCATTCATTTAATAATGGGAATAGGATACTATGCTCGAATATTTTATAAGGCTTTAATTCTGCTAATGATTTTATACTATCATATCCTTCGCCAAATAATGATGGAAAAAACAAAATCATAACAGCTAAACACAAACCACCAAATAGTGCTTTGAGATAAACCCTTTTCTTTAAAGGTTTTAAAAACGATTCAATACTTAAATAAGTGCGAGCATAGTATACTGCTACAAAACCAGCAATTAATCCTAAAATGATGTAGTATGGTACATTATGATAATCGAAAGCTTCAATTTGTTTAAATGTAAATAATGTGTCTTCCTCTAAAATTATTCGAGATAAAAGTGCGCCAGCTGCAGCCGAAATAATAAGTGGAGTAAATGCAGTAATTGAAACATCAAATAATAAAACTTCCAATGCAAAAAGCACACCCGCAATAGGAGCATTAAAAGCACCAGCAATACCTGCAGCAGCACCACAAGCAAGCAATAACGTTCTATCTTTATAGTTTATATGGTGAGTTTTCGCATAATTAGAGCCTATAGCCGAACCTGTAGCAACAATTGGAGACTCCAAACCCGCAGAACCACCAAAACCAACAGTTAGAGCACTACTAATAACATGCGAGTACATTTGATCTTTAGGTAAAAAGCTCGATTTTTTAGCTATTGCATTTAAAATGTTAGCAGTACCTCTTCCCAACTTTCCTTTTAAATGTTTTTGAACAAAGAGAACAGTAAATAAAATCCCTACGCTTGGAAAAATAAGATATAAAAGGTATTGATACTTAAAGTTATAATCATAGGTGATTCCCAAATGAATATAATGTACCGCCAACTTTAATAATACAGCGGCCATGCCCGCAGTAAGCCCAACTAATATGCTTGAAACAACAAGTATTTGTTTAGGAGAGAGTTTATGACTCAGCCAATTAATAAGTAATTCGTATAGCTTTAAAAATCTATCCATATTAAATTCTGATTCCCATCAATAAAATATCATCAATTTGTTCTAATTCACCTTTCCAGTTGTTAATTGCTTGATGATATATTTTTTGTTGTAATTGCATATCGCTTTTAAAATGAGTCTCAATAAGTTGTTGCAATTGTTTGTATTTAAACTTTTTTTGCAAATCGCCACCAATTTGATCAGCATATCCATCTGTGAATATATAAACTACATCACCTTTATTCAAATTTACAATATGATTAGTAAAAGGTTTTGCGTTTCCATAATAAATACCTATGGGTTGTTTATCGGCTTTTATCTCTGTTAATATATTATTACTAACAATCCATAAAGGATTATTAGCACCAGCAAATTGTAATTGTTGTTTTTGTTCATTAAGCGCACAAATAGCTATATCCATACCATCTTGATTTTCTCCAGCTTCGCCTGTTTGTTTTAGAGCTTTAATTATCCCTTCACGTAAATGCTCTAGTATTTCGCTAGGCTTTATAACCCCTCTATCATTTACAATTTCATTCAGTAGTGTATTACCAATCATACTCATAAATGCACCTGGTACTCCATGACCAGTGCAATCAATTGCTGCAAACAAAATATTATTGTCTTTTTTTTGTACCCAATAAAAATCACCACTGACTACATCTTTTGGCATATACAGCACAAAGGAGTTGGGCAATATTTTTTTTACTTCATTATCACTTGGCAATATAGCTTGTTGTATTCGTTTAGCATAATTAATACTATCTAATATATTTTTATTTTTTTCTTCAATTTGTTCATATGCTTTTTTTAACTGTACATTTTTAAGGCGATGAATTTCAGATTCTGTTTCTGATTTTTCTATTGCAAACTGAGTTTGCATATATTTAACCCGATTTGCAGCATGTTCACCAGTAACTTCCGTTTTTATTTCAAAATAAATTTCTTTATGTTTCAGGGCTTTTTCAAATTCATTTGTTTTTTTATAGAGCTCACCAAGCATGTCATGTATCAAAAACAACTTTGGTTTAGATTTAATATCATAAGCCAAAGTTAAACCTCTATTTAAATAATCTTCTGCTTTTTTTAAATTATTAGTTTTAAGATACAAAGTGCCTAGCTCTAAACAAGATGTAATTATTCCTTGGTAATAATTACTTTTTTCACGCATCAACAAACTCTCATTCAAATATTTTTCAGCCTCAACAT
Organism: Bacteroidia bacterium; assembly: GCA_049651825.1. Taxonomy (GTDB): domain Bacteria; phylum Bacteroidota; class Bacteroidia; order 2-12-FULL-35-15; family 2-12-FULL-35-15; genus 2-12-FULL-35-15. The sequence goes on from JBASCV010000044.1 coordinate 8,501, forward strand.
ACTGTAATTTATCTCTTAAAATTATGCCCAAATCATTCAACCCTCTGCTTTCTCCCATTAAATTACCAGATTTACGATAACCTTCAATCGACAAATTAACATATTCCAATGCCTCATCTAATCGGTTGGTAACAATCATAACGCTACCAATACCACTTCTACATCTAGCACAAGGCAACACAAATTTTTCATCCTTACTAAAAATATCAAATGCTTTTTTATAGTAATTTTCTGCAGCAACGTAGTCTTTCATATCAAAATAAAAAACACCTAAAGCATAGTTTGCCCACCCCATAGGCTCTATCATTTGTGTTTCTTCTGCAAATTTCAAACTAATAAAGCCATACTTAAGTGCTTCATCATACCTACCCATTGTAGCTAAAGAATAAGACATTGAATTCAATGCTCTCCCATAAGCCCATTTATCTTCAAGTTCATTAAGTATGGCAAGCCCTGTATTAAAATAATCGAATGCTTGAGGATGTTGAGTTATGTGTAACTCCCAAAACGCCTTATTAATATAACCATAAGCCAATCCCCACCTATCATTTATTTGTTGAGCAATTTGAAATGCTTCGGTTAATAGATCATAATTTTCTTTTAAAACAAGAGTATTGGGAAATGATTCCATTGCGGGCCATACATAATTTTGAATCGCTTTTATTTTCTCTGATTCATCTTTAATCAGGGTTAATTGCTGTTTAAATTCGGCTTTAGTAATACTCATAATTTAGGTAATCTAGTGCATTTTTAGTAACAACAGATAAAATAAATGATTCATCTATTTAAAATTGCTTTACCGTAAATTTAATAATTTTTTTGAGCTTACAAAATGGAGTATTTAGGAATATGAAAAATCGTATTTATTTAAAAACAAATCACTTGATGACATCACCCATTAATTTGAGCAATTGAAGCTCAGAAGATTTAGCATTAAAACGAGCTTCTGCTAACCTTGTGCTGCATTCTTCAAAACTTTGTTGAGCTACTTTTAATTCAATAGATGTAGCAACACCCAACCGAAAACGTTCCAGAGCAATTTCTAAATTTTCTTTTGCAAGTTTTTTATTCTCTTCTTCTATTGTTAACACTTCAATATCGTCTTTATTTTTTTCAAAAGCACTATACATACTCATTTGAGTAAGTGCTTTTAACTTCTCATATTCATAGGTAGAGTTTTGAAAATCGATATATAAATTTTTGATTGTTTTATCATTTACAAAACCATTAAAAATAGTCCATGATGCTGTAAAGCCAATATTTAAACCTAAATTTTGATTCAACAAGGCAAAGCCTGCCTGATTTTGTGCTCTGCTATAAATATAATTTGTATTCAAATTCAATTTAGGATACATAAGCGATTTTCCTTCACGAATAGCATATTTTGCAACTTCAATACGATTTTGCGCCACAATTAAATTTGTATTATTAGAAAGTGTTTTATTTTGAAGTTCTTCATACTTATATTCATTTAAAGAAGGATTGTTTTCAACAACATCAAATTCTTGCGCGCTTGGTTGTAACAGCAACTGATTGAGATTTGCTTTAGCATCTCTCAGTGTTGTGCGTTGACGAATTAAAGTAGATTTCAATGAATTTAAATCTACTTTTGCCTGTAATACATCTACTTTTGAACCTGAACCTATATCTAGCTTTTTTTGTGCTAGCTTTAAACGTTCTTCTGATACAATAATATTTTCATTAATTCCATTAATAATTTGTTTTTGCATAACAATACTATTATAAGCACTTACAACCTGTATAATTGTATTTTCAATTTGAATTTTAAGATTTAAAGCACCTATTTTTTCAAGCTCTTGCAAACGTGCGTGCGTAGCAAACATTTTAAACCCATCAAAAATAGTCCACGTTAAATATGCGCCAGAAGTAATATTTTTTGATTCTACAGCGTTTCTATCTACAATTAAGCCATTTGCAAATTCCTGTTTTGTAGCATTACTAGCCAACGCTCCTGTAGCATTCAAATCAATTTTAGGTAACATACCTGCATTACCCAATGTATTATTATTGGTTGCTTTTGTCGATTCGTTTTTGGCAATGGCTATATCATAATTATTTTTTAATGCCTGTTCTATTGCTTGCTCAACGGTAATTTGTTGTGCATTTAAAGCAGTAGCACCAAGGCACAGAATAAAACTAAAAGACAAATAAAATTTATGCTGTTTCATGTTTCCGTTCTCTTGATAAATAAGTATAAATGGCGGGTATTACATACAGTGTTAAAACCAACGAAAATAAAATACCACCAACAATAACAACCCCCATTGCTACACGACTACTAGAGCCAGCACCCAACGACAAAGCTATTGGCATTGCACCCAAGGCCGTGGCAATACTGGTCATTAAAATTGGACGTAAGCGGGCAGTAGAAGCCTCCTGAATAGCTTCGCGTACTGTTTTTCCTTGCTCCCTCAGTTGATTCGCAAACTCTACAATTAAAATTCCGTTTTTAGTAACTAATCCAATAAGCATAATAATACCAATTTGACTAAATATATTCAACGTTTGATTAAAATACCAAAGCGATAGCAAAGCGCCACACAGAGCCAATGGCACTGTAAGCATAATTGTGAAAGGGTCAATAAAACTTTCGAACTGAGCAGCAAGAATCAAATAAATAAGTAATAATGCTAATAAAAATGCGAACATCACATTGGAAGAACTTTCGGAAAAATCGCGTGAAGGACCTGTTAAATCAGTAGAAAACGAATCGTCTAAAATCTTATTTTTTATTATATTCATTTCTTTAATACCATCACCAATGGTTTTACCAGGGGCTAAACCTGCAGATACAGTAGCTGATTGATAACGATTGTAGTGATACAATTGTGGTGGGCTACTCTGTTCGTCAATGTTTACAACATTATCCAGCTGTATCATTTCGCCTTTATTATTTTTAACGTACATGGATTTTAAATCCAAAGGTTCATCACGTTTAGCTCGCTCCACCTGTCCTATTACCTGATATTGCTTACCATCCATATTAAAGTAACTAAAACGCTGTCCGCTCAATGCCAATTGAAGTGTTTGTGCTACATCACTAACCGAAACGCCTATACTAGCGGCTTTTTCTCTATCAATTGTAATATTTAATTCGGGCTTATTAAATTTCAAATTTACATCAGTACCTTGAAACACTTTACTTTTATTCACTTCTTCCATAAACAATGGAAGCTTTTCTTTTAGCTTTTGAAAGTTAGGTGCTTGTAGTACAAACTGAACAGGAAGCCCGCCACGCATACCACCCGATGAAATTGTTTGTTCTTGAATAACAAATGCCTTTGCTTCAGGGAATGATTTAGTAGCACGTGTTATATAATCGGCAATTTGTTGTTGTGTGCGTTTTCGCTTATCTGGGTCTTCAAATGCTAAACGAACAAAAGCTGTATTTACCGCACCAGAACCAGTAAATCCAGGAGCTGTAACTGTCAATGCAATTCTTTTTTCTGGAATCGAATCGTTTATAAATTGTGTAAGCTTCAATACATAGGAATCCATGTATTCATAGGAAGCACCTTCAGGGGCAGTAATAGAAATACGGAACCAGCTTCTATCTTCAAGTGGAGCAAGCTCCGATTGTAATGATTTACCTGAAAAATAAATCAACACACCACTTACAGCAATGATAACCACAGCCATCCAACGTTTTTTCATAAAACCAACAAGAGAATGTTCGTAACCATTTACAAGTTTTACAAAAAATGGTTCTGTCAGTTCATAAAAGCGACTTTTTTTATGATTCTTTTTTACCATATACGCATTGAGCATTGGTGTAAGCGTAAGCGATACAAATGCAGAAATAAGAACAGCACCCGCAATGACCACACCAAACTCTCGAAACAACCTACCCACAAAGCCTTGCAAAAATATTACAGGCATAAAAACTGCTGCAAGTGTAATAGAAGTTGATATTACGGCAAAGAAAATTTCTTTCGAACCTTTATGAGCCGCTTCAATAGGGTTCATCCCATCTTCAATTTTTTTATAGATATTTTCCGTAACCACAATTCCATCATCAACAACAAGTCCTGTTGCAAGTACAATTGCAAGTAATGTGAGTACGTTAATTGAATAATCCATCATGTACATAATAAAGAAAGCACCTATTAACGATACAGGAATATCAATCAATGGACGAAATGCGACAACCCAATCACGAAAGAATAAATAGATAATCAAAACAACCAGAACAATAGCAATAATAAGTGTTTCCTTTACTTCAAGTATTGAACGCTTTACAAACTTTGTATTATCAAGTGCAATACCCATTTGAAAGTCTTTAGGTAAATCTTTTTTTATTTGTTCAATACGTTTATAAAACTCATCAGCAATTGCAATGTAATTAGAACCAGGCTGTGGAACAATTCCTAACCCAATCATAGGTACACCCGATTGGCGCAAAATAGTTTCTTCATTTTCAGGACCTAATATGGCTGTTCCTATATCTTTAAATCGAACAACAGATGAACCATCCGAACGAATAATCATATTATTGAATTGCTCTTCGTTGGTAAGTTTCCCAAGCGTTTTTACAGTAAGTTCGGTTGTATTACCAGCTATTTTACCTGAAGGTAATTCAACGTTTTGTTTATCCAATGCCTGTTTCACATCTAAAGGTGTTAAACCATAAGCCGACAACTTATCTGGATTCATCCACAAACGCATGGCATAACGCTTTTGTCCCCATATTTGAACTGTACTTACACCGGGTATTGTTTGTAATCGTTCGGCAATAACATTTTCAGCATAGGCACTTAATTGCAAATGATTTTTTGTATCACTCTGAATTGTTAACGAAACAATGGCATCCGAATTTGCATCCGATTTAGTTACTGTAGGTAAACCATCAATATCTTGTGGAAGCTGACGTACTGCCTGCGATACTTTATCACGCACATCATTTGCAGCTGCTTCAAGATTAGCATCCAAATTAAACTCAACAGTTATAGTACTTGCACCCTGTGCACTCGTAGATGATATACTACGTACACCTTCTATACCATTCAACACTTTTTCTAAAGGTTCAGTGATTTGCGACTCTATAACATCAGCATTAGCCCCAGCATAAGTTGTTTTTACGGTTATAATAGGCGGATCGATAGATGGGTATTCTCTAACACCTAAATAATTATAACCAATACCTCCAAACAAAACAATAATAACAGACATTACAATTGCTAGTACTGGCCTGTTTATACTTATAGATGAAATATTCATATTTTATTTTATCTCCTTTATTTTAACAGATGTATCTTGTTTCAACTGCATTAATCCTGTTGTTACCACAGTATCACCTAAGTCCAACCCTGAAGTAATTTGTATACTAACATCTGTTCGTAAGCCAGTTTCTACTTTTACAAAATCGGCCTTCCCTTTTTTCACACGAATCACTTTTTTCCCCTTTAAATCAGGAATAACCGCTTCTGTCGGAATCATCATTGCATTATCAATAGCGCCAAGCTCAAGCTTCACACGCACATATGCTCCAGGATATATTACTCCTTGGTTATTGGCGCAAATTGCTCTCACTTTCAATGTGCGTGTAGCTAAATCTATTTTAGGTTCTACAGCAAACACTTCACCTACAAAGCTTTTGTTGATTCCATCTATTGTAAAAACAACTTTTCTTCCTTTTTTTACTAAATCGAAATAGCGTTCCGAAACTGAAAAATCAAGCTTTATGGGGTTTATTTGCTGAATAGTTGCAATTATAGTAGCCGTTGTAATATAAGCACCTTCGCTTACATTTTTCAAGCCGATAACACCATTGAATGGTGCACGTATTTCCGTTTTCGAAATTTGCGATTGTATATACTCTATATCAGCTTTTATACCATTTAATTTATTTTGACTTATATCTACATCTTGTTGACTAACACCATTTATTTTCAGCAGCTCCAATTCCCTTTTTAGCTGTGTTTCGGCAAGCGCATTTTCTAATTGTAATTTTTTTAATTGCGCCTGAAATTCAGCATCATTGATTTTTACCAACAACTGGCCTTTGCTTACGGACGCTCCTTCATCAATGTTCAATTGCACTATTTTCCCTGCAAGTTCGGGCTTTAGATCTACTTCTTCGTTCGCTAACACTGTGCCCGAAGCATAAACAGAGTTTTGTAGTTTTTCTGTTTTAACAACGTAAGCTGTTATTGCACTTGCTACCCCTTTGGATTGTTGTATTGGAGCACCACCTGCCGATGTATTTTTAGAAGGGAAAAGAAAGTACTTTAGAGCCAACAAAGAGCCAACTAATAGTACAATTAACACTATTGTTTTAATTTTCATTCTATTACTTTTTAAGCTTTATATCTATTTCGTTAACAGGTAAGTTTTTCAGATTTACAATAATCCGTTCTATACAATGATGGAATACTTCATTCTCTTTTTTACTTAATCCTTTCAATGCAATGCTATTCATCTCCTTAATCCCTGCATGAATTTGAGGCATTATTTTTTTCCCTTTTGCAGTAAGCTGAACTATATGTTCACGCCTATCGTTCGGATTCACAACTTTGGTAATCATTCCTTTATCAACCAAATAATCCATTACACGTACCATACCCACCTTATCAATTTTAAGCAAATCGCACAAGTACTGCTGTGTACACCTCTCGGTAGCTTTATCAATAGCAACCATGGTTGTAAAATGACGATCAATACCAAGATGTTCAAGCTTTTTACTAAAAGCTCCCCAGTAATTTTTAGTGATTACAACCATAGCTCTACCCAATGGTTCTTCACACAATTGTTTGTCTTTATCAGAAATCATAGGTACAAAAGTAGTTAAATTATTTAACTGTTTACAATGTAAACTAAATCACATGCAGTTAAAAAGTGTTAAGATGAATACAGTCAAACATAAAATTGAATTGTTAGAAAAAAACAATCAAACATCTTTCCATATCAACGATGCAGCACCTAAAATAGCTGCATCGTTTTCTTTTAAAAGCGAAGGAAGTATTTTTATTTTATTTTTATAAATTGGTAATAAATTGCGCTCAAAACTTTCGATGGTTGGTTTAAAAATAAAATCACCAGCGAGTGCCAAACCTCCAAAAAGGAAAATAGCTTCAGGACTTGTATAAGCAACACTGTTTGCTAATGCCAGGCCTAAAACATCGCCAGTATAATTAAATGCGGCTATTGCATTTTTATCTCCAGCAATCGCCTTATTGTAAATGTACTTTGCATCGGCAACAATTCCAGCACTCAAACTCTGGTGCTGACTCATCAATAAATCAGAATAAGTACGTTTAATTCCTGTTGCCGAACAATAGGTTTCTAAACACCCCCTTCTTCCGCAACCACATTGCCTTCCATCAGGGAACATAATTACATGGCCTAGTTCTCCCGCAAAACTATCGTGCCCATATATCATTTCGCAATTTGCTACAATTCCGCTCCCCAAGCCAGTTCCAAGGGTAATAAATATAAAATCTTTCATTCCTTTGGCACCACCAAATATCATTTCACCTATAGCAGCTGCATTTGCATCATTTGTTAGTAACGCTTTGCAATTCAATCGTTCGGCAAACAAATCGGCAAGAGGCACCACACCTTTCCATTTTAAATTGGGAGCAAATTCAATAGTCCCTTTAAAAAAATTACCATTGGGCGCACCTATACCAACTCCTTTAAATTCATACTCATTCGCAAAAGGTTCAAAGGCTTTTTTGATATGCTCGCATACCACTGCCACCAAATCTTCAGGTATCGGAAAATGCTCTGTAGGTACATTTTCTTTAAACAAAATATTCCCATTAGCATCTACCAAACCAAATGCAGTATTGGTTCCACCAATATCAATGCCCGCTACCAGCTGTTGAGTCATAATCTATTCCCTGAGATTTTAATAATGAACTTACTTTCCAAGCATAAAAGGCCAAATAGGCAAAACACGCTACACCTACCAAGTAGCTCCACTGTATACCTAACAAACCATCGGCAGCCAATACACCTTGCAATAAACTTATAAAGCCACCTCCCATAATCATCATAATCAATAAACTTGAACCCTCATTGGTATGTTTACCCAAGCCTGCAATTGCCAAGGTAAAAATACAAGGCCAAAGCGTACTGCAAAACAACCCAACACTAATAAATGCATACACACTAACCATACCAGATGCAAACATACCAATAAACAAAGCGATGATACCGCACAATGAAAACAACAATAACTGTCGTGCAGGATTTCCTTTACTTGCAATATCGGCCCCAATTAAAACAAGGATTACAAATCCATATACATAAAAAGGTGTTACATCGTGACTAGCCAGTGAATTTACAAATAGAAAAACGGCAAACGCTATATAAGGGACTAAAAAATTAAGAACCGTTTTAACTCCGCCCGTCAATGAAAAAGCGCCAACCGAAGCCGTCCACCTACCAATCATTAAACTCGCCCAGTACAACGACACAAAAGGAGCAACCCTGTCAGTTGAAATACTTGCATGCTGTTTCATAAATTCAGGTAAATTACTAACAGTAGCTACCTCTACACCAACATACACAAAAATTGCAATCATACCCATTACTAACTGTGGATACTTAAATGCACTTGCTCTTGATTCAACTGAAGATACATCCTTTAATGTACCATCATTAACCGTTTCTATTTTGTTAGGAATAGAAGAAAATTTAAAAATAACAGCAACCAAAATAAATGCTGCACCCAAAATAAGATAAGGAGTTTTAATGCTTTCGATACTTGCAGCAGAAGAGCCACCAACAGCAATAGAACCAAATATCGCAAAGCTGATTAATATTGGTCCAATAGTAGTTCCTAAATTATTTATACCGCCCGCCAAGCTCAATCGTTGTGAACCTTTCCGAGAATCACCAATAACAATAGTTAATGGATTTGCAGCAGTTTGTTGTAACGAAAAACCCAATCCTACAATAAACAAACCCGATATCATCAAAGGAAACGATGCTGTTTGCGCAGCTGGATAAAACAATAATGTTCCAATTGCCGAGATAACTAAACCCAAAGCTACACCATTTCTATAGCCTATTCTATTGAGAATATCACCACCCGAAAATTTAGAAACAAAATAATAAATAAGCGAGCCTACTGTATAAGCTACATAAAATGCAAACGATATCATTTGCGATTGCCACTGCTCTAAATTAAGTTTCTCCTTAAAAACAGGAATTAAAATATCGTTGCTTGCAGCAACAAATCCCCAGAAAAAAAACACCGAAATAAGCGTTATTAATGCCGCTGGTTTAGTAGAGTTCGAATTTTGCATGATTTAATAAAATTATTTTTATCGAAAATAAAACATATAAGTGTTTAGTATAGCTACATCAAAAATTCTTATTAATAATCCATTGTTAATTAAAATTATATCCATCAACTCTAGCTCTAGCTAGATAATAACAACGCATCGGTGCGCAGTTAGTCTGAGCCTGTCGAAGACCGTTTGCGGGATATTTTACGTTGGAGTTTCAACGAAATAACTTTGCGATTTGAATACTATATAAGAAACTCCGTTCATTCTCTCTGAAACTTTTGTAACTTTGTATAAAACCTAAAAATACAATGGTATACGATAAACACATATTTATTTGCGTGAACCAACGTGCCGCAGGAGCTGCACGCCCAAGCTGCGGAGAAGCTCATGGATTAGAACTTGTAGATGCTTTTAAAAAGAGATTGAAAGAACTTAATTTACCCATTAAACTACGCGCTCAAAAAGCAGGGTGCTTGGATATTTGCGACCATGGCCCTACAATAGCCGTTTATCCCGAAGGTGTTTTTTATGTAGGTGTTCAGGTAAGCGATGTGGATGAAATTATCAACGAGCATATCGTAAACAATAAACCTGTGGAGCGTTTACGATTGGAAGTTGTAAGGGAACTAAAAAAAGCATAATTACAAAACCTCGTGTCTAGCTTAACTATTTGTTTAGAATGTAAAGGACAAGGCAAAAAAAGCCGAAAACTTCGCAAGCAGGTGAGGCTTCGCTATCAGGCAGAACTAGAACAATACCAACACGTAAAAGATAAATCCCCAGCTCCTATTCGTCCCAAAGCGCCTCAGTATCCTTGTTCAAACTGCAATGGCTCTGGATTAGTTAATAGTACAACAACTCCTATACCAAATAACGAAAATTATCCACACGTAAGTATTATTGGTGCTGGCATAGGAGGTGTAGCATTAGCTGTGGCTTGCTTGCACCGGAGTATCCCTTTTACCCTATACGAACGTGATTACAGCTTTGATACCCGTTCGCAAGGCTATGGACTTACCTTACAACAAGCTCACAAAGCGATGGAAGGCTTTGGCATTTTTGCTTTAAAAGATGGTGTTGTATCAACACGCCATTTGGTGCATACTACAGAAGGAAAAATAATTGGCGAATGGGGCATGAGAAAGTGGATACAAACAAATAACAACAACCCTCCCAAGCGCACAAACATTCATATTGCAAGGCAATTATTACGCAAAGAATTAATCAATCAACTTGGTGGCGAAAATGCAGTGCAGTGGGGACATCAACTAGTTGGTTTAAAAAAATGTGAAGACCAAAGCATTGAATTGAGCTTTCAAACAAACGATACAATAAAAACGAGCAAAACAAATCTTGTTGTTGGTGCTGATGGAATACGTAGTGCAGTACGCAACTTTTTGTTACCCGACAACATTAGCCCCTTACGTTACCTCGGTTGCATTGTAATAT
>JBASCV010000045.1:0-8049 GCA_049651825.1 Bacteroidia bacterium
GATACCATATTCGGCCAACATCCGAATTACCATTTCTTCTAGAAAACGTAAGTATTTATGAATATCGGTAAAAAAATTATCTAAATCCAATATAGGATAACAAACTATTTGTCCTGGCCCATGATAAGTAATATCCCCGCCTCTATTGATTTTATAATAAGTAGCGTTTTTTTCGCTCAACTCTTGCTCATTAATCAGCAAATGTTCTTTATTTCCGCTATTACCGAGGGTATAAACGTGAGGGTGCTCGCAAAAGAGAAGGTAGTTTGGAGTCGAAAGTCTGAAGTTGGAAGTTGGAAGTTGGGAGTCAGTAGTTTTTGGTTCGGAGTTCGAAGTTCCGAGTTGAAAATCTTGATTCTCAACTCTTAAATCTTGATTCTGGCTACTTAACTCTTGGTTCTCCGATCTTAAATCTTGAGTGTTGGTGTTTGAATCTTGTTCTCGTTTCCGATTATCAATTTTTAGCGCAACAATTTCATTAAAAAGTTTTTCTTGATAATCCCAAGCCTGTTTGTAATCAATAAGCCCTAAATCAATAAAACTAACTTTTTTCATTTCCTATTAAAGCTTAGCTAATGCCGACTTCAAGTGATTGATAACATTTATCTCCATTAAATCTGCACCACGCAATTCACCTAAAATAACAGAAACCCAATCGCCTAAGTGTATAAAATAAATTGCTTTTTCTATTGCAGAATCGCCTTTTGAATATACTTCGGTTATATTGTTTGTATATTTTTTTATCACTTCTTTATTAATATCTATACGAGCAATATTTCTTGAATACTCTTGCTGGTCGATAAAAAACAACACCGATAGATTATCATTTTTTTGTGTCCAACCGACAAGTTCATTGTGGTTCATTTCTGGAATAATTTGATGCCAGCACAACACTTTTGAATTTTCATTCAATTGCTGACGAAAACGTATCGCAATGCCTTCGTAATAGGTAGTTGCATAAAGCACCGGAATTTTATCTTTTAGCTTTTCTGCTATCACCCTTGCCTCATCAATAATATTCATTTCCTGATCATCAAGAAGTTCAATGGCTTTAATCAAATCAGCTTTAAAACTATCGTCAATTATATTGAAGAAATTCAACACAAAAAACAATTGAGTTAACGAAAAGCCCAAACATGCTCTTGGTGGCATTCCACTAGGGACAACAATGTAATCGTATTTGTTTTCTTTAGAAATTTCTAAAAGTTTACCACCAGATGTTATACTAATAATTTTAGCATTTTTTGAAGCTGCCAAATTCAAACAATTCAAAGTTTCTTCGGTGTTTCCTGAATAAGAAGAAACGATTACCAAGGTATTTTCATTTACATACGCAGGTATAAAATAACCCTTAGTAACATTAATCGGCACTTTAGCATTACCTACAACAAGTTCTGCCACAATACTGCCACCTATTCCCGAGCCACCTAATCCACAAATCAACACATTATAAATTGGTGCCGATGATTGAGTTAACTTTGCGTTAGAGCCAATTGCAATTGCTTCTTTTAATTGTTTCGAAAAATTTGCTACTAATGTTTTCATATCTAATTTAAACCTAATTTAATGTGTAAAAATAGTGTTTATTATTAACATAATAAAGCCTTTAGCGTTATTTACATAACAATAATTTAAAACCGCCAATATGCACAAAAAACAACCCAACCGGAACAGCAAAATTGGTGATTAGGATGATTTTTTGTATTTTTATAGCTTAATATAACATCAAACATTATTATGAGCAGCGAATTAAACGAACAAGAGCTTTTAAGACGAAATAAACTAGAGGAAATTACCAAAAATGGTATAGATGCCTATCCTGCAGCATTATTTGAAGTAAATACTTCAGCCAAAAACATTTTAGAAACCTTTACCCCAGAAAAAGCCGAATTTTATAAAAACATAAGTATTGCCGGCAGAGTAATGAGTATAAGGGATATGGGAAAAGCCTGTTTTGTGAGTTTACAAGACGCTAGCGGACGCATACAAGTATATGTTCGCAGAGATGATATTTGTGCGGGAGACGACAAAAACGATTTTGATGTATTATTTAAAAAACACACGGATATTGGCGATATCATTGGACTTACAGGCTACGTATTTGTAACCAAAGTAGGCGAAATATCAATACATGCTACTTCTTTTAAAATGTTGAGCAAATCGCTTCGTCCGTTGCCTATTGTAAAACGCGATGAACAAGGCAATACTTTTGATGAAGTAACCGACCCTGAGTTTCGATACCGCCAACGTTATGTTGATTTGATAATAAACCCAGAAGTGCGTGAAACGTTTAAAAAACGTACACAAATTATGCAATCGTTGCGTAATACGTTTAATTCGAGAGGATATTTGGAGGTAGAAACGCCTATTTTGCAACCTATACCGGGTGGTGCATCTGCTCGTCCGTTTATTACGCACCACAACACATTGAATATGCCGTTATACTTGCGCATAGCCAATGAATTGTATTTAAAACGATTGATTGTTGGTGGTTATGATGGGGTGTATGAATTTGCCAAAGATTTTAGAAATGAAGGGATGGACCGCACACACAACCCTGAGTTTACTGTAATGGAGATATATGTAGCCTATAAAGACTACAACTGGATGATGGATTTTACAGAAGAAATGCTGGAAAAAGTAGCATTGGATTTGCATGGAACAACAAAAGTGAAAATGGGCGACAAAGAAATTGACTTTAAACGTCCGTTTAAGCGCATTAGCATGTACGACTCTATTAAAGAGCACACAGGCATTGATATTTCAGGGATGAACGAAGAAGAGTTGCGTGCTGTGTGCAAACAGTTGCACATTGAAACTACGCCTTCTATGGGCAAAGGCAAACTGGTGGATGAAATATTTGGTGAAAAATGCGAAGGCAATTATATACAACCTACTTTTATTATCGACTACCCAGTAGAAATGAGCCCGTTGTGTAAAAAACACCGCACAAAAGCAGGCTTAGTTGAGCGTTTTGAGTTGATGGTAAATGGCAAAGAATTAGCAAATGCTTATTCGGAGCTAAACGACCCGATAGAGCAACGTGCTCGTTTTGAAGAGCAAATGCTTTTATCAGCCAAAGGTGATGACGAAGCCATGTTTATTGACCAAGACTTTTTAAGAGCCTTAGAATATGGCATGCCACCAACGGCAGGTATGGGCATTGGTATTGACCGATTAACAATGCTTATGACAAATTCGCATTCAATACAAGATGTATTATTCTTTCCGCAAATGCGACCAGAAATTGTAAAAAAAGCAGTTGTTGAATTAAAACCCGAAGAAATTACGATTTTGGATGAGGTAAAAAAACAAAATCAAGCTACACTTGCAACGCTGTCTGAAAGCCTTGGTATGTCTAAAAATCAGCTCCAAAAACTGATGAATTCAATGGAAGAAAAAAAACTGGTAAAACGCGAAGGACCTGTTTATCAATCAGTAGGGTAATGATAAAAAAAACGTTATTTATTGTTTGTTTATTTCTCTTTTTTGCTTGCTCTAAAAATGGAGAACGCATTTCTCCATTTAGCTTACAAACAGTAAATGGGGAACCAATTTTAGACAAAAGCCTTGAAGGTAAAATTGTTGTAATAGATGTTTGGGCCACTTGGTGCGGAAACTGTTTAAGTGAACTGAACGAACTAAATGCACTCGCTGAAAAATATAAAAATGACACTACAGTTGTTTTTATTGCTTTATCTGATGAAACAAGCGAAAGGGTATGTTCTTTTTTAGAAAAACGACCCTACAATTTTATACACATTGCAGCAGCCGAAAAACTAACCAATGCTTTGCAAAGCAAACTAGTTAAAACATATCCACAGCACATTGTTTTGGGTAAAGATTTAACCATTGAATTTGAACATACGGGGGAGATAGCAAACGCAAGTGAAGTTTTAAGTAAGGAAATTGAGCGGTTGAGGTAATAAACGTCTAATTGACTACAGATATTTGATACTCATTTTTATGTCAAAAATCTTTGAAAGAGCTAAAAACTCACACTTTATTTACATTGCATTACTTTTGTGTATTGCCATTGTGGGCTTTTGGCAAATTTCGTTTTTGAAATATTCGGTAACGCACGACATGATAAACTGTTGGATACCTTGGCGTTATTACATTTCTCAATGCTTTCAAAATCACGAATTTCCATTTTGGAATCCCTACCAACATTTGGGCTACCCCATACATGCCGATTTACAGGGCCCTACATGGTATCTCGAATCGATTTTATTGAGCATCACCACAGGACAAACAAATTACACACTACACTTTCTTTTTATTTTTTATGTGTTTTTGGCTGGCACCGGAATGTACTTTCTTTCGCTTGCATTTCAAACCAATAAAACAGTAGCCTTTATTACTGGTGTAAGCTATATGCTTGGAGGCTTTTTTGTAGCACATGTTCAGCACTTTTATGCCATAATTGGTGCTGCGTGGTTGCCTTTTATTATTCTGAATTATTACAAAATGTTGTCAGAAAAAAGCTATAAACATGCTGTATATACTGCCATTTTTATGTTTTTTAACCTTACTGGAGGCAATCATACTTTTTCAATTATATTGATTTATTTATTTGCAACCCTGCTTATCTTCTTTATTTATCAAGCTATTAAAGAAAAAAATCAAAAAGAGATTATTGCCTACATAAAATTAAATGCACTATTTGGAGGACTTTGCATATTGCTGGCAAGTGTTGTTTTAGTTGCATTTTACCAAACAGCCCCATACATTGAGCGCTTGAGTGGAATGAGTTATAAAGCAGCTTCAAACTGCCCATTGTCGCCACAATCGCTAATTTCTTTTTTGTTACCATTTTCAACTGTAAACAGTGTATATTTTTTTAATACCGACCAATCGATGTGTAATGTATATGTTGGCGGCATTGCATTTTTGTTTTTTATTGCTGCAATTGTCAATAAAAAAACGGCTTTTGAAAAAACCTTGCTTGTATTTGCATTGATTTGCTTGTTAGCTTCTTTTGGCGCATATACACCCGTTCACAAATTTTTATTTAATTATTTTCCACTAATTAATCGATTCCGTTTTCCTAGTTACTTTAGTTTATTTACGATTATTATTTTACTCCTATTGGGTAGTAAACAAATGAGCCTATTTATTGCAGAAACAAACGAATCGAACCTGAAAAAAATAAAAACAATAGCAATTGTTACCTTGGCGTTTTTACTGTTTTTGTTTGTGTTTTCGTTTATAAAAAATAATGGTTCGAGCTTTTTCTTTACAAAACATTTTAATACCATTTTTGAATTTATGCAAGCTGCTAATCTGCATCAAAACATAATACTACAAAGTGGAATTCAATTGCTTTTGATAGGCGTATTTATTGCCATTATAAGCACTTCGCTAAAAAAATATTGGTTAAAAGTATTTTGTTTGTTGGCTGTTACAGATATGTTTATTGCCACACAACTAAACGTTGCCTATGTAGGATTTTCACAAACATCGCCCAAAGAGCTACACGATTATCTTGCAACACTTCCTCAGAACTTTCCTACACCTCCGCAACAAAATAAAATCATCGAAAACACAGAACAACTCGGACAAAAGCATGGACTTTATTTAAACACCAGTGGTTTTCACAAACGCATTTCTGCAAGTGGATTCAACTCTTATATTTTTAAAAACTACGAAACACTTACTGACTCTTTGCCTTACTT
Organism: Bacteroidia bacterium; assembly: GCA_049651825.1. Classification (GTDB taxonomy): domain Bacteria; phylum Bacteroidota; class Bacteroidia; order 2-12-FULL-35-15; family 2-12-FULL-35-15; genus 2-12-FULL-35-15. The sequence continues at coordinate 5,679 of JBASCV010000045.1, forward strand.
ATTCGAAAAAATGCAGAACAACAAACTTTTGTATTTTTCAAAAAACATTTTACCTAAACAAAAAACAGCACAAATTGATACATCCTTAATAAACAACACAAGTATTTTATTGAACCGAAGCGATTTCAATGAATTAAAAACACGTATAAACTACAATGCAACGAACCAAAGCGACAGCATTACAATTGTTAAATTTGCACCAAATTCAATAAAAGCAAAGGTTACAAGTAGCTCCGCACAACTACTCACTTTACTTCAAAGTAATTACGTTGGCTGGACTGCACAAATTGACAATAAAGAGACAAAAATTTACGAATCGAATTATTTAACCATGTCGGTATTGGTGCCTGAGGGCGAACACGAAATTACATTTGAATATAAAAACAAACCGATACTAATTGCAGGAGCTATTTCTTATTCGTCATTCTTTATCTTACTAATAGTAATTTGTTATTTATGGATAAAAAGCAAATAAAAACACCATGTTTAATAAAAAAACACTTTCAATAGTAGTGCTCCTCACCACCCTTGTTGTGGCAAGTGGCTTATTGTATCGTGAAACAATTACGCTTTTTCCGTCATTTATACATGCGTGGACACAAAGCGAACGTTATGCAATTGCCTTGTGTTTTTTGGAAAATGGATTTGATTTTTTTCATCCATGTACTTTTAATTTACAAACTATCAATGGCATAACACCCATTGACTTCCCTATAAACGAATACATTGTTGCATTGCTTATGAAATTATTAAATAGCAGTTCACCTGTTATTTTCAGAATTTACACACTAAGCGTAAGCATCATAGGGCTAGTACATCTTTATTTGTTTGCACACAAATTAACTCGTTCGACAATAAAATCAGGAACAACAGCAATCTTCGTGTTTTTATCACCCATTTATATTTATTACCAAGCAGGTTTTATTCCAAGTGTACCTGCCCTATCCTTTGTTTTTATTGCCTTATATCACTACTTCAACTATATCGAAACCAACAACTCCAAACAATTATATACTGGTGTTTTGTTTTTTTTATTAGCAGCGCTAGTTCGCATGCCTTTTTTCATTTTTCTGTTTGCAGCATTATTACATAGCTTGTGGAATGCTTACAACCAAAAAAAAATAATTATTCGTGAAACAGGAACGTTTTTAAGTGCTATTTGCTTTTTTGGGGCATACTACCTATACAACAAACATCTCGGGAAACTATATGGAAATGCATTTTTAGACACTTTTATGCCTGCCCGAAATTGGGAAGAAATTAAAGAAATTATCATTCATACACTACACTTTTGGTTGTTCCATTATTTTACCAAAGCACAGTATTTGTTGTTTTTTATAGCTGTATTTTTTACAGGATATTACTTTATAAAAAATAAAAATTCACTCTTTGTTCAAAAACAGTACTGGATGTATTTTTTTATTGCATTTGCAGGCTCTTCGTTGTATGCAATATTAATGATGCGTCAGTTTTACGATCATGATTATTATTTTTTAGATTCGCTTTTTACACCAACAATATTATTATTTACACTTTGCTTATCGCACCTACCATTTACAACTAAAAAACATCAAATTGTTTGGACTGTATTGATAGTGTTACTGAGTACCAAGGGATTTCTGAGTGCTAAACATATACAAACAGAGCGTTACACCCAACACGAATGGGACAGAGTTGAAATATCAAGACAAAATTTTGAAGGGGCGGATTTATTTTTAGATTCAATAGGTGTTTCAAAAGAAGCTAAATTATTGGTTATTGATGCGTACTCAACCAATATCCCTTTAATACTAATGAAACGCAAAGGATATACCGTTTATCAAACAAACAGAGATGATGCGATGATGCCGTTGCTGAACTATAAATGGGATTATGTAGTTATACAAGATGTTTTTTTGTTATCAGATGTTTTGCACTACTATCCACTGGTAAACCATTATATTGAAAAGGTTGCAGGCAATGGCAAAATATCGTTATACAAAAGAAGTGCTATTGTAAAAGAAAAATCATTGAAACAATTTTTAAATATAAATAATGAAACTGCTTTATTATCCACATTCAATGCGTTTGATAATGCACAAAAACAAACACCTTTTTCCGAAACCCTTATCGACAGTATTTTTTACTCACAACCACAAGCCGCTATTGTAAAAAAAGATGCTGAATACCAAACATTATTTGAAATTAAAGGAGCTGAATTAAAAAACAAACAATATTTAAACGTATTGGTATCAGCGCAACTACTTAGTCGCCCCTCAAAAAGTCGGTTTTAGTTTAGTGAAGTAATTTATTAAGAATAAAAACATGGATAAAAAATCTCGTAACTCCAGTTTCCAAAGATTCATTATTCGTTTAAAATTCATAGCAGCAG
>JBASCV010000046.1:0-3465 GCA_049651825.1 Bacteroidia bacterium
ATTTAAAATTATAAAAGCATCTTGTCCTTTTTGCTTGATCAAAAACGACAAAAAAATCAAGAAAAAACGACTCCTCCCCACAAGCGACAAGGCATCGCGTTTTTTCATTCCCCCGCTCGGTTTCAAAAGTAAACTTTTCATAACGACTAAATTATTACGGAATATTCATGTACTTATGCGTTTGTAACGATACATTCCACTTAGGATTCGCCATTACATAATCAACAATAAGTGGCATCATTTCTTTACTTTTGCTCCACTCAGGTTGAAGAAACAGTTTGCATTCAGGGGTTACATGTTGTGCATTTTTTTCGGCCCATTCAAAATCGTTTTTATTGTGTACAATTACTTTCAACTCATTCGCTTTCTTAAAATTTTCGAGCAAAGGCGCACTTGTTTTCTTTGGCGAAAGGCACACCCAATCCCAAACTCCCGTAAGCAAATAAGCACCCGATGTTTCGATAAAAGTTGCTATTCCACGTTTTTTAAATTCGTGAGTGATGTACTCTAAATTATACATACTTGGCTCGCCACCCGTTACAACAACCGCTTTTGCAGGAAATTGTGCTGCATTGGCTACTATTTTATCAACCTTTGTAAGGGGATGTAAATTGGCATCCCAACTTTCTTTTACATCACACCAGTGGCACCCAACATCACATCCTCCAACGCGAATAAAATAAGCAGCCTTGCCTGACTGAAATCCTTCGCCTTGTATAGTATAAAACTCTTCCATCAAGGGCAACTCAATGCCTTGTTCTAAAAGTGTTTGTTGTGTTTGATTTATTTCCATTTTAAATACACTAAAAGTGTTTTTTTACTGATGTTACTAAACTATTTACGAAATAAATACTCAATTAACATCTGTTTTTTATAAAAATTCTAATTCTTTTTATCTTCTTGTACTTTTTGCTTGATCAAAAAGTACCAAAAAATCAAGAACAAACGATTTCTGCCGCACAAGCAACACTGCATCGCGTTTGTTCATTCCAAACGCACCGTTTCACAAATTTATTTTTCCTAAAAATTGTATTTTTAAAAATTTTAAACAGGAATCTACTTATTATATATTTTATGAATAACATAAATTATTCAGTGTGTAGTACCAACATTTTATACTCAAAAGGATTAAATACTGTTTTTAAATCATCAATGAATCCATTACCTTGCTTCAAATAGTAAGGCGTGATGTTATCATATCTTTCTTGTAAAGAGCCCGTTGGAAAGAATTTTTCTTTCAGCTTTTTTATTTGATTTAAAGACGTTTCCTGCTTTTGTTTTTCGGCTCTTGTAAGTTTAGTTTCAATTGCCTTTATTGAATTTAAAGCTTTTTGTAATTCGGCCTCAACACTACCTTTTAAGGTAGCATCAATTGTAATTGCTTTTGCTGAAATTTGTTCAAACACAGCTACCAAAGTTTGTTCCTGTTCTTTTAGCAACAGGGCTTCTCCTCCATTTTTAGTAAGGAATCTTTTAATTAATGTTTCTGTATCATCAAATAAATCAAGTATTGTAAAACCTAATTTTGATACCTGTTGTTCGGATTTAGCATCCATTAATAATGCAAAATTGCGTGGTATCAGTATTGGAAAACTTATTTTATGTGCATCAAACATGCTCTTGTACTCCAACCAATAAGCTATTTCGCCAGGGCCACCAACGTATGCTAAGTTGGGTAATATTTTTTGCTGATACAATGGCCGAAGCACCACATTTGGACTAAAGCGTTCGGGAAAATCAGCTAGTTCTTTTTTTAATTGTTCGGCAGTAAATTCAATAGTTGTATTCAATACTTTGTAGGTATTATCAACAAACTCTATTCGCTCACGCATACCATCGAGCATATAAAAACAATTGATTTTGCGAGGATTTACTTGCGCTTTAATACCAAGTGCGTCCATGGCTACAATGGTTTGATTTACCAAATTGTAGTTGGTGGTATTAAAAATATCATCTTCAATTGTTGTGATAAATTCTTGTTTCAAACGCTTATCATTACCATCAACTATCACAAGTGGGTATTTCCCAAACAATTGATGCACCAACCAACGTGTAGCTTCGCTAAGCGTAGCATGTTTTAAATATGCTTCACGCATCAAAGCCACCCATTCTTTGGCATTATCGGTATTTCCGGCAATGGCTTCTAATTCATTTAATACGGTAGCCATTGATACTGTTGATAAATCCCCAACAGCACCTTTTGCATGTTCATTGTCCCAAACTAGTTTTTTGCCAAACAGGTTTGCACTTTTTATTTCTTCAAAATCATGATCTTCTGAAGCCATCCAATATACAGGCACAAAATTGTAATCAGGATATTGTTTTTTTAGTTCTTCAGCAGTATTTATAGTTGAAAGAATTTTGTAAATAAAATACAATGGCCCTGTAAAAAGACAGAGTTGATGACCCGTACAAACAGTAAACGTATTGCTCTGTCTTAAAGATTCAATAGCAGTTAACTGCAAATCAGCTTTCTCAATATTAGCGTATTGAGCACTTAAAACATCAACAAGTAGTTCTCTATTAATTTGCTCTTTTGATTTATCCTTAATTGCATTTTCAAACGAATCGATATCAGGCATGTAAGTATATAGACTTCTAATACTTGAATCGCCAGTTATATAATTAAGCATCAAGTTTGAAAACTGAGCTGTTTGTGCTAATTCTATTTCACTTTTTTTTAAACTCATAGGTTTTACAAAGTTAACATTATGTTTTGAGCTACAAAAGCGCTAAATTTATATCCACTACAATTAGCAATAAACGAGATGAGTACACCAGAAGAAATAAATCCTTGGAAAACACTAACCACAGAAAAAGTGTACGATTCGCCTTGGATAGCCGTAAGTAAGCACGATGTGTTGAATCCCAATGGCAATCCAGGCACTTATTCGGTTGTTCATTTTAAAAATTTGGCGATTGGCATTTTGCCGTTAGATAAAGATTATAATACTTGGATTGTTGGGCAGTATCGTTACCCCATAAATAAATATACATGGGAAATACCTGAAGGCGGTGGAAAACTGGATGTTGACCCGCTGGTTTCGGCTCAGCGAGAACTGCATGAAGAAGCGGGAATAACAGCCAACAAGTGGACAAAAATTCAAGAGATGCACCTGAGCAATTCGGCAAGTGACGAATTTTGTATTTTATACGTTGCTCAAGAACTTAGTTTTGGAGAGGCCGAACCAGAAGACGATGAACAACTGGCATTAAAAAAAATTCATTTTAATGATTTGTACGAAATGGTAAAAAACGGTGAAGTAACCGATAGCTTAACTGTTGCAGCTGTTTTAAAAGCGAAGTTGATGATGTTGGAGGGGAAGTTATGATTTAACTAGTCAGCTGTCAAAAAGTCTCTTCTAATAGCAATATCAACAAATTAGGTTAAAAACATGTTATAAAAATCTGCAAGAAATGAATAACTATATTCATAAATCTTGCAGATTTGTGCATGCTATCAAA
>JBASCV010000047.1:0-47523 GCA_049651825.1 Bacteroidia bacterium
ATTTCTCGGTCTAGTAGAGGTTTGATAGCTTCAGGAGTTACGTCTCTTGGCGATACGCCTGTTCCGCCTGTTAATAAAATGATGTTGAACTGCTGGCCATTCGAGAGCTCTATAACTTTGTTTTGTATTGTTTTTGTATCGTCTGGAACTACGCAATAATCATCAATAGCAATAGCAAATGATTTTAATTTCTCGGAAATAAACACCCCAGCTTTGTCTGTTTTTTTACCCGCTGAAATACTGTCTGAACATACAATAATTGCTGCTTTTAAAGCAGTTGCGGTATTTTTGAAATCTGATTTGCCCCCTTTTTTCTCAATCAGCTTTATAGCATGTATTTCAATTCCTTTGTCGATAGGCTTTAGCATATCATACATGGTTAATGCAATTATTGATGCACCATGCATGGCTTCTACCTCAACCCCTGTTTTGTATATTGTTCGTACTTCAATGTTGATGACAATTTCAACCCCATTTATTTCATAACTTACTCCTGTGTATTCAATGGGCAGCGGATGACAGTCTGGAATTATATCACTGGTGCGCTTTACAGCAAACAGGCCTGCTGTTTTTGCCATTTCAAACACATTACCTTTGGGTACAGTTTTATTCACCAAGGCTTCAATTGTTTCCAGTTTACTCACTCTAACAATTGCTTGTGCAACTGCACAACGATAAGTGTTTGATTTGTGTGTTATATCAATCATTTTATTTGAATTTGTTTTCTTTCCATTGTACGCTATTATCGTCAAAAAATTCTTTCCCCCAAATAGGCACGTCTTTTTTTATGTTCTCTACTATTTCTTCACAAGCATCAAATGCTTCTTTGCGGTGTTTTGCTGATACAAACACAAACAAACACAGTTCGCCTGTATTTACAGTGCCGATGCTATGATAAATGTGCATACAGGTAAGCTTATATTTACTAAATGCTTGTTCGCGTATTTCATAAATAGCATCTTCAGCCATTTCAGCATATGCCGAATACTCTATACCTTTTACTGTTTTACCGTCTTTTACATCACTTCTCACCTGTCCTAAAAAAATAGAATGCGCACCAATTTCAGTTTTAGAACTATGTTTTGCAATGCTATCGGCTATAAAGCTTGGCGAGATTGGCCCTTGTACAAAAACAGAATGTTTCTTTTTTTCTTTCATCTCAATTAAATACTATTGTTGCATAATAAAGCATAGTCATAATTCTCAAATTCTTCAATAGAGTTGGGCATTCCATTCCAATTATTTTTGTCGGCTTCAAAAACAATACTGTGAAATTGAATGGTTAATGCATTGAATGTAATTAATTCGCCCGATAATACCTTTCCAATTCCTGTGATTATTTTAATTGTTTCTAATGCTTGTAATGTGCCTATGATTCCAGGTAGAACGCCAAGTACTCCTGTTTCCGAACAATTAAACGATTCATTTTTTTGGGGCGGTTTGGGAAATAGGCATCGATATGTTGGTGCTAATTTATTTACTTTTGAAGAAAAATTAAATACCGAAACTTGTCCTTCAAATTCATATACCGACCCATATAAAAAAGGCTTCTGAAGAAGCACGCACGCATCGTTTATTAAATAACGTGTTTCGTAATTATCTGTTCCATCAACAATAACATCGTAATCGTTAAAAATGTTAATTGCATTTTTATTATTTAGTTTTGATTTAAAACCTTCAAAAGCTACAAATTCATTGAGTTTTGAGAGTTGTGCAATAGCACAATTCACTTTTGATTTTCCAATATCTGTGGTTTGATAAATAATTTGTCGTTGCAAATTAGATTCCGAAACGGTATCAAAATCTACAATTCCTATTTTGCCTACGCCAGCAGCAACAAGGTAGTGTAATGCCGAGCAGCCCAATCCGCCAGCACCAACAACTAGAACCTTTGAATTGTTTAGTTTTTGTTGGCCATTAATACCAAACTTGTTGAGTTGTATTTGACGTTGGTATTTAACAAGTTCTTTTTTTGTTAATGTTTTCATCCGCCTGCAAATGGTGGCAATAGTGCAATTGTGTCGCCTTCATTTAATTGCTCTTTGCTTGTTATTAGTTTTTTATTTACGGCTATTCTATAGGTTTTGTTGTTCAACAAAGGATACTGTTTTACTATATAATCAACCAGTGCATCTGTATCGGTTATGTTTTCAACTTCAACTTCGTTAGTCCCAGCAGCCTCCGCAAGCATTCCAAAAAATAAAATTGTTGTTTTCATCACTTTAGTATAATTCAGGAAATAAATGTACTTCTACATTTTCGCCTTTGTTTACTGTTTCTTTATCTTGAGGCAAATATATAAAAGCATTCGCATCTGTTAATGATTTGATGATAAAGGATTCTTGTCCATCTAAAGGTTCAACAACGGAATTAATTATACTTGCTTTTAGAAAGTTCGCCAGTCCAACTTTTTTTTGAATTGTTTTGTTCGTTGGGATGTTTAATGTTTGTAAGGAAACATTTTTTCTTCCTTGTAACTTTTTTAATGTTGGAAATACGTATTCATAAAAACACGTAAGCGTTGATGCGGGATTGCCAGGTAAGCCAAATATAACTTTGTTTTTATACTTTCCATAATACAATGGTTTTCCTGGCTTTTGAGCTACTTTGTAAAATAAGGTTGTGGTGCCAATTTCTTCTACTACTTCTTTTACAAAATCATAGTCGCCAACAGAAATGCCTCCCGAAATTAGGAGCACATCTATTGTTGGCAATGCTTCTACAATAGCATTTTTTAAATCTAGTTTATTATCATTAACAAACAATGTATGTGATGGCTTTAACCCTATTGCCTTTAAAGCTGTTGTTAATGTTACAGAATTTGATTCATATACTTTCCCTTCTGTTAAATTATTTCCTGCGCTTTCTAATTCATTTCCTGTAATAACTACAGCTATTTCAGGTTTTTTGAATGCCTCTATTTGGTTAATACCTAAACTGTTTACAAAACCAATAACAGCTGGTGTAAAAAGTGTTTCGGTTTTGATAGCGAGTTGTTCTTTTTTTATTTGTGCACCTTTTTTTCTAATGTGTTCGCCCTCTTTTACATTTTCTGTACAAGTAATCCAATCTTTTTCCCTACTTACTTTTTCTTGCATCAGTACCATTGTAGCACCTTCTGGAACTTTTGCTCCTGTGAATATGCGTGCAGCTTCTCCAGTTTTTAAAATTACAGTTGAATTATCGCCAGCTTTTATTTCAGTAATAACTTTCCACGCTTTATTTTCTTGTTCATTATAACAAACGGCATATCCATCAACGTTTGATTGGTTAAAAGGAGGCAAATCCAGAGGGGCATAAATATCCTTTGCCAACGAATAGCCTAAGGCATCATTGGTTGCGATTACCTTCGTTTCTTTTATCGACTCAATATTCTCTAACAGTATTTTTTTTGCTTCTTCAACAGAAATCATTATCCGTATTTAAATGAAAATTAATTTTACCGCTGCTATTAATAACACAGATGCCAAAATTTGCTTCATGCGTTCGTTTGTAGCTTTTTGACTACCCCAGTAAGCGCCTATAAGTCCACCAATGATAGCTACTATCAGCCATATCAAAATATTGTTGTTTATAGAAATGTTCTGTATTCCCAATCCTATGATTCCAGCAATTGAATTTACTACAATAAACAATGCAGCTACAGCAGCACTTTCTTTTAATGTACCCCAATTAAAAACAAGAATTAATGGACTTAATAAAATACCACCGCCTATTCCTATTGCACCGCTTAACAATCCTAATAATGCACCTGTTATTATGCCTACAATCAATGTTGGTTCTTTTATTGGTTTTAAGGAATTATTTTTCATAATGCCTATTATGCGAAGCACGGCAAATAGCAAGCAAATACCTAAAATTTGTTTGTATACATGTTCATTAAGTTTTATAAATGAACCGATATAAGCCATTGGTATTGACAACAATGCAAAAGGATAAAACAATTTCCATTTAAAATGCTGGTTTTTATAGTAATAATAAAACGAAATACTGGCTACAAAAATATTTAAAATAAGTGCAGAAGGTTTTATTAAACTAGAACTAATACCAAACATGCTAAGAACTGCAATATACGAGCTCGCTCCGCCATGCCCAATGGATGAGTATAACAAAGCAATAATAAATAGCAATATAGGAATGTATATAACTTCGGTCATTAAGTTTTACCTATTAAAGTTGTTGTTTAAAGTTAGTTATTTTTTGAACAGTGTATAAATAAAAAATATAGGTATACTATGGCTCACATTTCAACAGGCTGAATGTGAATTTGCGCAGTTAGTCTGAGTCTGTCGAAGACTGTGCGTTTGCATTAGCAAATTTTTTCAATAAAATTCAAACAGTGTATAATTAAACTTAAATAATAAATACCTTTGATATAACTTTGTAAGCAATGCAATCTTTACAATTAACAGATACATTTGGCCGTAACCACAACTACTTGCGCATTTCGCTTACAGATGCATGTAACTTGCGTTGTAATTACTGTATGCCCAATGAAAATATAAAAGTAACGCCCACGGCCAAATTAATGCAGGTGGAAGAAATTGCTTTTATTGCCGATACTTTCGTTAAACTAGGAGTTACTAAAATTCGTTTAACGGGTGGCGAGCCACTTGTGCGTAAAGATGCAAAAGAAATTATTGAACGCTTATCTATACTGCCCGTAGAGTTAACAATAAGTACCAATGCGGTTTTTGTTGATGAATATATTGAAACCTTTAAAAAATCAACCATTAAAAGTGTAAATATTAGTTTGGATACATTAAATGCCGATGAATTTCTTACAATTACTAAGCGCAATACATTTGCCAAAATAATGGCGAACATTCATTTGTTGTTGTTGAATAATTTTAAAGTTAAAATAAATGTAGTGGTAATGAAAGGTATAAACGAACATGTTATCTTGGACTTTGTTCAGTTTGCAAAAGATTATCCTGTGGAGGTCCGTTTTATTGAGTTTATGCCGTTTAAGGGAAACGGTTGGCAAAAAGATTTTGTTTTTTCGTATCAGGAAATGTTGGAGAAAATAACAAGGAAACATAATGTTCTAAAATTAGCTGATGCGCTAAACGATACAACAAAAAAATATAAAATAGACGGATGTAAAGGTTCTTTTGCATTTATTTCAACCATTACAGCCCCATTTTGTGACAATTGCAACCGTTTGCGTTTAACTGCCGATGGGAAAGTTAAAAACTGTTTGTTCGATACGAAAGAAATAGATATTCTTTCTGCTTTGCGGTCAGGTAAAGACATTAAATCACTTATTCTACAATCTGTTCACAATAAAAAACAAGAGCGTGGAGGACTTTTTAACCAAGATAGCACAATTGATACCCAACAAAAAAATAGGGCCATGATTAAAATTGGTGGTTAGTAAGGCTTTAAGCCCCTTTGAATATATGTTTAAATAACGTATATTTGTAAGAGTGAAAGTTAATTTTAAATATCATTTTATTCTACTTCTATTACTTACTATTGTAGTAAGCGCTACTTCTTTTGCTCAAGAAACAAAAGATGATTTGACACGTTTAGAAAATGGAGAAGATGTAAACGTATTGTACCGTAACGAGGCCACTTATAGTGTTTTTATGCACTCTGCAGGTGGTTTTGGTTTGGCTTACAGAAGAGGTGTGCATGTTACTGGAAAACGAAAAAGGGTGTTAGAAATTGAAACTTCTAATTTTAAGCACTACAAAGAAGTAAAAAGTGTTAATTCTTATTATAGCAATTCCAAAGGTTTTGTTTACGGAAAATTAAATTCCATTTTATTGTTTCGTGGCGGAGTAGGTTTTCAGAATGCGATTTATCAGAAAAACGATAAAAAAAATGTAGAAATCCGTTACTCTTATTTTTTAGGAGCAACATTAGGGGTTGCAAAACCTATTTATTTAGAAGTACGAAAACCTAATTCGGTTATCCCATCAACAGAGCGTTACGACCCAACTATTCATCGTCAAGAAAATATATACGGCAAAGCATCGTTTGTAAACGGTTTAGATAAAACACGCATTTATCCTGCTGGTTATGCCAAATTTGCATTGAGTTTTGAGTATGGCGAACGCTATAATGTTGTAAAAGCACTTGAAGTTGGCACTGTTGCAGATATTTATCCTGTAGCAATGCCTATCATGGCTAATTATAAAAAACAGCAAGTGTATGTATCTTTTTACCTCAAAATGATTTGGGGCAAAAAGTGGTTTTAAAAATTAATTTAATCGATAACGAATTTTTCAAATTCGTATAGTATATCCGCATGGCAACAACGAATGATTCATCAGTATCCGATGCTTTGTTAAAAGAACGTCCGAGAAAACCAGATTGGTTGAGAGTAAAACTTCCTACAGGAAAAGAATATGCCGAAGTTCGTAAGATAGTAAGTACACATAAGCTACATACGATTTGTGAAAGTGGAAATTGTCCTAATATGGGCGAGTGTTGGGGGGCGGGTACTGCTACTTTTATGATATTGGGCAATATTTGTACCCGTTCATGTGGCTTCTGCAGTGTTGCAACCGGTCGCCCAAAACCAGTTGATTTACAAGAGCCTGAGCGTGTTGCTGAGTCAGTGCGTTTGATGAGTGTAAAACATTGTGTGATTACTTCCGTTGATCGTGATGATTTAAAGGATGGTGGTTCTACTATTTGGGTAGAAACAATCAATGCTATCAGACGTGTAAGCCCTCAAACAAAATTTGAAACCCTTATCCCTGATTTTCAAGGTAAATGGGAGAATTTACAACGCATTATTGATGTAAAACCGGATATTGTTTCCCACAATATGGAAACCGTGCGCAGGCTTACCAAAGAAGTGCGCATTCAAGCGAAGTACGATAGAAGTTTAGAAGTATTGAAGCGATTGAAAGAGGGTGGTTTAAAAACCAAATCGGGTGTGATGCTCGGGCTAGGTGAAACAGAGGCGGAAATCATTGAAACTATGGACGATTTAAGAGCTGTAGGCTGTGATGTACTTACGCTAGGGCAATACCTTCAACCAACTCCAAAACATTTGCCAGTAAAAGAATTTATACGTCCTGAAGTGTTTGCTAAATACAAAGAAATTGGTTTACAAAAAGGCTTCCGTTTTGTTGAAAGTGGCCCACTGGTGCGTTCTTCGTACCATGCGGAGAAACATATATTTTAGATAATTAAGAAATCCTACTCCAATTGGTTTGTGATGAGTTGCTAACGGCAAGTTGATAGGCGATGTTGCTATTTTCGGGCTTTTCTAAGTTTGGGTCTTCTGATAATAGTTCCATAACAGTATTGCGTGCAGAGTGCAATATTTGTGCATCTTTAGCTAAATCAGCAATGTTTAGGTCTAGCACGCCACTTTGCATTGTTCCTGCCATATCTCCGGGTCCTCTTAGTTTTAAATCAACATCGGCAATTTCAAATCCATCATTGGTTTTGCACATGGTTTCCATGCGTAGTTTGCCTTCGTGACTTAATTTATAAGAAGTCATTAAAATACAATACGATTGTTCTGCTCCTCTTCCAACACGTCCTCGCAATTGATGTAACTGTGATAAACCAAAGCGTTCGGCACTTTCAATAATCATTACACTTGCGTTGGGAACATTTACGCCAACTTCAATAACGGTTGTGGCTACCATAATATTGGTTTCGCCTTTCACAAAGCGTTGCATTTCAAAATCCTTTGCATCAGCTTTCATCTGGCCATGTACAATGCTTACGGTGTATTTAGGGGCTGGAAATGCACGTGAAATACTTTCAAAACCATCCTCCAAATCTTTATAATCCATTTTTTCGGATTCTTTGATGAGTGGATACACTACATATATTTGGCGCCCTGCAGCAATTTGTTCTCTCATAAAGCCAAATACTCTGTCGCGATGATTATCAAAACGATGTACTGTTTGTATGGGTTTTCTGCCTGGTGGCAATTCATCAATAACGCTCACATCTAAATCGCCATAAAGGGTCATTGCTAAGGTGCGTGGTATGGGGGTTGCCGACATAATGAGCATATGTGGTGCTTGTGTATTCTTTTCCCACATTTTAGCACGTTGTGCAACACCAAATCGATGTTGTTCGTCAATTACAACCAATCCAATGTTTTTAAACTGTACTTCATTTTCGAGCAATGCGTGTGTGCCAATCAGAATGTGCATTTCTCCATTTTGCAATTTTTCATGAATCAGTCTGCGTTCTTTGGTTTTTGTAGAACCTGTAAGCAATCCTATAGATATATTTAACGGTTTTACTAAAGCGGATAAGGTTTCATAATGTTGATTTGCTAGTATTTCTGTAGGTGCCATTAGGCAAGCCTGAAATCCATTATCTAAGGCTATTAAAATACTCATCAATGCTACCAACGTTTTACCACTTCCAACATCTCCTTGTAGCAACCTGTTCATCTGCTTTCCTGAGCCCATATCAATGCGTATTTCTTTAATTACACGCTTTTGTGCGTTTGTAAGCTCAAAGGGTAAATAGGTTGAATAAAATGTATTGAAATAGTCGCCAACTTTATTAAAAACAAAGCCTCTGTAAACTTTTTCGCGTAAGCCTTTTTGTTTTAACAGTTTTAGTTGAATAAAAAATAATTCTTCAAACTTTAAGCGAAACTGCGCTTTTTTAAGCATTTCGGGGTTTCTCGGAAAATGTATTTGTTTGAAAGCTTCCTCGCGCGATAATAAACTAAACTGTTCAATTATTGATTTTGAAAGCGTTTCAGGGATGTTGTTTTTTATTAATACATGCAATGATTTTTGGATACGCGCAATGCCTTTGGTATCTAAACCACGCATTTTGAGTTTTTCGGTACTGTTATACACTGCTTGTAGTGAACTCGCTAAAAGTGTATTTTCTTCGCTTACAGGTTCTATTTCTGGGTGCGAAATGTTGTATGAACCATTAAATAGAGTGGGTTTCCCGAAAACAATAAACTCTTGTGTTGCGTGTGGTTTTATTTTATCAGCCATCCATTTTGCGCCTTGAAACCAAACCAATTCTAATTTTCCTGTATTATCAGCAAGCGTAGCAACAAAGCGTTGTGCTCTGTTTACACCTACTGTTTTGGTGTTGATGATTTTGCCTCGTAGTTGTACATAGGGTAAATCCTGATTGATTTCATCTATTTTATAAAATTTTGTACGGTCAACATAACGAAAAGGGTATAAACAAAGCAAATTGATGTACCTGAAAACATGAAATTCTTTTTTTAAAATTTCAGCTTTCTGTGGACCTACATTTTTTAGGTATTCAATGGGTGTATTTAAAAAGTTGCTCGACATCGTTTATACCGCTAAATTAATGTAAAAAGCGATAGTTCGTATGCGGAATAGGCAATTATAAAATGGGGTTAGTTTAACTACAAGCCCCATTTATATTTATCTTCTACTGTTAAATGAAAAAAATCAATCATCAATGTCATCTTCTTCAGGTTTTGCAGCTTTTTTGTCTTTATGTTTTTGCTTCATTTCTTCTCGATGTTTTTTTAGCTTATCTACTTGTTCGGCTGTAAGTACAGCCTTTAGCTCAGCTTCAGCCATTTTTATGTTTTCTTTATTTGCTTTGTTGAATGCTGCCTTATCATTCGGAAATTTTTTGCGTAATTCGGCTTTGGTTTGTTCGCGTTTTAAAATAACGTTTTTTACTTTAGGCTTCTGAGCGTCTGTCAAGGTAAGGACTTCATTTAGTTTACTCATTATTTTTTCAGTACGTTGTTCAGGCGATTTTGGTGCATCTTTTTTGGGTTGTGCATTGCTATCTACTGCTGCTATCGCAAAAGCAAATAAAATTAAAATTGTTTTTTTCATGGTTTGGGTGGGTTAGTATTTGCTATTATAACGTTGATTTATTTAAAATGTTTAATAAACCTCATTATTTTTTTTACTTTAGCTCCAACAGTTGGATTTTTTATGCATGAAAAAACAAATTGCAATTATTGGTGGCGGACCAGCAGCATTAATGTTTGCAGCACATTTGGATAATAGCAAGTTTGATGTTATTATTTACGAAAAAAATGCAGCTTTGGGTCGTAAGTTTTTGGTTGCAGGGGATGGAGGTTTTAATTTAACCCATTCCGAAAATATTGATTTGTTTATTTCGAGATATGCACCTGCCGAATTTTTTCAACCTATCATCAAAAAATTTTCTAATATCGATTTAGTAAATTGGCTCAAAGCTATTGGTATTGATACGTTTGTAGGGACTAGCAAGCGTATATATCCTATAAAGGGTATAAAACCCATTGTTGTTTTAAATGCCATTATTGGTGTTTTGAAACAAAAAAATGTAACTATAAAAACAAAACATTGTTGGAAAGGCTGGAAAGAGAATCAACTACTTTTTTCTGTTGCTGAAACAGCAAATAATAACAATATAATTGAGTTTAAAACAGCGCCTGATATTGTTGTTTTTGCTTTGGGAGGAGCAAGTTGGAGTGTTACTGGATCGGATGGAGGGTGGGTTGATTATTTTAAACGGAAAAACATTTCTACAATTCCTTTTATGCCTTCTAATTGTGCTTTTCAAGTGAAATGGAATAAACAATTTATTGAAATAGCAGAAGGGCAATCATTAAAAAATATAGTACTCACATGTGATACTGTTGAAAAGGCTGGAGAGCTTGTGATTACACAGTTTGGTTTGGAGGGCGGTGCTATATATGCCTTGAGTGGTTTGTTGCGCAAGCAACTTCAAAAAAATAAAGTTGCTCATTTGTTTATAGATTTAAAGCCGCAGTGGTCGGTATCAGAAATAAAAAATAAACTTAATAATAGAGGTAATAGATCAATTAGCGAGTGTTTAAAAAATACCCTAAACTTATCAAAGGTGGTATGCGAATTACTTAAAACTTCATTGAGTAAAGAAGAGTATATAAACACAACTATTTTATCTGAAAAAATCAAACATTTTGCTATAGAAACCACAGCTATGGCACCCATTGATGAAGCGATTTCAACTGTTGGCGGAATTGATTTAACCGAAGTAAATTCAGATTTTGAGCTAAAAAAAATACCTCGTCACTATGTAATTGGTGAAATGCTCGATTGGGATGCGCCTACTGGGGGCTATTTGTTACAGGCTTGTTTTAGTATGGGATACAGTTTGGCAGAAAAATTGAATAGTGATAAATAATGAAGACTTATATAATATTGTATAAAACAAGAGCTCCAAATTATTTTGGAGCTCTTGTTTTATTTTTAGTTTTTGATTATTCGAATTGGGCTATGTTTTTGTAAATCGGTTTCTATTTCCAATAAATATATTCCTTTTTCTCCATCAATGTTTAGTGTTAAGTTGTTGGTATTAGTGTATATGTTTTCAACTACAACACTACCTATCAAATTGCTTATTTTAACTTTTATTTTTTCATAGTTGTTATTCAATGTTATGTTGAATGTGCCAAGTGTTGGATTGGGATACACTGTTACAAATTTTTCGAAAAGTGTCGATTCGTTGCTTAGGCTTATCACTTGATAGCAACTGGAAGTATCTATACATCCATTATTACTAATAACTACGGCATAAGAGCCATTGTTTATTGGAGTATAACTTTGCAATGTATCTCCATTCATCGCAAGCATTGTGTTACAATCAATCCATTGGTAGCTTGCACCTAGTTGCGTGGCTGCTGTTAAAACAGCATTTGAATTGGTAACAGCGGTATCTATAGTTGTTATTGTTAAATTTACCGTTATTACACTATCACATCCTGCCATATTAGGTATTGTATCCATTTGAGTTCCACTCGCTGTCCACGTATAGTTTCCACTAGGTGAAGTATAACTGTCGCAAGCACTAACATTTAATATAGATGAGCTGCTATTTTTGATAGTAAGGTTTATCGTAATAATACTATCGCATCCCGCCATGTTAGGGATGGTATCCATTTGGGTTCCACTAGCTGTCCATGTGTAGTTTCCACTAGGTGAAGTATAACTGTCGCATGCACTAATATTTAATGTGGATGAGCTGCTGTTTTTGATAGTAAGGTTTACAGTAATAATGCTATCGCAACCATTAAAATTTGATATTGTATCTAAATGCACACCACTAGTGGTCCATGTATAATTTCCACTAGGTGAAACATAACTGTCGCATGAACTAGCTGTAATAGAACTACTGGTATTTAAACAAGGGCTTAGCTTAGTTATGAACGCATTATTGTTACCCGAGTTTGAAAGTGTAAATACTCCACTATTAGGATTAAAGTCTGCTTCGCCATCAAAGTAGCCAGTAATGTATAAGTTTTCTTGAGCGTCTAGAGCAATACATTGTCCGCGGTCATAGGCGGATGCAATTTGACGTGCCCAGTTAAGCGTACCATCATTATTGAATTTTAATATATATACCGATCCTGATCCAGAATTTAAATTAACAATCTCTGTTGAAGGATCAAAATCAACTGTGTTTAGAAAAAATCCAACAGTATATACGTATCCACTTTCAGAAACTTTTATCGAATATCCTAGTTCACTTGGGAATACACCAAATCCGTGTGCCCAAACCAATGCTCCTGAATTATCGAGTTTTGCAACAAAAGCGTCATCGTTACCACCATTATTTAATGTGTAGGTTCCTCCATCAGGATCAAAATCGATGGTGCCTCCATAGTATCCTGAAATGTAAACATTTTGGGCAGTATCAACTGCAATTGTTGTCGATCTATCAGCATTTGTACTTCCTACTGACTTTGCCCAGATGAAAGTTCCTGCATTATCGAACTTTGCAACATAAATATCCTGATTGCCTATGGAGGTAAGATTGCTAACACCAATGGATGGGTCAAAATCTGCAATATCTCGGAAGTACCCAGTGCTATAAACGTTACCTGATAAATCAGTGGTAATTGATAAACCTTCGTCACCCGAAGTGCTACCCATATTAATTGCCCAAACAAAATTGCCTAAAGAATCAAGTTTGTTGATGTAAATATCAGAGCTGCCTGTTGAAGTTAAATTGAATGTAGCTCCGCTAGGGTCAAAATCTGCTGTGCCTGCAAACGCGCCAGTAGCATAAACATTTCCCATTGTGTCTAAAGCAATGCTATTGCCCGATTCAAAAAGTGAGCCTCCAAATTGTTTTGACCATACTAAATTTCCATTTTTATCGTATTTGCTTACAAATGCATCAAAATTTCCAGCAGAGATAAAGTTTAACGAAGCCATGCTTGGGTCAACATCAATAGTCCCTTGGAAATATCCGATTAGATGAATATTACTCCATTTGTCTATAGCAATTGAAAATGATTCGTCATGAGAACTTCCGCCAATTTGTTTTGCCCAAATAAAATTGCCTTGGGAGTCGTGTTTTGAAATAAAAATATCCTTTACTCCAAAAGATGTCAAGTTAAAAGTGCCTGGGCCTGGGTCAAAATCAACGGTACTGCTAAATACCCCTGATGTATAAACGTATCCAGAATCATCAACAGCTATTGACGCGCCTTGATCATCGTCTGTTCCTCCAATTTGGGTGGCCCATTCAAATATCTGAGCTTTGCTTGTTAGTACATATAAAATACAAATGCTGAGTAATTTTATTTTTTTCATTTTAATTATATTTATTGTTTGTTTTCGAGCGCAAATGTAAAATAGTTTTTCTTTTTTATTGTGTTTTAGGATAGTTTTTTTTAGACGAAAGTTTGTATTTTGTCGTTGAATTGATTTTGTGATTATGCTTAGAAACTGTTTAAATTTTGTTTGTAAAAAGTGTTATAAACCCTCCCCGTTTTCTCGACAGGCTCGAAATGAACCTAGCGCAAGGGTCTTTTCGAGGGAACCTTTGGTGAGCTTGTCGAACCATCGAGAAATGAGTGAAGGATTAACTGTAAATAATTTGAATGAAATTTAAACAGATACTTATTATTTGACTTGTTTTTTCCTTTTAAATGCTAAAACCGATAGGTAAACTTTTACTAGCTCTGCTAACACCTTACTTACAATTTTCCATGAAGCTCCTTTGCTAACCCCATTTTTTCGATTAAGGTATTTTGATTCCACTTCGATAAATGTATGTTTTTTTGCAACAAGTTTTGCACAGATTTCGGTTTCAATTAACGAGCTATTTAGTTGTAAATCAAGTTCTTTTATGATTTCGGTTTTGTAGATTTTTACCCAGTTAATATCTTTAAAGTTTATACCGAGTAGTAGTTTGTTGAATAGTTTGTTAAATAACGACAATATATTGCGTGCAAGTGAATAGCTTTGGTTTTCTTTACGATAAAAGCTTATAAACGAATTGTTCTGTATTGTTGTAAATGGAAGTAGCTCGTTTATGTCGAATTGCCCGTCAGCTGGCACGGCACATACATTTTCATTGCTGGCTATGGCGTATCCTGTTTTTAATGCCATTCCAATTCCTTGGTTAACAGGGTGTTGTATTAGTTTTATTTTTTCAGTTGGTGTTTTAGAAATTTCGTCTTTAATTTCATCAATAGAACCATCTGTACTACCATCGTCTACTATAATAAGTTCTCTAGAAGTACTTAGTTTTTGCAAAACTGTAATGCAATTCTTAATAACGTTGCTAACATTACCTTTTTCGTTATAACAGAATATTATGATTGACCAGCTTTGCATTGTTTTACCGAATGGTTACATTGATTTTGATATTACACATCTTATTAAAAACATTACTACACATTGATCAATAAGTACTATTTTGTTGGACAGGTAATAATATGTATATACAAATATAGGTTTTACAACACATAAACAGTAATATATTTTATTATAGTTTTAGGGCTCTTAAAAACAGTTAATTATATTGATTTTTATGTGTATATTATTTAAAAAATACTGATTTTATTTTCTTATTTTTGTTTAGTAAAATACATTTAAAATGAAAATAGGTATTATTGGTTTTGGTTATTGGGGTCCTAATCTTGTTCGTAATTTTTCTACACAAGAAGGTTGTGAGGTTGCTATGGTTTCTGACTTTAGAGCAGAGCGTTTAAATATTGTAAAAAAATCATATCCTTCAGTAAAAACCACAACCAATGCCGAAGATATTTTTAATGATACAAGTATTGATGCTGTTGTTATTGCTACACCCGTTTTTGCTCATTTTGATTTGGCAAAAAAAGCACTTGAGTATGGTAAACATGTTTTAGTTGAAAAGCCTATTACAGCTTCATCTGCTGAAGTAGAAACATTAATAGACTTGTCGATTCAAAGAAATAGAGTGTTAATGGTTGATCACACTTTTTTGTACACAGGTGCTGTTCAAAAAATGAAACAACTAATTGATAGTGGTGATATTGGAAAGGTAAATTATTTTGATTCGACCCGTATTAATTTAGGTTTGTTTCAGCCAGATGTAAACGTGTTGTGGGATTTAGCTCCTCATGACATTTCAATTTTAACCTATTTAATTGGCGAAAAGCCTTACAGTATAAATGCTACGGGTATTTCTCATACCAACAATGGTATTGAAAATATTGCTTACATGACCGTGAATTTTCAGTCGGATATAGTTGCACATTTTAATTGCTCTTGGTCATCGCCAGTAAAAATTCGCATGACACTTGTTGGTGGCGATAAAAAAATGATAGTGTTTAACGACATGGAGCCTACCGAAAAAATAAAAGTATACGATACAGGATATTCTGTTAAAACAGATGAAGAGAAACAACGTATATTGGTTGATTACCGTGCAGGAGATATATTTATTCCAAAATTGCAAACCAACGAAGCACTTGCTTTAATGGCAAAAGATTTTATTAGTGCCATTCAATTAGGAACAAAACCTATTTCTGATTGTTATTTGGGTTTAAGTGTTGTTAAAATATTGGAAGGGGCTCAAAAATCAATCAAACAAAAAGGAAAAGAAATATTATTATAAATAAAATTGGATGGAAGCAGTTATTTTAAATAATGAAAAACAATCGTTAAATAACGTTTTGTTAGGTAAAGGGGTTAAGATTTTTAATTTCGTGAATGCTTATGGTTGCTCTATTGACGACAACTCTAAAGTTGGTGCTTTTGTTGAAATCCAGAAGGGGGCTTCTATTGGCAAAAATTGTAAAATCTCAAGTCATACATTTATTTGCGAAGGGGTTCATATTGAAGATAACTGCTTTATTGGTCATGGAGTTATGTTTACAAATGATTTGTTTCCTAGAGCAACAAATCCGGATGGTTCACAACAAACAGAAGCCGATTGGAAACTAATAGAAACTTTTGTAAAAAAAGGTGCTTCAATTGGTAGTAACGCTACAATATTGTGTGGAGTAACGATAGGCGAAAATGCCCTTGTGGGAGCTGGTGCGGTTGTTACAAAAGATGTTCCAGCAAATGTTGTTGTTGCAGGCAACCCAGCAAAAATTTTAAAAACAAAATAGGAAACAGTCCACATCAAAAAATAATAGGAAGATTAATGAAAACAGAATTGGCAAAAAAAATAAACTGTCTGGATTTAAAAGGACAGCATAAGCAAATTAAAGCTGAAATTTTTGAGGCATTTGAAAAGGTGTATGAGAATACAGCCTTTTCAGGGGGGCCTTTTGTAGAAGAGTTTGAGAAAAATTTTGCTGCATTTTGTGGTACTCAATTTGCCGTTGGATTAAATAATGGTACCAGTGCATTACACTTAGCAATGCTTGCACTGGGTATTGGTGCTGGTGATGAGGTTATTTTGCCTGCAAACACTTTTGTTGCAACTGCGTGGGGGGTTTCATATGCTGGCGCAACGCCTGTTTTTGTTGATTGTACGCCTGATACTTGGCAGATTGATGCTACAAAAATTGAACAAAAAATAACATCAAAAACAAAAGCAATTATTGGTGTGCATTTGTACGGGCAGCCATTTGATATAGCTGCTGTTGCGGAAATTGCTAAAAAACATAAATTGTTTTTGGTGGAAGATGCAGCTCAAGCTCAAGGTGCTATATTTAATGGTGTTGCTGTTGGTAGCTTTGGCGAAATGGCTTGTTTTAGTTTTTACCCTGGAAAAAATTTAGGAGCATGTGGCGAAGCTGGCGGCATAACAACTAATAATGAAGGCTATTATAAACATTTGCAAAGTTTGCGTAATCATGGTTCGGTTGTTAGGTATTATCATGATGAGGTTGGTTATAATTATCGAATGGGAGGTTTGGAAGGTGCATCACTAAATATAAAATTAAAATATTTAAGTGGTTGGAATCAAAGACGGAAGGAAATTGCAAAACGTTATCAATCCGAAATTAAAAATAAGTCGATTAAGCTTCAAACTCAACCTGAATGGGCAGATTCTGTATATCATTTGTTTGTAGTTACTACTGACGATAGAGAGCGTTTTGTGAAGTATTTGAATGATAACAGTATTAATCCTGGTTTTCACTACCCTGTTCCTTGTCATTTGCAAAAAGCGTATGCTAGTTTAGGGTACAAAAATGGCGATTTTCCAAATTCTGAATACCTTGCTTCACACTGTGTTTCATTGCCTATGTATGCCGAACTTACTGATGAAGAAGTAACTCATGTTATTGCTACAATAAATAATTATTAATGGAACAATTGCTTATTTTCCCTTTTAATGGTAACGGTTTAGAGGCACTTGATTGTATTGATAATCAATATGAATTTATTGGTTTTGTTGACGATACGCCTGCTAAGCAAGGTAAAAGCCAATTTGGGTTTGACGTTTTTGGAAGGGAAGCAATTGAACGGTATCCTAATGCTAAGATTCTTGCGGTGCCTGGTAGCCCAACAAGTTACACGGTAAGGGATAAAATTATAGCTCAATTAAACGTATCTAATGAACGTTATGCAACCTTGATTCATCCTAAAGCTAACGTGTCTCCGTTAGCTAAGTTAGGCTTCAATTCATTAATTATGGCTGGTGTAGTTATAACAAGTAATGCCGTGTTGGGTAATCACGTGTGTGTGTTGCCTAACACTGTAATTCACCATGATTCATCCGTTGGAGATTATACACTTGTTGGGTCAAACGTAACAATAGCAGGGAATACAAGTGTTGGCAGTTTTTGTTATATAGGCAGTGGCACCAGTATTATTAATGGTATTCGTATTGGCGATAATACGCTTATTGGTATGGGTACAAATGTTGTAAAATCACTACCTTCGCATAGCAAGGCTGTTGGTAATCCAGCTCGACAATTATGAGTAAAAAAATATCGATAATAATCCCTCTTTTTAACGAAGCAGATAATGTTGATGTGCTTGTATTGGCATTGAGCAATTTTTTTTCAACACATGTAACTCATTCGTACGAAGTAGTATTTGTTAATGACGGCTCTGTTGATGATTCTTTTGAGTTGTTGAAAAAAGCGGATCATAAAAATTATCAATGTAAAATAATCTCGTTATCAAAAAATTTTGGCTCTCATGCAGCGCTTAGAGCGGGTATTTTACACGCAACTGGCGATTATATTACATTTATGTATGCCGATTTGCAAGACCCTCTTGACCTTATTCATCAATTGTTTGAAGAGTGCATTAAAGGAAATGAAATAGCTTGGGCTTGTAGAAATAATGTAGAAAATGGTTTTTTTGAAAAAACATTTTCTAAAACATACTCTTCATTAATGAAAAAATATGCCATTGCTTCTTATCCTGAAAAAGGATTTGATATAGTAATGTTTACTAAAAAAGTACAAGCTTATCTTAATCAGAATGTAGAAGCCAATTCATCTATTTTTCTTCAAATTTTAACACTAGGCTTCAAACAAACCAGTATTGGCTATAATAAGCAGGTGCGTAAGTTTGGAAAATCAAAATGGACACTAAGTAAAAAAATTAAATTACTAGTTGATTCTTTTGTGGCGTTTTCATATGCACCTATACGTTTTGTTACTTCAGTTGGAATTGTATTGTTTGTGCTTGGTTTGGTTTGGTCGGGCTACCTTGTGTTTAGAAAATTGTTTGTTGGTGATTTAGTTTCGGGATGGCCAACATTAATGTCGATACTTTTGCTTGGTTTTGGAATTACAAATATATCGTTGGGTATTATTGCCGAATACTTGTGGCGTACGTTAGATGCTAGTCGTAAAAGACCTGTTTATATTATTGATGAAATGGTAGACATAAAAACAAATAATAATGAATAATAAAGTAGAAAATTCAACAGTGTTTATAACTGGAGGCGCAGGTTTCATTGGCTCTTATTTAGTAGAAGAATTGTTGCCATTAAAGCCGAAAAAAATTATCATTTTGGATAATTTAATCAGAGGCAGTTTTGATAATATGAAAAGCTTTATAAACAATTCAGTTGTTGAGTTTGTTGAAGGTGATATTCGTGATTATGAACTTGTAGATAAGTTGATGGCTCAGGCTGATTATCTTTTTCATATGGCAGCCCTTAGAATAAATGCATGTGCTGCCAATCCTGAAGAGGGTTTTGATGTGATGGTAAAGGCCACTTTTAATATTGCTCAAAGTGCAGTAAAACACAAGGTGAAAAAAGTTGTTTATTCTTCTAGTGCTTCTGTATATGGCTTGGCGCAACATTTTCCTACACCCGAAACAGATAATCCATACGATAATCAAACGTTTTATGGTGGTGCAAAATTATTTGGGGAACAATTGTTCCGCAGTTATAAGTTTATGTATGATTTAAATTACGTTGCTTTAAGGTATTTTAATGTGTATGGGCCTAGAATGGATACAGACGGAAAATATACAGAAGTAATGATTAAATGGTTGGATTGTATTAGGGATAATAAAAAGCCGCTTATTTATGGTGATGGTTCTACATCTATGGATTTTGTATATGTGAGAGACGTAGCAAAAGCAAATGTTGCTGCTTTGCTTGCCGATGTTACAGATCAAGCATTTAATGTAGGTAATAAACGCGAAACATCGTTGAAAGAATTACTTGTGTTGTTACTTAATGCGAATAATTCAACTTTACAACCTGAACATAGAGAAGAAAATACAATTAATCCAGTGAGTAGAAGACTTGCGGAAATTGAAAAAGCCGAAAAATTGTTGGCTTTTAAACCAACAGTAACATTGGAAGAAGGATTGAAATTATTATCAGCTTGGTATTTTGAAAAACAAGTGAAATTAGAGCAATAAAATGTATTACACAATTTCTATTCTTACGTTGGTTGTTTTGGGTATAAGTTTTTTTAAACAAATATCAATAACGTGGGAGCGCTTGTTATTATTGTTAATTGTAGTTGTAGCATCTATTCATGCACTATCATTCAATACCGATGCTGAAGATGCATACATCGCTTACCGTTATGCTCAAAATTTTGCAGCAGGTAATGGTTTGGTATTTAATCCAGGCGAAAACGTAGAGGGGTACTCTGATTTTTTGTGGGTGGTTCTTTTAGGTACTCTGCATAAAATTACTACTATTGATTTGCCTTTCTTAGCAAGGTGGCTGAGCTTTTTGTTTTCAATGCTGTCAATAGTATATACATATATACTCGCAAAAAAAATAACGAATGGAAATAAAAAGCTATCATTGCTTGTTACAATAATTCTTGCTTGTTCTGGCTCTTTTATTGCTTATGCTTTAGGAGGCTTAGAAACACCTTTGTTTTCATTTTTACTTTTAGTATTGCTCCATTTTTTAATTGATAAAAAATGGCTAGCTGTTGGTGTATCGTTAGCTTTAGCTACAATGACAAGGCCTGAGGGCTTGGCTATGTGTGTTCCAATATTTATAGCTGTTGTGGTTGCCGAAAATACCAATGCGAAACATAAAATAGGGGCATTACTACACGTATTTATAGGAGCTATGCTTTTGTTAATGCCTTGGACTGTTTGGCGTATACTTTATTATGGCTATTTATTGCCTAATCCAATGGCTGCTAAGGAAGGTATGGATAAAGCGTTTCAGTTTCAGTTTGGTTTAACTTATTTAAAAGGTCATTGGCTAAGAGTAAATATAGTTTTGTGCATTGCGTTAATTAGTTTAACACTTCTTAATATAAAAAAATGGAAAAGTAGTATTACACTTGTTTCAATATTGGTATTGTATACCGTGGTGTATTTATACATTGGTGGCGACTGGATGCCATCATATCGTTTCTATTCTCCATTTTACCCAATTATGGCATTAACATTAGCCCTGTTGTTGAATAATTATTGGGCTTACTTTAAAACGGTGTTGCAAACAGCAATTGTTGCATTTATTTTTCAATTGGGTGCCATTTATATGTTGGTTATATCGTATAATGATTCGTACATGATACCTGCTGTACAGCTATGGAGTGAACAAGTAAAAGGCTTAGGCGAAATAGGGAAGTGGTTCAATGTTAGTTTGCCTAAAAATACCGTTGTTGCTACATTTCCCAATGGTGCTTTTTCTTTTTATAACGAATTATATACTATTGATGTTGCAGGTCTTACTGATGAACATATAGCAAGAAGAGGGTTGCGTTTTTCGCAAGGAATGCCAGGACACATCGCTCATGATGAATATTATGTTTTGGGTAGAAACCCTGATATTATTGCAGTAATGTACGGACAAGGTTTTGAGAGTGGTGCAAGTAAATTTGTACCAGAACCATACACTCAACAATATGTTGCCGTGAGTTTTCAGTTTTTGGAAGGTACCAATAAGTACGGTAATTATGTTAATTTACTTATCAATAAAAATAGAGCTCAAGAGCTAATTCCTTTATTAGCAAAGCCCAATATTGTTCCATTATAAAAAAAATAAATACAATTGATACCGATAGCTAAACCTTATTTAACAGAAACAGAAGCACAAAGTGCTTATGATACAATTTTAACTGGGTGGGTAACGCAAGGCCCCAAGGTGTTAGAATTTGAGAAAAAGTTTGCAGATTATGTTGGAGCAAAGTATGCCGTGGCACTTTCAAATTGTACAACAGCACTTCATTTAGCAATGATTGTTGCTGGTGTTAAAGAGGGTGATGAAGTAATTTGTCCTTCAATGAGTTATGTTGCAACAGCTAACTCTATAAAATATGTAGGTGCAAATCCAATATTTGCCGAAGTAAATCCTGAAACCTATAACATAGATGTTAAACATGCTGAAGCACTTATAACAGCTAAAACTAAAGCAATTTTAATTGTGCATCAAATTGGTATGCCTGCCGATATTGATGCTTTTGAACAACTATGTAAAAAATATAATTTGAAACTTATTGAAGATGCTGCTTGCGCTGCTGGTTCGGCATATAAAGGCGTAAAAATTGGATCTCATTCCGAATTGGTTTGTTTCTCGTTTCATCCGCGTAAAGTAATTACCACTGGTGATGGTGGGATGATTACCACTAATAATGAAGCATATTATGAACGATTAAAATTATTGCGTCAACATGCAATGAGTGTTAATGATAGGGTAAGACATACTTCATCAAAAATAATATTTGAAGACCATGTTGAGGTTGGTTATAACTACCGAATGACAGATATACAGGCTGCTGTTGGAATTAAACAACTTGAAAAATTAGATTGGATTATTGCCGAACGTAGAAAAATTGCATTGCAATATCACAATGCTTTTAAAGATATTGATTGTATTCGTTTGCCTATTGAGCAAGATGGTTATTTTAGTAATTATCAATCGTATAGTATTTACTTGAAAGAAAACTGTCCGATTTCTCGTAATGATTTAATGCAAGCACTACTTGATAAAGGAGTTGCTACTAGAAGAGGAATAATGACATCTCATCGTGAAACAGCTTATAAGGATTATGCTGAATCATTGAGTTTACCTGTTTCTGAAGATGCATGCGACAGAAGTATTCTTATTCCATTGTACATACCAATGACTCAGCAAGAAGTGAATACCGTTATTGCTTGTTTTAAGCAAGTGATAGGTAAGTAACTTTAATAGCGCTTGATTATACTTATTTTATTGTTGTTGTTGCGTCCTATTTTATAAAGGATAAAGAATAACAATATACATATTCCTATAATTATTAATCCTTGCAGGTAGTACATGCTTTCTTGCATCCAAGGACCTACGTTAAGCCATAGTTTTTGGTCAGGAAATCCCATGCTTCCATTTTCATCTAATTGCATATACATGTATTTGCCTCTGTAGTTTAATGGAAGCCATATTTTAGATGCAAAAATGCTTAAAATGCCAATAACAATATAAAATAAATTAGAGAACGAATATTTGTTGATTGCTTTTATTAGTAAAACAACTAGCCATGGCAATAGGTTTATTAAACAACGTGTTTCTGGCATCACTCCAAATGAATAGATGTTTAGTGCGAAGGCAAAAACTAAACCCCAACCTAACTGACTAATTAGTTTGCAAAAATCTTTCCAGAAAAACATTAGTAGTATCATTGCAATACCCCAAAATGCCGTGTGAGATACAATTGTGTGAAAGGGCCACATCATAGCATGGGTAAAAGGGTTGGATAGTGTGTGTAATACAGGGTAAAATTTGTTTGGTGCAGGTGCTAATAAATAAACTATTGCTATTGTGCTAGCCAATAGAATTATTGCCATTACAATATTTAATGGTTTTAGTGATTTGAAAAATATTTTTAAGTTAAATAGGTTTTTGTTTAAAAAAATGAAAGAGAAAAAATAATAAATAATGCCCACTGCTACAATGCTAATATTTACATAGTCTCTATCAATTCGAGCAACAAGTTCAAGGCTGGTATCCATGTTTGCTATATATATTAAATAAAAGCAGAAAATTCCAAATGCTAGTCCTGATAGTAGTTTAATGCCATATTGATAGATGGGTTTGAATTCGGAAAATTTTAAAGTGGAAAAAGGAATTGCTATGAAGATTAATCCTTGGTAAAATGTTAGTTGCCAAGTAAAGCAGGAGATAAGAGTACATACAATTAGTCCTGTCATATTTTTTTTGAAATAAAAATACAATAACATTGCGCCTAGTGCCATTGCTAAATTGTCTGTCATAACGGGCAAATAGAGCGGAAATTTTAAAAAAGAAAAATTAAAGATTAATAATACAAACCCTAATAGTTGGTTTATTAGTGAGATTTTAAAAAATACAAAAAGCTTTTTTACATAGTAGCAAGTTAGTACGAGGCTTATAATATTTAAAACTTGAAATGCGGTAACCAAATTTTGAGTGTTGTGAGTAATTCCTATCGTTTTAAAAGTGATACCCACTATAGTTGATGGAAACATGCGATGAACGTAGTAAGTGTCGAAAAAATAGCTTGCATTAAAATGTTGTGCTAAATTCCCAAATACTATTCCATCCATGCTTAAGCCATCATTTAAATAGTATACTTCACCAAAAAATAAATAAAATATTCCATAGTACAGCACTAATGATGGGAAAAACCAAGTATGATTGAGTATATTTTTTAAGCGTTCCATAGTTAAAATAAATACAAAATAAAGCAAAGTAAAATCAACAAAACTGTTTACTTTTTCTTGTTGCTTTTAAAAAATAATGTTTTGATGTGATAGTCTGTTTTTTTATCATTAATTGCCAAAAAGTATATAAATATAAATGTTGGGAATAATTGAAAAAATAAGCGATGCACCGATGTTGATAGGTAATATGATAATCCATGTGGTGTTATAATTTCTACAAAGAAGAACCCAACAACCATAAGGGATAAAAGTATAATGTTAGAAACAAAGCTATAGTTGTTTTCTTTGATGCTTATGCCTCTTAATAAAAGTCCACCCAAAACAAACCACCATGGATTTATAATCCATTTGCCAAATGTGCTAAATTGTTCAATAAACCAGTCAAAAACAATTTTATATCTTGATATGTCAGAAAGTTTATCAAAGGTGGCTTCTCCTTGTGCTGAAATAATCTGGTTAGGAGGTGCAATAATAAATTTTTGATATGCAATGATTAATAAAAATGGAAGCATGCCCAATACAATATATTTCATTTCATTTAATAATATTCGATAATCTTTGAACATTATCAATACTGCTTGTGATGTGAATAAACAAACAATAAAAAGTAACCCTTCGTTTTTGCTCCATGCTGCCATTCCAGCTGTTATGCCGGCTCCTATAAGTAAACGTGTGTTTGTTGTTTTACTTTTGCGGGCAAATGTTAATAAAATAACAGTAGCTAAATAAAAATAGCCTACTGTATTATCAGCATATTGCGAATAGCCCATTACCATGAAAAAAGGAGTGCAAAGCATAATTAAACCAGCAATTAAGCCATCTGTTTTACTGTTGAAAACTCCTACTGCGGATGAAAGTAAACCAATCGTACAAAATGTAAATACAAATGCCGAAAGTATTGGAACCCAAACGGTTTCGTTATTCATTAATAGCCAACATTTTGCAATAAAGCCTCGTTGTAATAATGGATAATCAGGATGAAAATCGATGGCATTCATTTGATGTAATAATTGAGGCCAAGTATCCGGTGCTCTGCTAATGAACTTTGAAATTAAATTCCAACACGACCAAGCATCCCATAATCCATGAGGGCTTTGTACACTTTCAAAATAAAAAATACTAATATCCATTGCCCATGAATACAGGTATAGTATAACTGTTAGTAGTAATAGTGGTTGAATTACTGATTGATTGAGGTTGAATTTTTCAATCAAATAGTTGATTTTTGTTGCTTGAACTTGTTGTTTTTTGTAATGGGTGTATAGTATATAACCAACACAAAGCATTTCAAGTCCGAAGGTTAATAGTGTTGGTAGTCCTAATATATTTAGGGTTATAAATATAAATGTTGAAATGCCAATACCCAATGGAATTGATAGGTTGACAAGAAATCGAAGATCCATTGTTTTGGATTTGTTGAAAAACATATGGCATGCATACAATCCAAAAGTTAATGAAACAAGTAGGTTTAATATAAGCATCATCGGGTTAGTAATATAAATCCGTTTTCAAAATCTTTTGCAATATGCCACCCATTTTTAATATGATAGTTGTTTGTTATATCAATTTTTGCTGAGCTGTAGAGGTTGTATAATATTGTGTCGCATACAATGTTTGAGTAGCTTACTGGGCTAGCACCATTGTTGTAAACCACATTGTCTCGCGCTGTTTCGTTGCGGAATAATAAGTTAGGTGCTAAGTAATACTGAGTAAGCGCATAGTGCATTTCACGTGTTCCGTTATTAGGAACAGTAGATTCGCCAACGTAATTTAATACTGTTGTACCCGAAAGCATTTTTTTTACTTCTTCTAAACGATTTTCGTATGTTGTAATTCCATCCTTTCCGTATACGTTTTTGGTGAAGCCAATTGGGTCAGTAAACTTGTCTTGATAGGTTTTAAAAGTAGTCCATTGTTGATAGCCCATTGCTAGTAACAACAAAATTAAACACCACTTGCTTATTGTTTTAAGCGTTTCGTTTATAGTATTCATTACAAAATGTTTGTAGATTTGTACTTAATACGTTGTAAATATAACACTCTTATTCGTTTTTATTGTGTTCTTTCATAACAATTTATTAATCAATAATACAAAATTCGAATACTAATTGATAAGCCCCATTTGCCATGAGTAATAATGCCGAATTTGACCAGTTTGCTAATGACTACGATGCTTTACTTCAAAAAAGTATAGGCTCATCAGGTTATGAAGCATCTTATTTTGATGAGCATAAAATTAAAACCTTGTATAACGACTATTCTAGTACCAATGGTGTATCAAAAAAATTGCATATCCTTAATTTTGGTTGTGGAACAGGTAAAAGTGAGGAGTATATAAATAAATATTTTAAAAACTGTAATATCACTTCTGCTGATGTTTCTGAAAAGGCATTAGAAACAGCAAAAAAGAAAAATGTGTCATTCAATAACATTCAATATGTAGCATTTACTGACGTAGAAGAATTAAGGAATATAGAAGTTAAATTTGATATTGTTTTTGTTGCCAATGTTTTTCATCACATTCCTGAAGAGCTTCATTTAAATACGTTAAAACAACTTAAATCGATGCTTTCGGATACGGGTTTTTTGTATGTTTTTGAACATAATCCCAAAAATCCACTAACTCGAAAGGTTTTCGAAACGTGCGAGTTCGATGTTGGTTGTAAAATGATACCTCCCCATTTGTTTATTCAAATGTGTGAACAAACCGATTATACATCTATTAAGCGCAAGTACGTTTTGTTTTTCCCAAATTTTGTTTCTTTTTTAGCCCCTCTTGAAAAGTATTTAACTTGGTGCTCACTTGGTGCGCAGTACTATATTAAGGCTAACTAAGGTTATTTGTATTTTGGTAAAATAGTCCAGTTCCCTTTTGTTGATTTTTCTATTTTATACAATAGCGTAAATAGTACAACCCCTATTAATAAAAAAATGGATCCTTGAATAAAATACATTTGTTCATTCATCCATGGGCCAATGTGCATCCAAAATTTTTGGTGAGGCATTCCCATGCATCCATTTTTATCCAGTTGCATAGGTGGATAGGCTTCAAAATTATTCAGTACAAGCCATATTTTAGAGATTAGTATACCTGCTATTGCAACGGTAATATAGAATAGTTTTGAAAAATTATATTTGTCAATGGCTTTCATTAAAAAAACAATTACCCATGGAAATAAATTACTGAGATGCCTAGATTGAGGTGTAATTCCAAATAAAAATAAATTTAATGCAATTGCTGCAACAATCCCCCATCCTAATTGGCTAACAACTTTTGCAAAACTGTTCCAGAAAAATAATAGTAAAAAAATGGCAATTCCGAAATATGTTATGTCGGCAACAATAAAAATTAGTGGTTTTATAAGTGCATGCATAAAGGGATCACGGAGCATTTGTTCGGTAGTATATGTAGGTTCTGGTGATGGATTTAGCATTTTTACAATGCTTGTAACAATTACAAATACAAAAACGGCTAGCGCAATACGTTTATAATCTAATTTTTCGAAAAAGGATTTTATGTTTAAAAGATTTTGATTGTAAAATATTTTTGAAAAAAATAAATAAGCAATTAATGCTCCTGCTATACTTAGGTGTAGTAATGTTCTGTCTATTTTAGCAACTTGTTGAATGTTGATTTCCTGTTGTTGAATGTAAACGTAAATTACAATTGTTATAAGTACATATAGTATTGCTCCGCCACTAATAAGCTTTTTTTGTAATTCGTTTAGTGGTGATAGACTTTGGAATTTTACTGGCAAAGCAATAAATAATAATCCTTGATAAAACCCCATTGGCCAAGTAAATGCCAATAATAATGTAGTTGTGGCAATTAAAAGTGTGTTGTTTTTTAGATAGAAGTATAAAAGTAATACGCTTAACATAATTGCAAAGCTGTCTGTCATTACTGATAAGTAAAATGGGAATTTCAGAAGTGCAAAATTTGTTAGGAAAATAAACATTCCCAGCACTTGTTTTTCTTCCGATATTTTAAATAAACCAAATATTTTTTTGAGAAAAATACTTGATGTTATTATACTTAATAGGTTGAAAATTTGAAATCCAACAAAAACATTTTCTACACTTGTGTTAATTGAAAATAAATTATAAACTGTACGAAATATAAATACTGGTAATATTCGGTAAACATAGTAGGTATCAAAATGTTTTTGTTTTTCCCAATATATCATTATGTTGTAAAATACAAAACCGTCTGTTGATACCGTTTTTGTGTACCATTCGCCAAAAAGAATGTAAAATATTCCATAGTAAAGAAGTAGTGAAGGAAAAAACCACTTGTTGTAAATAATTTTTTTTAACATTTCCATAACTAATATTTTTTAAACTGTTGTATCTCTTTCTTTCAGAAAAAGGAAATAAACAAAGATAAATGACGGGAATAATTGAAAAAACAATCTGTGAATAGACGTTGATAAGTGAAACACAAGTGGTAGTGGTGTAATTACATATATCATAAAAAAACCTAGCACCATTAATAAAATAAGGGTTAAGTTAGTTAGATTACTTGTTTTGTATTTTTTTAAGTTAATTCCGTTGTAAATAATTGCCCCTAAAAATAACCACCAAGGGTTCATAAACCATTTACCAAATGTGCCAAATGTTTGTATGTGCCAATCAAAAATAGTGGAATAGCGCATGGTGTCTTTTAATTTTACTAGCGTGCTTTCACCTTGTGCGCTAACAATATCATTTGGAGGTGCTATAGCAGTTTTATAATAAAAAATAAGTAGCAATATGGGTAACGCACCAATTAAAATATATTTTAATTCATTAAATAAAACAATTGGTTTCTTTGTAAATATTAGTGTTAATTGAGATGCAAATAAACAGGTTATAAATAATAAACCTTCGTTTTTACTCCATGCTGATAATGAGGCTGTAATACCTACCGCTATATATAATTGGGGTGAAGTTTCTTTTTCATTTCTTGCAAAAGTAAGCAGTACTATGGTTGCTAAATAAAAGAATCCAACCGTATTGTCGGCATATTGAGAATCGCCCATAACCATAAAAAATGGGGTGGCTAACATAATTAATCCTGCAATTAATCCTCTTTTATTATTTGTGAAATGACCTACAGCTGATGACAATAAGCCAATGGTACAAAATGTAAATGTATAGGCAAGTAGTATAGGAACCCAAACAGGGTCGTTTTGTAAACCTCGCCAACATCTTGCAATAAAGCCTGTTTGGAGTAGCGGGTAGTCAACATGAAAATCTTCGGAAATCATTTGGTGAAATAGGGCAGGCCATTCATCTGGTGCTTTACTTATAAATTTTGCTTTTAAGTTCCAATAGTTCCATGCGTCCCATAATCCATGAGGTTCTTTAATGCTGTCAAAAAAGAAAATACTTGTGTCTAGTATCCAAGCATAAAAATAAACAACTGTAAGCAGTAATAAGATAGGCTGTTGAAATAATGTATTTATACTGAATTTTGGTTTTAAAAATGGCGATAGATTATTTTTTGTTTGTATGAATAAAACGCCAATTGCTATAAGTTCTATTGCACATATTAACAGAAATGGGAAGTTTATTAAGTTTAACGATATATATATTGCTGATGATAGACCTATACCGATAGGGATAAATAAATTGAGCAATAATCTGGACTTTATAGAAATGTTTTGAAATAAAAATATTCCAAAAAACAAACCAAGCAAAAGTGCGAATAGTATGGATAAATAAAACATCATTTTGCAAGTACAATTAGTCCGTTATTAAAGTCGTTTACAATATGCCACCCATTATTTAAATGAAAATTAGTTGCAGGGTTTATTTGTTTGGTACTGTATATGTTATATAAAATAGTATCACATGTTTTGTTGTTTTTTACAATTAAATGAGGTGCTAAATAATATTGTGTTAAAAAATAATTAGTCCAAAATATAGATTGGTCTTCGTTTTCTTCACTAATGTATCCCATTTTTGTTGGCTTTTCGAATACTTTTTTTATTTCAGTAAAGCGTTCTCCGTACGTAGAAATGAAATCTTTTTTATAGTT
This sequence comes from Bacteroidia bacterium, assembly GCA_049651825.1. GTDB lineage: Bacteria > Bacteroidota > Bacteroidia > 2-12-FULL-35-15 > 2-12-FULL-35-15 > 2-12-FULL-35-15. The sequence continues at coordinate 30,247 of JBASCV010000047.1, forward strand.
GTTTTCAACGTATACTTTAGGGTTTTCGATAATGCTTTGTTTGCTTTCAAATGTTGTATACAGCTGAAAAACAATAATTGCAACAAGCCCTAATAAGAGTATCGTGTCTGTAATTTGTAATATTTCTTTTTTATCGTACTTCATTTATTTTGGAACTTTATATAGGTATATCCATTTGTCGGAATAAATTAACTGGTTTTTGTCCGCAGCAGGATCTAGGTGCAAATTTAAAATATAGTCAGGTTGGTTCGTCCCTTTTAAATCAGTGCCATACATGTGTAATCGATAGTGTATAGGATATCCTTTGCTGTTGATTAAAGGAAAGTTAATGAAATAATTTGCTGTTCCGTGCACAACCATTTGCACATCAGTAGCTATTACAACTCTTTTTTCATCAGTAATTAAATCTTTTATTCGGTTGTAAGCGGCTTCTCGTTCTAGCCTTTCTGGTGTTTTTGCATTAACGGCTATTGCATTTTCATTTCGTGCTTTAGTTTCGCTAACAACACCTGGTAAAACGAATAGTTGAATAATCATTATTGGGTAAAAGAAATAAGGGTTACAGCTACCTATCAGTGAAAATGCTAAAATGGGGTTCAGTACAGCAAGTGCTCGTTCATCGTATCCCCAATACACATGATAAAAAGCAAGCTCTGCCATAAAATATCCCCAACTTATTATTGTACAAGCAATAGTAAATTTGTTGCGTTTTTTTATTGAATAATATGTGCTTGTAATTAATAAAACAAATAATAAATAACGCATAATTGTTGTTGTATGTGTTTCGGCCGGACTAAAATATAGCTGCACATTGTTTGTAAACTCATCCCATACTATTTTAATCGAATTAAGCAATGCAAACTTTTCTTCTCGTATAATCCTATCGGCAACCATATTGTCGTAAGGGTAGGGAGCAGCAATGTATCTGCTAATAAAAACGCCAAAAACCAATAGCCCAAAAGCAACAAATCCCCATTTGATAAATGATTTTAGATCAGTTGCAAGTGGAAGTAGTCCCAAACCCCATATAAACCAACCATATCTAAAGGTTGTTGCAATTAATATGATTATGAGGTAATAATAAATATATTTATTTTGCTGATTAGCGTTTGTATAATTGTAAGCATAAAATTTATGCAAATACCAAAGCGCTATTACAGCTAACAGATAATGGATGGTTTCTTGCATATATGAAAATGAACTCATATAAAGCACATAGTGGCTAGAAATTAGTATGGCAATTTTTAGCCTTGTTTTAAAGCTAAGTGGTTTGAATAATAAAACAATTACAATAATTGCGAAACAGGTTAATACATTATTCCATAATAAGGGTGGGTCTTGGCTTTGAAAAAATAGCTTTGCTAAAATACCATCTTTCAATGCATAACTAACTCCATGAAACCCAAAGTCTCCAATGTATGATGTGTTTCCATCTAAGCTTGCAGGTGTTTGATAATTGTTGTAGGCTGATATCGCTTTTGCTTCAGTATAATAAAAAAATTCATCTGTTGTCCAGGGTTCGTATTTCCCTACAATTTGAGAAAACTGATAAAGGTACGTTAGTATTATTCCGTATAAAATAATCCCAAGTACGATGGTTTCTAAATCGTATTTCCCAAGCCACTTCTTTTTTACAATCTCTTTCAAATCGCCTCCTATTTAATCTTATAAAAATAAATCCACCTATCCGAATATATTAACTCTTCATTGGGATTAAATATAGGTGTGACTGCAATATTATATTGAGGTTTATATTTTCCTCGTTTATTTGCTCCATTAATATATAAATAATAAAGAATTGGATAACCCGTGTCCGTTGTTAGCGGAAAATCGATGAAAAAATTTTGTGCATTCATTGAAAAGTCAATCGTGACATTTATAATAACCGGTTTGTCTTGGTCAACGAGATTTCTTATTTTGGTATAACTTTCTACTCTAGAAATTTTTGCTTCTGGCGTATTTATTGCTCTGAGTGCATAGTCAAGATTTGCGTTTCTTTCTTTAAATACTGTTGGAAATACAAGGAGTTGTACAATAATTATTGGATAAAAGATATATTTTTCGCCATTGCCAACTAGGCAAAATGCTAGTACAGGGTTTAAAACAGCTAGTACGCGTTCATCGGCTTTTTGATCTAAGAAATATAGTGCCAAACAAGCTAATAAGTAGCCCCAGCTTATTATTGTACAGGCTATTGTAAATTTACTCCGTTTTTCTATCGAAAACCATGTGCTAAGTAGTAATAGAACCAACAAAAGGTATCGCATTGCTGTGGTTACAATGCTTTTGTCGGGTGTGATAAATAGATTTAAATTATTGAAAAACTTTTTAAATACAATTATTAGCGAGTTAATAATTGAAAAATTCTCATCTCCAATAATTTTATAGGCAACAATTTCTTCATAAGGATATGGGGCGTATATATACTTAGCTATAAATAAAGCAAAAAGCATAACACCTAATACCACTCCAATCCATTTGAAAAAATCTTTTATGTTTATTGCCATCGGCAACAGACCTAAACTCCATATAAACCAGCCATATCTAAATGCTATAGCAATTAAAATGATAGCCAGATAGTAGTAGAGATACTTGCTTTTTTGGGGTTGAGCAGAGTTGTATAACATATACAAGGTTCTTAATGCTAAAACAGCAAATAAAAACTGTATAGTTTCTTGCATGTACGAAAGTGTATAATAATATAAAATATGGTAGGTACACACAATGAGTGCAATTTTAACACGGGTATTAAACTCGAATGGTTTAAATAAAAGAATTAATAATAGGGTGATTATGAATGTGAGTAGGTTTATAAAAATGCCTGGAGGGTCGTCAGCCTGAAAAAATAGTTTTGCTAACCAACCGTCTTTTAGTGCATAACATATTCCGTGCGAACCAAAATCGCCTATAATAGATGTATTACCATCCAATGTAAGTGGTGTTTGGTATATGTTATGAGCAGATATAGCTTTGGCTTCTAAATAGTAGAAAAATTCGTCAGGGCCAAATATTCCATTTTTATTAGCAACTTTATTGAATTGCAAAATATAAAGTGCAACAATGAAACACAATAATATTGAAAGTATTATTGTGTCTATCTTTTTTAGTTTATCCCATTTGATTTTTTTCATTCACTGCAAATTTAACGATATGTTTCTTTTTTTAATTCAAATTTTTATAGAAAAATATCCACTTATCAGAGTATATTAGTTGAAATCCTCCTTCAAGTATTGGTTCTTGTGTAATTGAATACATTGCTTTGTGTTTTTTTCTTAAATCACTCGCATTTATATACTGGCGGTAATGTATTGAATATCCTTTATTTGTTTTCAATGGTAGCTGTGTAATATAATTAGGATTTCCATGCCAAACTATCATGGGTGTAATTGATATTACAACATCTTTATCATCCGTTATTAGTTGAGCAATTTTTGAGTATGATGCTTCTTGCGATATCCGGTTTGCAGTATAGGTTTCAACATCAATTAAGCTTTTGTAATTAGATATGCGAGTATCAATTGCTAAAGGAAAAAGAATTAAGTGAATAACCACTAGTGGATAAAGTAGTATAGAGCTATTGATGGTTATTAACGAAAATGCAAGTAATGGATGAAGTATTGCTAATATACGTTCATCGGCTTGCCATGTTAAAAAATAAAAAGCCATACATATAACAAAGTATGTCCAGGCAATTAGTGTACAAGCAATAGTAAATTTATTTTTTTTGATGATAGCATATATAGTATTTGTGATTAATAAGATTAATAATAAATATCTCATCAAACTGGTAATTGTATTTTTGGTAGGTGTAAAATAAAGTTGCAAATTGTTAATTAATCCGTCCCATATTAATTGTGTAGAATCGATTAACGACAAGGAGTTGCTTCGTATTAATTTGAATGCTGTAATCTCTTCGTAAGGATAAGGTGCATAAATATATTTTCCAATGAAAAGAGCGAAAACGAAAAGTCCTAATACTATTAGACTATGCTTTATGAATGTTCTACTGTTTTGAGATAAGGGTAATAAGCCTAAGCCCCAAATAAACCAACCGTAACGAAAAGTAATAGCAATAGCAATGATAGCAATGTATTGATAGAGATGCTTTTTTGAAATGTTTGCAGGGTTTTGATAGATTATGTACAGGCCACGTAAAGCCAATATCGCAAACAAAAACTGTATTGTTTCTTGCATGTACGAGAGCGAATACCAAAATAAAATATAATGCGTTGCTACTATCAGTGCTATTTTTAAACGTATGTTTACACTTAATGTTTTAAAAGATAGTATTAACGATAAAACGACTAAGCACGTGAGTAAATTGATAAATATGAGCGGTGGGTCGTTCGGTTGAAACAATAATTTAGATAGCCACCCGTCTTTAAGAGCATAGCTAATACCGTGCGAACCAAAATCGCCAATTAATGAAGTGTTGCCATCTAAGCTTAGTGGTGTTTGATAGGAGTTGTGAGCTGCAATGGCTTTCGCTTCTATATAGTAAAATACTTCGTCAGGCGAGGTAATGGCATATTTATCTGGCGATTTGTAGTACTGGTAAATATACACCAAAGCCACAATGTACAGTATAACGCCAAGAATATTGTTTTCTTGTTTTTTTAATTTACTCCAAATAGTAGTATTGGTTATATTGCTTTGCATCAATGGCGTTTTACAAATTATACTTTCATTATCAAAAATAAATTTCTAATGCTTAGGATAATAATTCATCAAAGCTTTTGCATATATAAGCAATCATTTCTTCTGAAATCATTGGTGTTACACCAATCCAAAAGGTATTGTTAACAATGGTTTCGGTATTGTTTAGTTCGCCAACTACACGATACTTGTAATCTTTAAAATAAGGTTGTTTTCTTAAGTCGCCTGCAAAAAGCAGTCGTGTAGCAATTTTTTTATCGTTTAACTTTTGAACCAGTTCGTTTCTGTTAATGCCGGCATTATCCTTTAGCGTAATCAAAAATCCGAACCATGATGGGTTTGAATTTTTTGTTGCAATAGGTAAAATAAGTTTGCTACTGTGTTTTGATAAGCCTTTGTGAAGTAAGTCGAAATTTTTTCTTCGTATGGCAACAAAACCTTCAAGTTTTTCTAGCTGAGCAACTCCAAGTGCTGCTTGCATATCAGTAATTTTTAAATTAAAGCCTTGTCGAGAATAGATATACTTGTGGTCGTACCCCATAGGTAAATCGCCAGCTTGCCAACAAAAACGTTTTCCGCACGTGTTGTCTTTACCTGGTTCGCACCAGCAATCGCGCCCCCAATCTCTAAACGACTCCATAATAGTTTTTAGTTTAGAGTTGGATGTAAATACCGCTCCTCCTTCGCCCATTGTTATATGATGAGCAGGATAAAAGCTGAGTGTTCCAATGTCGCCAAATGTGCCTACATGTTTGCCATTGTAGGTGCTTCCTAATGCATCACAGCAGTCTTCAATAAGCCATAAATTATTTTTTTTACAAAAAGCCGAAACCGTTTCTAAATCAAATGTGTTGCCTAGTGTGTGCGCAACCATTATAGCTTTTGTTTTTGAACTCAGTGCTTTTTCAAGCTGTGTTACATCAATTTGGTAGCTTGGTATTTCAACATCTAAAAATACGGGTATCGCACCATATTGTAACATTGGATTAATTGTTGTTGGGAATGATGCGGCTACTGTTATTACCTCATCGCCAGGTTGTATTGCGCGCTCACCTAGTTCTTTTGCGGTTAGTGCCGAAAACGCAACAAGGTTTGCCGAAGAGCCACTATTTACAGTAAGAACCGATTTTACATTAATATACTTTGCAAGTTTTTTTTCAAACTCGGTATTAAATCTTCCTGTTGTAAACCATGCGTCTAAAGCCGATTCTGTTATGTAAGATAACTCTTTATGATCAAATACTTTTCCACTTACAGGCACGGCCGAGGCACCCGCTACAAATGCTTTTTCCTTAAACGCTTCATTATAATATTCTTCTATTAGCGTATTTATCTGTTGTTTTATCTCATTCAGTCTCGACATATTATAAAGCGCAATAATTGTTTATTTGTATTACTCGTGAGTGATAACAATTGCTTGTTTCACTCAATTCATCAAGGTAGCCTTGTATTGTAAAATGTATTGTTTGTTCAAAATTTAATTTAGGTTTCCAGCCCAATACATTTACAGCTTTAGTAATATCTAATTTCAATAAGCCAGCTTCGTGTGGCTTGTTGTTATTATCGCTAAGATTAACGTTTAGCGAAGGAATTACTTTTTTTATTTCATTAACTACATCACTAACGCTGTAGTTTTCGTATGCCGATGGGCCAAAGTTCCACCCGCCAGAAAATTGTTTTCCTTGTGTGAGTAGCATTTGTGCTAGTTTTAAATAACCATAAAGTGGTTCTAACACAAATTGCCAAGGGCGCACCGCTTCAGGGTTACGAATGGTTAACTCTTGTTTTGTTTGATAAGCTTTTATACTGTCAGGCAATATTCTGTTTGCTGCCCAATCGCCACCGCCAATAACATTACCGGCACGTGCCGAAGCAATGTGTGTATTTCCTTTGCCGAAAAACGATTTTAAATACGAATTGGTAATTAATTCCGAACAACCTTTTGATGCGCTGTAGGGGTCATCACCACCCATTGCATCGTTTTCGCGATAGCCCCAAACCCATTCGTTGTTTTGGTAACACTTGTCGGTGGTAATGTTTATTGCTACTTTAACACTGTTGCAGTTGCGCACAGCTTCAAAAAAATTAACAGTACCCATTACATTGGTTTCAAAATTGTAATGAGGGTTGTTATATGATTCAATAACAAGTGGTTGAGCTGCTAAATGAAATGCAATATCGGGTTGTATACTATGAAAAAAATGCTGTAACTTATCTTTATCTCTTATATCGCCATCAGTGTGTTTGATTTTAGAGGCTAAGGCCGTTACTACATAATTATCTTTTTCTGTTAGTGGCGGTAATGCGTAGCCATAAACATCGGCTCCCAACTCTTTTAGCCAAATGCATAGCCAAGAGCCTTTAAAACCGGTATCTCCGGTAACAACTACTTTTTTGCCTTTGTATGTATTTGCGAATAAATCTAGCATCCTACTAAAGTAATAATTATCAACAAATGAAGATAGTTATTTTTGTTCAGATAGTTTCAATTTCACTGCTTTTTACAACAGATTTACCATATTTTCCACTCAGCAGTTCCGTTTGCCCAGTATTCGTTCAAATCTTGTTTGTCTTTTAGCTTGTCCATCGGTTTCCAAAAGCCAAAATGTTTGTGCGCTATCAGTTGGTTATCTTTTGCTAAATTTTCGAGTGGTTCGCGTTCCCAAATGGTCGAGTCGTCTTTTAAATACTTAAATATCTGTGGTTCGCACACAAAAAAGCCTCCATTAATCCAATTGCCTTCACCTTTGGGCTTTTCAAGAAACGAGCCAACTTCATGATTGTCTTTAATGTCAAGTACTCCAAATCGTCCATCGGGCTGAACGGCTGTAACCGTTACAAGTTTTTTGTTTTGTTTATGAAAAGCAACCAGTTCATCAATTTTAATATTCCCAACACCATCGCCATAAGTAAGCATAAATGCTTGGTTGTTTATGTATGGTTCAATACGTTTTATACGTCCACCAGTAAGTGTATCTTTTCCTGTTTCAACAAGGGTAACTTTCCAGTTTTCAGAACCTGAGCGATGTACCTCCATTGTATTGTTCCCCAAGTCAAAGGTAATATCAGAGTGGTTCATGAAAAAATTAGCAAAATATTCTTTAATCACGTATCCTTTATAGCCAAGACATACTACAAACTCATTAAATCCATAGTACGAATATATTTTCATGATGTGCCATAAAATAGGCTGACCACCAATTTCAACCATTGGTTTCGGACGAATGTCGGTTTCTTCGGCTAATCTAGAGCCTAAGCCTCCAGCTAAAATTACTACTTTCATTGTGTTATGCTTTTTTATCGTTTTCAATAATTTCGTTAATAATGTATTTTGGTCGTTGTTTTACTTCTGTAAAAATTCGCCCTATATATTGCCCCATAATGCCTAGTGAGAATAGTTGAACGCCTCCAAAAAATACTACCGCTATGAGTATTGACGCCCATCCTGGCGATGCAATGTTTAAATAAAATAAACGAATTACAACGGTATATATCATCAGCAATAAGCTAATAAATATACAAATCAAACCCATGTAAAGTAACATTTTAAGGGGTTTGTTCGAAAAGCCGGTAATGCCATCAAGCGCTAATTCTAGATTACGAGCAAAGTTGAATTTTGTTTTGCCCCTTTCTCTATCATTTCGGGTATATTCTATACCGGTTTGCTTAAAGCCACACCAGTAGCGCAGTCCACGTAGGTAAAGGTTCATTTCCGGTAAAGCTTTCAAAATATCAGCAATTTTACGGTCAATAAGCGCAAATTCGCTGGCATCTTGCGGTAAACTTATATCGCTAAGTGAGTTGGCTATTTTGTAGTACAGTTTATAAGTAAAAGCCATTAATCGCGACCCTTTTCTCTTTTTTCTGATACCATAAACCACATCAAAACCGGCTTCCCATTTTTCTAGAAAACCCAATATCAATGCAGGTGGGTCTTGTAAATCGCCATCAATACAAACCACACAATCGCCTTTTGCATTATCGATCCCACCTTTTAGCGCCATTTGGTAGCCGAAGTTTCTTGAATATGTAATTGCTCTTACATTTTCGTCTTTTTTTGCAAGTTCTTTGTAAATCTCAAATGAACCGTCAGAGCTACCGTTGTCGATATATATAATTTCATACCTATAGTTCGTTTTAGCAATAACGGCTGTTAAAGCTTTGTAAACTTCTCTGATATTTAATTCTTCGTTAAAAGAGGGAACTACAAATGAAACAAGCTTGCTCATGTTTTAATTTTCGGTCTTTTATTTATCAATGTTTTTGTATGCTAATTTTATTCCTTCCTCTAAACTAACTTTTGGTGTAAAACCAGGAATAGTTTCTCCATCTTGCCAAGGCTGCATAACTTCTCTTTTTCTATATGTTTTTTTACCCCAAGTAATATTCGGTTTCAAGCCCGTAACAGTTGTAAACACTTGTGCAAGCTCTTTTAAACTCAAGCGTTTTTCTGATTTTATAACAAACGATTTTCCACATATCGCTCTTTTAAAGTCGCTGGAAATCAGATTAGAAAGAGTTAAAAAGCCATCAACTATATTATCAATATACGAAATATCAATAATTTGTTCTCCTGCCGACATTTCAAGTGTTTCGCCCGATAATGCGCTTTGTATCCACAAGTTTACAATTTTAGGTCTATTATCGTTTGGACCAAACGTGTCAGAAAGCTTAAAAGTAACAAAATTAATGTTTGAACTTTCAAAATAATAGCGTGCAATATCCTCAAACGATTGTTTGCTTGCCGCATATAGGTTTACAGGCGAATAACTATTGTTTTCATAGTGTTGCCAAAAAGTGCCGGTATTAATAAACCATTTTACATTTGCTTTTACGGCAGCTTCAAGCAAATGAGTTGGGAATAAAATATTGCTACCAATAATATCATCAATTTGATTGCTTGTGTGCTCTACTACAACCTTTGAAGCCAGGTGCATGATGCCATCTGGTTGCTCTGCTTGTAAATAACTAAAAAGTGAATCGTTGTTAGCGTTGTAATTAAAGTACGATACATTGTGTGTATCCAAAAAAGCTGTATCTGAGTTCGGTCTTACAATTGCTAGAACAGTGTGTCCATCGGCTAACAATCTTTTAACAAGATGTTTGCCAATAAATCCTGTTGCGCCTGTAATTAATATTTTCATCTAACTTATAACAATGTAAATTAACTCTTTATTCAACGTGTGAAGGCAGGTATTATTCATCAAAAAACAACCGTTCAATAAAATTTTTGTTCGATTTTGTTTTGTTTGTTTTTTTTGCAACAGGCTCATTTTTAGCTTTTTGTTCAGTTTGTGCCACAGTTTTGGCCTGTATTGGTGTTGTTTTTTTTGTGCTGATATTTGTTTGCTCCGCCTTTTTTTCTGTTGTTGATTCATCAAAAAATAAGCGTTGTAAAAAATTACCTTGTGGCTTTTCTTTTGTTATAGTTTCGGTAACTATTTGGTTTTCTGTGCTTTCTGTTGTTGTTTCCTTTTCAAGGGCTGCACTTTTTTCAGTAGTTGTTTCTGTAATAGTGGCTACTAAAGGCGCATTATCTGTATTTATTTCGCTGCTGTTGTTTTCAGCAGCATTGTTGTTTGCGTCATCATCTTCGTCAACACTAATACTGGCGTGCTTTTTAACTGCAAACGCAACTACTGTTATCATTATTAAAAACATCAATAACACAGGCACAACTCTGTTAAGACGAATAATTGTTTGTTCCAAGCTTTCAAAATTGCTTTTACGTACCAAAAAATATAAGCTAGGTAAGTAAATAAACGCTCCTATAATCAATATAAATTTGATGTATTTTCTGTAAAAAACATCTTTTTCTAATAAAATAGGCATCATTGCCATAACGGGAAGTGCTGATGTGTATTGGTATTCCCAAACAGTATTATAACTCAAGAAAAACGAGAGCGAAATGGCCATTATCAATAATAAGGTGCTTTCTAATCGTGTTTTTTTATCCTTTATGAGTGCTACGCCTACTGATAAAAATAACGATAAATAAATAGGTAGCTTGTATATACTTGCCGAAGTGCTTTTATTCAAGTAAGTATCAACAAAAACCGGTAACGAGAAAACATCAATATGCATAAACTTGTACTCTGATTGCGCAATCAAATTCAACCAATGAATGCTATTGTCTTTCATGTATTCATTTAGTTTATAGCCATTTTTATAGATGTTCATGTTCTCTTTAATGTAATCAAAGTCGAACATCACTGTGAATAGCTTTTCTAAACCAACTCCCTGCGGATTTAAAACGGGTACAACAATAAATAAAAACGATACAATAGCATATATTATCAAGCTTACAATTGTGGTTCTGCGGGTTTCCTTGGTAAATAGCAAAACAGGTAACATTAGTAATACGATAGGTTTACTAAAAAATGAAATCAGTAAACCTGCCATTAATTTTTGATTGGCAGCTTTTGTGTCGGCTTCACTTTCTGAGTAGGTAAGTTCGTATACTGCCACTAAAAGTAAACCTAAAGCCAATACAAGTGGTGCTTGCATATTGCCTACGTAAAGCATCCAATACACTGGGAACGCGCAAAGCATTAAAAAATAAGTCAAATATTTATTGAGTTGCTTATTACTTGCTTTAGCAATAAAATAGGCACAATAAGCCAAAATGGCTATCGAAAAAACGATGAATAACCAATAACTAATCCAAGGAGGGAAAAATGAAAACCACGATGCTACAAATACACTAAATGCAGGGTGCGCCAAGTACCAAGTTGCTCTTGGGCCATATGGCGTTCCACCCCAGGTGTCAAATATACTGCGTCCTTCCATCAAATTTAAAAACGATTTTGGTACCGCAAAATAGTCAATCCCTTGAACGCTAGCGTATTCCGAGTCGAACGAGAACTTGTTTAGCCACCCAAAGTGTAATGATAATAACATTACTAGAACGATGGCAACCGTTACAAATGGGATACATTTAATAAATACTTGTTTCATATGTTTCAAAGGTAAGTAATTTTTTATTTTATATACCTCTTTACATGTTAATGAGCTGATTTTTATTTTAACTTTACCGTTCAACTTATGGCACTGTTCGGACTTTTTAATAAACCAACTAACGAAAACGGAGAAATGTCTTTTTGGGGGCATATTGATGCCTTGCGCACACACATTATTCGTTCGGTTATTGTAGTAGTTATTATTACTGCCGTTTTATTTTGTTTTCCTGAATTTTTATTTGATACCGTCATTTTTGGCCCAATTCGTCCCGATTTTTTAACCTATCGGGCTTTTTGTAGACTATCGCATTGGCTCGAAATAGGCGATCAACTTTGTTTTGGTAATTATACCTTTAAACTTCAAAGTTTAGGGCCTGCCGATCAATTTACTTCGCATATGTGGATTGCATTTTTAGGTGGCATCATTTTGGGTTCGCCATTTATTTTGTGGGAGTTGTGGAAATTTCTGAAACCCGCTTTGCACGAAAAAGAAAGAAAAGCATCCATTGGTTTTATTGTTTCCGCTTCTTTTTTGTTTATCTCTGGCGTTTTATTTAGTTATTATATTATTGTTCCTTTAACCATTAATTTTTTGGGCAATTATCAGGTAAGTGCTATGGTCGAAAATAATTTCACCATGGAGTCGTACATTTCTACAGTTACAACTCTTACAATAGCCTCTGGATTGGTGTTTGAATTGCCTGTTATTGTTTATTTTTTAACCAAATTTGGAATAGTTACTCCCGAACTTATGCGCAAGTACCGTAAATATTCTGTTGTTGTAATACTTATTGTTGCAGCGGTAATTACCCCTTCTCCTGATGTTACATCTCAGTTGTTGGTTGCGTTTCCATTGTATTTTTTATACGAAGCAAGTATATTTGTTTCTCGATATGTGATAATGCAACAAAAAAAGTCAAGCTAGTTTACAATGCTTAACGAATGGCATTATTATTGCTCTTTTTTTATACACTTAATAGTTAAAATGTGCATACCATAAAGTTTAAATATTGTTTTGTTTTATTTTTTTTAACGCTTTTGTCTTTGCCTTTGTTCGCTCAAACAACTAAGGTAAAAGGTAAAGTAGTTGATGCCATTTCGCGTGAGCCCCTGCCTTTTGTAAACGTAATTCTAAAAGGTACCCGAGCGGGCGCTACAACTGATTTGGATGGCTATTATTCCATTATAACTACCGAAAAATCTGATTCGTTAATTATTTCTTATATCGGTTACAATAGGGTTGCACGAGCAATAAAATCGGGCATCGAACAAGATGTAAACATTGGATTAACACAAGGTGTAGAGTTAATGACCATTGAAGTTACTCCTGGTGAAAACCCTGCTCATCGTATACTTAAGAAAGTAATTGCCAATAAAGATAAAAATAATACAGAGCGTTTAACCGCTTATGAATATGAGGTTTACAATAAAATAGAATTTGATATCAATAATATTGACGATGATTTTAAAAACAAAAAATTACTTCAGCCCTTCTCTTTTATATTCGATAATATTGATAGTAGCAATGTAAAAGAAAAGCCCTATTTGCCTGTTTTCATGACAGAATCGTTATCTGATTATTATTTCCGTAAAAGTCCTAAAGTTCATAATGAGATAATAAAAGCGAGTAAGGTTGCTGGTGTTGAAAATGCCAGTGTTTCCCAATTTATGGGCGATATGTATCAAAAAGTAAATATTTATGATAACACCATTATTGTATTTGGTAAAAATTTTGTGAGCCCTATTTCGGATAATGCGCTTTTTTACTTCAAGTTTTATTTAATTGATAGCATGGAAATTGATGGTTATAAATGCTATCAATTAAAATTTAAACCCAAGCGCAAACAAGAGCTTGCTTTTGTAGGAAATTTATGGGTTACCGATTCTTCTTACGCCATCAAGCAAATAGAAATGAGTATTGCTGATGATGCAAATATAAACTTCATCAACTCTACAGCCATTGTACAAACCTTTCAAGAAGTAAATGATGCTTGGCTTGTGAAAAAAGAAAAATTGGTAATTGACTTTAATCCATATCCCATTGAGCAAAAAAAGAAAAGCATGCTGGGTATATATGGCCGAAGAACAGCCTCTTACGATAAGTTTATGGTAAACGCACCACGTGAAGATAAATTTTATTCCTTCACCGAAAACTTAAAAGTAAAGGACGATGCATTTGATAAAACTGATGAATTTTGGGTTAAAAACAGGCACGATTCGCTTTCGCGGAACGAAAAACAAATCTATCACATGGTAGATACCCTGCAATCGTTACCTGTGTATCGTACCTGGATTGATGTAATTCAACTTTTTGTTACTGGTTACAAAGTGCATGGCAATTTTGAATATGGCCCCTACTACAGCATATATAGCTATAATCAAATTGAGGGCAATCGTTTTCGCTTTGGTGGGCGCACTAGTAATCAATTTAGTAAGTGGTATGAATTGAGCGGATATGTAGCCTTTGGTGTGCGCGATGAAAAATTTAAGTACAGTTTTGGTATGCGCACTTTTATCGAGAAAAAAAATCGTACCATGGCGGGTATGTATTACAAAAACGATAACGAAATATTAGGTCAAAGCCAAAATGGGTTTACTGCCGATAATATTTTAGCATCCATATTTCGTATCACTCCATTAACTAATTTAACCAATGTGCGCCAAGTACATGCTTATTTGGAAAGGCAATGGTTTCCTGGTTTCTCGTCAAAATTGAGCTTCTTTAACCGACAAATGTCGCCACTCGCTGATTTTAAATACGAGTACTATAAAAAGCCAAATGTTATAGCAGAAAAACAAAGTATTGTTACTTCTGAGTTTCGTTTGCTTACCCGCTTTGCGTATGACGAAAAATACCTTGATGGCACCTTTACCCGCTCTAGTTTAGGCACTCGCTACCCTGTATTGCAAGCACAATATACATTGGGGGTTAAAGATTTATTTTTTAGTGATTATAATTATCATAAACTTGTTCTCAACGTTGATGACCGTATTAGAATAAATCCGATTGGTTATTTTGATTATGTTTTGGAATATGGAAAAACATGGGGCGTGTTGCCATATCCACTAATGACGATACATGGTGGAAATGAAACCTATGTGTCTGATATTTACGCATTTAATGCGATGAACTATTATGAATTTGTAAGTGATGAATATGCTTCGGCAACTATATCACATCATTTTGATGGTTTTTTCTTGAACCGAATTCCATTGATGCGTAAATTAAAATGGAGAGAAGTAGTTGGTGGTAAAGCCTTAATTGGTAAGGCAAATCAACAAAATAAAGACGTATTGATTTTTCCAGACTTTTTAAATACTCTTAACAGAGGTCCTTATATGGAAGCTTCTGCAGGTATTGAGAATATTTTTAAAATTTTCAGAATAGATGGTATATGGCGTTTGTCGTACTTGGATAATCCACGAGTAATACCATTTGCAATAAAAGGAACCATGCAATTTGTATTTTAATACTATGATTTTAAGAGCCGAAAATTTAATAAAAAAATACAAGAGCCGTACTGTTGCAAAAAATGTAACGGTTGAGGTGAAACAGGGCGAAATTGTTGGGCTATTAGGACCTAATGGTGCCGGAAAAACTACATCTTTTTATATGATTGTAGGAATGGTGAAACCCAATTCAGGTAAAATATTTTTAGATGAAAAAGAAATTACCGATGAACCCATGTACAAGCGCGCACAGTTAGGTATTGGCTATTTGGCGCAAGAAGCTTCGGTGTTTCGTAAATTAAGTGTAGAAGATAATATTCGTTCAATTCTGGAAATGACCAAGTTGAGCAAGCAAGCACAAAGCGAAAAGTTGGAGGAGTTATTGAATGAGTTTCATTTGCAACACATTCGCAAAAATCTTGGTGATAGACTGTCGGGTGGTGAGCGCAGACGTACCGAAATTGCACGCTGTTTAGCTGCCGACCCTAAATTTATTCTTTTGGACGAACCTTTTGCAGGGGTTGACCCTATTGCCGTAGAAGACATTCAGAGCATTGTTGCAAAATTAAAAAAACGCAACATTGGTATATTGATTACCGATCACAATGTACAAGAAACCCTACAAATAACCGATAGAGCCTATTTGCTTTTTGAAGGAAGTATTCTAAAAGCAGGTACAGCCGAAGACCTTGCTAATGACGAACAAGTGCGGAAAGTGTACTTGGGTAAAAACTTTGAGTTGAGGAAAAAAGTAGAAACTGAAAGTGAAATTTGAGTAACTTGTTAATTAGAATTATATAAAAACCCGCTGTTGATAGATACAACAGCGGGTTTTGTTTTCAAAAAGTATTATTTCATTATTTTAGAAATATTTGCATGTCCATTAAAAATGGTTTGAACAAAGTAAATTCCTGAATTGAATTTTTCTGTGTTAATTACAATGTATTTGTTTCCTTTTTCTAAATATTGGTTTGTCGTATAAATCGTTTGTCCTAAAGAGTTCATTATTTTTATATTCACGTCACTCGTCCCTCTGTCGGTTCCTCCTAATTCAATAGTAAGTTTGTCTTTGAATGGATTAGGGTAGGTTTTAATGTTTGTATATGAAGCCATACTATTTATACCTGTTGAAACCGGATTTGTATCTATCACATCTTGTACAACAGTGCTATAAAGTTCTCTTTCTATTGTGCTGCAATGCAGCGTTAGTACCATCAAATTAAAGCCCATATTCGTATATTCAACCTCTGTAGTAATTGTTACTCCAACCCCATTTTGCCACAACGTCCAATCTACCAATACTGTCATTGAATCTGTAATTGTAAATGCAGTAATAAATGCACTATCTATAGGTGCTGTAAAATCAACGATACATGTATCTATGGGGTCGATATACAATGTGTCTATAGGAGGATAGTTAATAGAGTCGGTAATTGTATCATTTGGTTCTGAAACATAAACGGTTGATGATAAACTTTGTCCGTTTGAATCATTTACTGTTATATAATAAACGTTTGAGCATAAGTTAGATAAAGAAACGGTTGTGTCGCCAGTACTCCAAGTATAAGTATATGGCGGTGTTCCACCTGTAGCTACAACACTAGCTGTTCCATCGCAATTACTAGGGAAAGTTACATTGGTTGAATATGTTTGTAGTATAAATGTAGAATCAATAAATGCAGAATCAGCGGGTTCTGTGATTACTACAGTATCAACAGCTGCAAATCCTAAGCCATCTGTTACCGTTATTATGTAAGTACCTGCACATAATCCAGAAACATGAGGTGTTGTATGCCCTGTATTCCATAAGCAACTATAACCTGTTCCGCTTGTAGAAGAAATGTTAACATTTGCTGAACCATCACAAGCGCCATGGCTACTTGCATTTATTGATGAAGTTGAGATTACAATAGTTGGAGGACATGCAGTAAATTTTAAAATAGTTCCATTTAGTCCAACAGCGTACGCAGTATTGCCATCAAGAAAATCAATTTTTGTTAATCTTTTTGTTCCGCTTGGTAATGCAACATTGTTCCACGAAGCTCCTCCATCAGTAGTTTTAAGCATTTTAGCTGTATTGTTAGCAACGTTTCCTCCAACAATATATCCATTGTTTGAGTTGTAAAATTCTATTTCCCCTAGTGCATCCGTAGTTCCACTATTTACAGTAGTCCAAGATGTTCCTGCATTATTGGTTCTGTAAATATTACCA